>JBJEHN010000018.1:37336-41656 GCA_051876105.1 Coriobacteriales bacterium | reverse complement strand
CAGACAGTCCTCGCTCCCGCGGCGCCTGCGTTCGGGCTCTGCTCCGTCAGTCCCCCTCAGGGCGCCCCGCCGACCCCGCATGCACCTGCGGCGGCGGGATTGGGGCCTTTTGGGGGTGCGTCTGCCCGTGCTGCGCTGTGCTCGCCTATCATCAGCCCCATCCATTGAAACGAACCGGGACGGCCTGCGCTGCGCGCGGGCCCTGCGGTTTTGAGGAGAGAGAGGACACAATGGCAGAGGAGATCACCAAGGCCGACATCGCGGCCTGCAAACCCGACCACGCGGCCGGCGCGGGCGTTGTGGCCAAGGCCGAGGCCGTGGGCATGACCAAGGCGCAGATGAGCGCGGGGCGCATGTTCTGGCTGGCTATCGCGGCGGGCCTGTTCATCGGCACCGGCGCGCTGTTCATGACCTACGTCAAGGCGGACCAGACCCTGAGCTTTGCCGTTGCCAGCGTCTTCGGCGCGGCCATGTTCTCCATCGGCCTCATCCTCGTGGTCATCGCCGGCGCAGAGCTCTTCACCGGCAACACCCTCATGGTCATCGCCGCGCTCGAGAAGAAGATCACCTGGCTCAAGCTGCTGCGCAACTGGGTTGTGGTCTACATCGGCAACCTGGCCGGCTCGCTGCTGCTGGTGCTCGTGGTGGTGGGCTGCGGCGTGGCGGCCATCAAGGCGGGCGACAACACCATCGGCAACCAGATGGTGGCCGTGGCCGCCTCCAAGGAGGCACTCGGCCCGCTGGAGATCTTCTGCCGCGGCATCATGTGCAACTTCCTCGTCTGCCTGGCCGTGTGGATGGGCTTTGCCGGCCGCACCGTCATCGACAAGATCGTGACCTGCATGTTCCCCGTCACCGCCTTCGTCGCCATGGGCTTCGAGCACTGCGTGGCCAACATGTTCTTCCTCCCCATGGGCACTGTGGCCTCGCTCATGGGCTACGGCTCCGTGGGCGCGCTGGCTTGGAGCGGGGCGGTCTACAACATCTTCTTCGCCACCCTGGGCAACATCGTGGGCGGCGCTGTGTTCGTGGGCATCCTCTACTGGCTGGCCTACCGCAAGAACTAGCGGCGCACTTTGCGGCGCAGAAGGCGGGCTTGCCGCACAACGCGCGGCGGCCCGCCTTTTCTGTGCCTGCAGCTGCTAAACTCTGGCCCGTATGCGAAGAACCTGAGGGAGGTTGGTATGAACATCATCACCCTGCCCGACCCCCTGCTGCGCGAGGTAAGCGAGCCAGTGGAGATCGGGGACACGTCAATCAAGCGCCTGGCCAAGGACATGGCCAAGCTCATGTACAAGACAGACGGCGTCGGCATCGCCGCGCCGCAGGTGGGCCTGCTCAAGCGCTTCGTCGTCATCGACTGCGACTGGGTCGAAGAAGACGAGAAGGGCCGCCCCCTCAAGAAGAACCCCATCACCATGATCAACCCCGTGATCGTCGACCATTCTGAGGAAACCGTTGTCAACTCCGAGGGCTGCCTCTCCGTGCCCGGCATCAACGGCGACGTCGAGCGCTGGGAGTGGGTCGAGGTCGAGTGCTACGACGAGGACTACAACCTCGTGCGCTATAAAGGCGACGGGCTCTTCGGCCGCTGCATGCAGCACGAGCTCGACCACCTCGACGGCAAGACCTTCGTCGACCGCATGCCGCCCCTGGCCCGCATCCAGGCCCTCAAGGAGTACGACGAGGCCGTTGCCCGCGGAGCTAAGCCCGGAGAAGTTCATTAAGCCCTCGTTCCTCGGGCTTTGTCTCGACGCTGCGGCTTCGCTGGGCACGCACACTGGCCCCGCGCTACGGGCCTCACGTAGCGAAGTACGCTACGGCCCTAGGCGCGGGGCCATTGCACGCACCCAGCGAACCCTCGCTGACTTTTGCCCAACCTGTGAGGTTTGAGGTTCAACCTGTGGGGGAAATGCAGGACATGTGGGCGTTTGAGTGTTGTGATCATTGAGTTGTCGGTCCCTTGGTGGGGAGGTTGTCTATGAGGGTTGTGTTCATGGGGACGCCGGGGTATGCGGTGCCTACGCTGCGGGCCCTGGTCGAGGCCGGCCATGAAGTGGCGGCGGTTTACACGCGCGCAGATGCTGCGAGCGGGCGCGGCAAGGAGCTGCGCCCTAGCGAGGTCAAGGCTGCGGCGCTCGAGCTGGGCCTGCCCGTCTTCACCCCGCCCACCCTGCGCAGCGCCGAGGAGCAGGAGCGCTTGAGGCAGCTCGCCCCGCAGGCGCTGGTCGTGGCCGCCTACGGCATGCTGTTGCCCCAGGAGGTGCTCGACATCCCGCCGCTGGGCACGTACAACGCGCATGCCTCGCTGCTGCCGCGCTGGCGCGGTGCGGCCCCCATCCAGCGTGCCATCCTCGAAGGCGACGAGGAAGCCGGCGTCTGCACCATGAAGGTGGTGCTCGAGCTCGACGCGGGCGACTACATCACCGCCGGCTCGGTGCCGGTTGGCGGCAAGACCACCGACCAGCTCACCGACGAGCTGGCCGCCATCGGCGCGCGCGGCATGGTGGAGGCCCTGGCCGCCGTCGAGGCGGGCACGGACAGCTGGCAGGTGCAAGACGAGTCCATGGTCACCTACGCCGCAAAGATTGCCAAGGACGAGACGCTGCTCTCGCCGCAGCTTTCCGCTGCCGCCTGCATGCGCCGCATCCAGGCCTCCAACCACCGCGCCCCCGCGCGCTGCAGCGTGTGCGGCAAGGAGGTGCAGGTCGTGGAGGCGCGCCCCGCCGCAGATGCCGTCGCACCCGGCGCCGTGCTCCTCCAGAAGAAGCGCATCGTGCTGGGCTGCGAGAACGGCGCGCTCGAGCTGCTGGCAGTGAAGCCCCAAGGCAAGAAGGAGATGCCGGTGCAGGGCTGGCTCAACGGCCTGCGCAACGCCGCCCCCGTGTGGGAGGCGGTGTAGGTGGCCGGCAAGAGGCAGGGCGCTGCCTCGAGCGCCGACGCCGCCCGGCTCACCCCCGCGCGCCGCGCCGCGCTCGAGCTCACCCGCGAGGTGCGCGAGCGCGAGGCCTTCGCGCGCGAGCTCATCGACGCCCGCCGCGGCTCGTGGGAGGGCCCGCAAGAGGACTTCGACTACATGCAGGTGCTCGTCTTCGGCGTGGTTATGACGCGCGGGACGCTCGACCTGCTCATCGACCGCAACCTCAACAGCCCCAAGGACGTCAAGCCCAAGGTGCGCGACGCCCTGCGCATCTCTGCCTACGAGCTGCTCTTTCTGCACAAGCCCGCGCACGTGGTGGTCGACCAGGGCGTGGAGCTGGTGCGCGCCGCCGCCAAGAAGGCGGCCGGCTTGGGCAACGCCGTGCTGCGCAAGATGGTGCGCGATGCCGAGGCCTTCCCCTGGGGCGACCCGCGCGAGGACCACGAGGCCCTGGCGCGCTTCTTCGGCATGCCGCAGTGGCTGGTCGACGCGCTGCTCATGCAGTACGGCATCCAGCAGACCGAGGCCATCCTTGCAGCCTGCCTGGAGCCCGCGCCCACCTTCACCGTGGACAACCCCTACCTCGAGGGCTCGCGCTTTGCCGCGGACCTCGCCTCGCAGCAGACCGCGAGCATGGTGCCGGTAGACGGCAGCGTGCTCGAGATCGGCGCCGGGCGCGGCACCAAGACCATGCTCATGCAGCGCAACGCCTATGCCTGGTACGGCGAGCCGGCGCTCATCCACACGCTCGACGTGCACTCCTTCAAAGAGGAGCTGCTGCGCCAGCGCATGGCCGAGCAGCGCGTTCCCGGCGTGGTGGCGCACACGGGAGACGCCACGTGCCTCGACGAGGTCGGGGGGCTGCCGGCCCTGTTCGACGCCGTGTTCATCGACGCGCCCTGCAGCGGCACGGGCACCCTGCGCCGCCACCCGGAGATACGCTGGAACCTCAAGAAGAAGGACGTCAGCGCGCTGGCCAAGCTGCAGCTGCAGATGCTCAAGAGCGCTGCGCCGCGCGTGCGCCCGGGCTGCGTGATGGTGTATGCCACCTGCTCGATACTGCGCCGCGAGAACCAGGAGGTCGTCGCCTCCTTCCTCAAGAGCCCGCAAGGCCGCGGCTTCGAGATCGTCGAGGCCGCACCCGCCTTCGAGGACGTGGAGCAGTTCATCACAGAGGAGGGCTTCTTCGCCAGCCTGCCTGCCAAGGGCGGCTGCGACGGCCACTTCGCCGTGATCCTCAAGCGCTGCAGCTGAGCGCTCCCTTCCACCCGCCGCGCCTGGGGCCTGCCTCCATTTGGGGACAGGCCCTTTTTGCTGCGCGCGTCACCTTTGGGGACAACCTTTGGGGACAGGCCCCGTGCGGGCGGCGCGCTTGGGGACAGGCCCCGTTTCGTTTGGCG
>JBJEHN010000018.1:34519-37236 GCA_051876105.1 Coriobacteriales bacterium | reverse complement strand
CGCTTGGGGACAGGCCCCGTTTCGTTTGGGGACAGGCCCACTGCGGGCGGCGCGCTTGGGGACAGGCCCCGTTTCGTTTGGGGACAGGCCCACTGCGGGCGGCGCGCGGCGGCGGCCGTTGTGGGAGAATGGAGAGGTTCGTCCGTATGAAGCTAAGGAGCATCCAATGAGGAACTGCCTCGTCGCACAGTCCGGTGGCCCCACCGCCGTCATCAACGCAAGCCTGGCAGGCGTCATCCGCGCCAACCAGCTCAACCCCTTCTACGACCGCGTCTACGGCGGCATCCACGGCATCGAAGGCGTCCTGGCAGACAAGCTCTACGACCTCACGGAGCTCTCCGGCCATGAGATCGAGATCCTCAAGCAGACCCCGTCCTCGGCCCTGGGCACCTGCCGCTACAAGCTCTCGCGCGAGAAGACCGAGGACTACCAGCGCCTGGTCGAGGTGATGGACGCGCACGATATCGAGTGCATGTTCTACATCGGCGGCAACGACTCCATGGACACCGTCGACGCCCTCAGCTCCTGGGCTCAGGCCAACGGGATCGCCAAGCGCTTCATCGGCATCCCCAAGACCGTCGACAACGACCTCGTCCCCGTCGACCACTGCCCCGGCTTCGCCTCTGCCGCCAAGGTCGCTGTCGAGATCACCCACGCAACCTACCTCGACTACGCCGCCTACACCCGCCCGGAGGTCTTCGTACTCGAGACCATGGGCCGCGACGCCGGCTGGCTGGCTGCCAGCTGCTGCATGAGCGGTGATGTCGACCTGCTGGTGCTGCCGGAGGTGCCCTTCGACAAGGACGCCTTCCTGGGCCAGGTCAAGCGCTGCATGGACGAGAAGAACGAGTGCTACATCGTCGTCTCCGAGGGCGGCCGCTACGCAGACGGCACCTACATCTCCGCGGGTGCCAGCGCCAACGACGGCTTTGCGCACGCCGTGCTGGGCGGCGCGGGCCTGCAGCTCAAGCAGATGATCGTGGACGCTGGCATCGCGCCCCGCGGCGTGGTCCAGGACCTCAGCCGCGCTGCCCGTTCCTCAAACTTTGCCCAGAGCCTGGTGGACGTCACCGAGGCCTACGAGCTGGGCATGAGCGCCCACATGCGCTCTGCAGACGGCGTGTTCACCTCCAGTGTTGTGGGCATCAAGCCGCGCACTGACCTGGACGCTCCCTACAGCGCCGAGTTCTTCGCCGGCCCGGCCAGTGAGTTCGCCAACTACGTCAAGCAGTTCCCCAAAGCGTGGATTCTGCCCGACTACGCCGGCATCACCGACGAGGCGAAGAAGTACTTCGCCCCGCTCATCGAAGGCGAGCCCAAGCTGGTCTACGAGAACGGCCGCCCCGCCACCATCGTCCCCTTTAACCAGCGCTAACCCGCACGGCTGCCCAGCAGCCCCATCACACGAAATCGCCAGCGGCCTCTGCTTCCAGCAGGGGCCGCTCTGCATCTGCCCTCGCAACCGGGGCCTGTCCCCAAACGCGCGCGACAATCGGGGCCTGTCCCCGTTCCAAGCCGTGGGCCTGTCCCCAAGCAGGTCCTGCCTACCGTGGGGGCCTGTCCCCAAACGCGCGCAACGCGGGGTCTGTCCCCATGTGCACGCAACCGGGGCCTGTCCCCAAACGCTTGCGACAATCGGGGCCTGTCCCCAAGCAGGTCCTGCCTCACGGGGCCTGTCCCCAAACGCGGGGCCTGTCCCCGAATGTGGCGGGAGGGTGACGCCCTCGTGGGGAGACTGTGGTGGCTGTGTTGCCCGCGTGCGGCGAGGGCTAAGATGTGGATGTACAGCAAGATTCAACTGCATAAGGAGCCCCTGTGTTCAAGAAGCGCGACGACGCCTACTTCACCTACAGCTATGATGACGACCCTGGCAAGGGAGGGGGCGAGCCCGTCTCAGACGAGGCAGTGGTTGTGGATGCCGAGGTGACCGATGAAGAGGCCGCGCACGTCCCCCCAACCACGGCGGACCCGAAGAAAGCCAAGGGCGTGAAGCAGATGGCAGCCGGAGCAGCCGTCACGGCGGTGGGTGTCCCCATGCTGATCCTGCCCGGCCCGGGCATCGCCGCAATCGCCGGCGGTGTGGCTCTCATGGGCGCGGGCTACCAGAACATGACCGGCAAGGAGGTCATCGACGAGGAGACTAGGAACGACCCCGCCTTCAAGCAGGGCGAGGAATGGGGCCGCGAATGGGGCCAGCGGGTGAAGGAGTACGCGGAGGAGGACCTTGCGCCCGCCGCCAAGGAGATGGCCGCCGAGGCAAAGGAGGCCGCCTCTGCCGCCGGCAAGGGCGTCAAGGCCGTGGCGAGCACCGGAGCGGAGGTCGCCGAGAAGGGCTTCAGGGCTGTGGTGGGCGATGACACGGCAAACAAGGCGGAGGTCTTTGTGGACGAGAAGCTCGCGCCGGTCGGCCGCGGTGTTGCCAAGCTGGGCCGCGGCATGCTCGATGCCGTGAAGCCGCTTGCGAGCAAGGCCGCCGAGAAGGGCTCGGAGATGGCCGCCTCTGCCGGCGAGAAGCTCGCCCAATCCGCAAAGGACATGCTCAAGTAGCTCTCAGACAACCACTGACCACAGGGGCCGCGCCGCCACCCGCAGGGCAGCGCGGCCCCGCTGCGTTTGGGGACAGGCCCCGCGGTCGGGGACAGGCCCCCGTAGCACTTGGGGACAGGCCCCTGCACGTTTGGGGACAGGCCCCTGCACGTTTGGGGACAGGCCCCGCG
>JBJEHN010000018.1:3693-34419 GCA_051876105.1 Coriobacteriales bacterium | reverse complement strand
CAGGCCCCTGCACGTTTGGGGACAGGCCCCTGCACGTTTGGGGACAGGCCCCGCGTGCAGAAAGGGGACAGGCCCCCGTAGCACTTGGGGACAGGCCCCTGTGCGGAAAGGGGACAGGCCCCGCGCTTGGGGACAGGCCCCGCGTGCGGAAAGGGGACAGGCCCCGCGCTTGGGGACAGGCCCCGGTGGGGGAGGGTGGGGCGTTCACAAAAAAGTCATGGGAGGGGCTCCCACGTCATTCATTCAAAGATTTAGGGGTGGGATGGAACCAGACCACAAGATGTTGTGTTCAAGCGAGGGGACAGGCTGTCGCAGTGGGTTATATGGTGGGATAAAAGGGGATAAATAACCTTGAAAGTGGGGCAAAAAGGGATATTCTGTCTTCAGCAGCTCCCCAAACGAAACTCAAACAAACCCAGGGGGGCTGCCAAAGTTTCACCCCTTTGCTCACACTTGGAAGGACGGCATGCGATTCCACGGCGAATACCAACACACCGTTGACGCCAAGGGTCGCGTGTCGCTGCCTGCCAAGTTCCGTAAGGCCCTCCCGGAGGAGGTCATCGTGGTGCCCGGCGTAAGCGGGGCACTTTCTGTCTTCTCCGAAGAAGCCTTCGACGCGTGGGTCGACTCGTTCTTCCCCCAGCGGGAAGACGGCACCAGCGGGTACAACCCCCGCAGTGCCAAGGACGTCATGTTCCGCAAGGGCCTCAACGCCAGTGCGGAAAACGCCACCGTCGACTCCGCCGGCCGCATCACCCTCTCCGCCAAGAAGAGGGCGTCAGCAGGCATCACCAAGGACGTCTACATCATCGGTGACGACGACCACGTCGAGATCTGGGATGCAGCCGCTTACGAGGAAGCCATGGCCGGCTTCTCGCTCGACGACTTCTTGATCTAGGGGAGAGCCGCACATTGACACAGGAATACCGGCACATCCCTGTCATGCTCGAGGAATGCATGGAGGCGCTGCAGCTGCACGACGGCTCGGTCTACCTCGACTGCACCTTGGGCGGGGCAGGGCACTCCCTCGAGGCAGCCAAGCGCATCGCGCCCCATGGCATCTTGATCGGCATCGACCAAGACGACATGGCCCTGGAAACCGCCGGCAAGCGGCTCCAGAGCTGCGGGCTCGACACCCCGCCCCTGCTCCTCAAGGGAAACTTCGGCGACATGGACCGCCTGCTGGTCGAGGCCGAGGTCCCCGGCGTTGACGCCATCCTCTTCGACCTCGGCGTCAGCTCGCCCCAGTTCGACTTCCCCGAGCGCGGGTTCTCGTACCGCGAGGACGCGCCGCTGGACATGCGCATGGACCCGGGTAACAACACCCTTACCGCAGCAGAGATCGTGAACACCTACAACGAAGCAGATCTCGCCCGGGTTCTTCGCGACTACTCGGATGAGAAGTGGGCGTCGCGCATCGCCAAGTTCATCGTGGCGCAGCGCGACGAGGAGCCCATCCTCACCACCTTCCAGCTGGTGGAGGTCATCAAGCGGGCCATCCCCGCCAAGGCCCGCCGCGAGGGCGGCCACCCCGCAAAGCGCGGCTTCCAGGCGCTGCGGGTGGAGGTCAACCGCGAGATGGAGGTCCTCAGCCGCGCCCTCGAAGCCGCCCTCAGGTGGCTCAACCCGGGCGGCCGCATCGCCGTCATGTCCTACCAGTCGCTGGAGGACAAGATGGTCAAGGAGGCCTTCCGCAAGGCCGCCAACCCCTGCACCTGCCCACCGGAGCTCCCGGTGTGCGTGTGCGGCAAGGAGCCGGTACTCCGCGTGATCACCCGCAAGCCCGTCAAGGCGGGCAAGGCGGAAGTCGAAGAGAACCCCCGCGCCCACAGCGCGGTCTTGAGAGTAGCCCAGAAGCTCTAGGTTTTTGGGAGGACAGGAAGGGAGAGGCACCATGGCGCAGGCAGCACGCAGCCGCTACGGCTCCAGCGCAGCGTACGGGACCCGCACGGGCGGGTACTACGGCAGCGCAGCGCGCCAGCTCGACTCCCAGGCCCCCCAGCAGCAGCCCCGCGAGCGCTACACCGTCATCCCCGGCGAGGGCAAGAGCACCCAGCGCGCCGTCAAGCTCAGCCCTGGGGCGGTCCGCGGCTTCAAGCTCGCCATCGCGGCCGTGGCCGTGCTGGCCGTCATCTGCAGCGTCCGCGTGTTCCTCTCCGTCTCCACCGTCCAGGCGCTGGAGAGCTCTGCCTTGCTGCAGACCCAGATCGAGGACGCCCGCGCTGCCGGCAACGACCTCGAGATCCGCCACGCCGTCCTCTCCAACCCCACGGACATCCAGAAGAAGGCCACGCGCCTGGGGATGAGCGCCCCCAAGACCACCGAGCGCATCACCGTCGCCCTCCCTGCCCAGACCATGCTCGACAGCACGGGTTCCATCAGCATCTCCTCCACCCTCAAGAGCGTGCAGAACTCTGTCCTGAGCTCTACCAAGTAGGCGGTGCCCGTGGCAGGCAGAGGCGACTTCGCGCGCGGCAGGAGCCAGGCGCCTGACGGCGGCTTCAACCGCGAGCTGGTGATCCTGGGCTTCTTCGCCGCGGTCATACTCATCATCTTCATAGGCTTGCTCAAGCTGTGCGTCTTCGACGCCCCGCAGCTGGCGGCGCGCGCCGAGGACCAGGCCGTCAAGACCACGGTCGACGTCGCCAAGCGCGGCACCATCTACGACCGCAACGGCGAGGTCATCGCCTCGAGCATCGAGTCGACCACCATCAACCTCAACCCCAACGACATCGACTACACCGCCGCGGTGAGCGACGCAGAGCGCGCGCAGCTCGAGGAGCCCCAGGCGGCGGTGGCCAAGATCCTCTTCGAGCAGCTGGGCGCCACCTATGACAAGAAGTACGAGGACTACTACGAGATGGTGACCCGCCAGGGCACCGCCTACGTGGTAGTGCAGCGCCGCTGCGACAAGGAGCTCGCCGCCCAGCTCAGGCAGGCCCTCAAGGACGCCCGCCTCCAGGGCGTCTACTACGAGGAGGACTCCACCCGCGTCTACCCCAACGGTCAGACCGGCAGCCAGGTCATCGGCACCGTAGGCCTCAAGATGCTCGACCAAGACGGCAACATCGTCCCCGATGACCAAATCGCCGGCCGCACGGACCTCAGCGAGGCCTACCGCGGCACCTCGGGCCTGGAGCTGCAGTACGACACGCTGCTCGCAGGCGTCAACGGCTCCATCCAGCAGGAGAAAAGCGACACCGGCATCCCCATCGCCGGCGGCAGCCTGGTGGTCAACAGCGCCCAAGACGGCGAGGATATGATCTGCTCGCTCGACATCAAGCTGCAGCAGAAGGCCGAGAAGAGCCTCAAGAGCGCGATCGCCAAGTACAAGGCGCAGGGCGGCTCCGTCACCATCATGGACGCCGCCACCGGCGAGCTCTACGCTGCCGCCTCCTTCACCAAGACCACGGAAAAGAAGAAGACCGCCTACACCTACGACGCCGGCAAGCTGTGGAGCGTGGCAGACTCCTACGAGCCCGGCTCCACCTTCAAGACCTTCACCGCCTACTCGGTAGTCGATGCCGGCAAGGCCGACAACTCCACCGTGTTCTCCGTCCCGGCCAAGCTCAAGGTCTACGACCACACGGTCACGGACTCCCACGAGCGCAGCGGCACGGAGCGCATGTCGCTGCAGACCATCATCGCCGACTCCTCCAACATCGGCACGGTGCTCGCCTCGCGCAAGGTGAGCCTCGACAAGCTCTACAAGACCTACAAGAAGTTCGGCTTCGGCGAGCAGACGGGGGTGGACTTCCCGGGCGCGGCGAGCGGCATGCTCGAGGAAACCCAGGACTGGGACGGCGTGCAGGCGGCCAACATCACCTTCGGCCAGGGCGTGGCCGTCACCGGTATGCAGATGGTGCGCGCGTACGGCGCCATCGAGCAGGGCGGCACCATGCGCGTGCCGCACTTCCTGGTGAGCCTGCCCAACAACGCCGAGAAGAGCGCCGAGTACGCGGAGAAGCTCGGCGCCACCAAGAAGGCCGCCAACAAGAAGACCTGCGACAAGGTCACCAAGATGCTGCGCAGCGTGGTGACCAGCGGCACCGGCAAGGCGGCGGCCATCAAGGGCCTCAAGGTGGTCGGCAAGACGGGCACCGCGGAAGTCGCGGGCTCCACCGGCTCCTACATCGCCGGCGCCTACATCGTGAGCTTTTGCGGGTGGATCGACGAGTCCGACTGCGACCTCGTCTGCCTGGTCACCATCGAGCGCCCCAAGACCGACGAGGGCGGCGGCCCCGTTTGCGGGCCGGTATTCGCAGATATCATGTCTTTTGCTGCAAACCGCTACCAGGTTGGCTCGACAGAGGACTAGTCTGGAATCTTGAGCTTTCTGGCTTGAGCATTCGAGCTTTGACCCTGCTGAAGAGGGGAGACACCATGACTGCCCAGATGAGCGTCGCAGACATCCTGCAAGACGTCTACGTTGAGCCCCTCGAGGGGGCCTGCGCCTCGCTCGAGGTCGCGTCCGTCGAGTTCTCGTCGCGCGGGGTGCAGCCCGGCGCGCTGTTCTTCTGCGTGCCCGGCACCGCCGCAGACGGCCACGACTACGCTGCAGACGCGGTGCAGCGCGGTGCCGCGGCGCTGGTGGTCGAGCGCCCGCTGCCGCTCGACGCGCCTCAGTTCCTGGTCTACGACGCCCGCAAGGCCCTCGCCCTGGGCAGCGCGCGCTTCTACGGCCAGCCCAGCGAGAAGCTGCGCCTGGTGGGCGTGACCGGCACCAACGGCAAGACCACCACCACCTTCCTGGTGGAGCACATGGCGCAGGTCGCGGGCGAGACCGCGGGCCTCATGGGCACCGTCGAGTGCCACATCGGCAGCGAGGTGCGCCCGTCGCTGCACACCACCCCGGAGAGCCGCGACCTCCAGATGATGCTCGCCCAGATGGCAGACGCCGGCGTGGGCGTGGCGGCGCTCGAGGTCTCGAGCCACGCCATCGACCTGGGCCGCATCCTGGGCACGCGCTTTGCCGTGGCCGCCTTCTCCAACCTGACCCAGGACCACCTGGACTACCACAAGACCATGGAGGCCTACTTCCGCGCCAAGGCCGCCCTGTTCACCGAGCACCCCGTCGGCGCGTGCGTCATCTGCACCGACGGCGAGTACGGCCGCAGGCTGGCGGAGCTGTGCCGCTCCGTGGGCCGCACGCCCATCACCGTGGGCAGCGCGCCCGAGGCAGACGTTCGCCTGCTGCAGGCGAGCTTTGCCCCGCACTCCACGCAGCTCTCCATCGAGGCCGCCGGCCAGCAGCTCGAGATCACCTTGCCGCTGGTGGGCCGCTTCAACGTGGAGAACGCGCTCGTGTGCTTCGGCATCGGCTTAGGGCTGGGCTACAGCACCGAGCTCATCTGCCGCGCGCTGGAGACAGCGCCCCAGGTGCCTGGGCGCCTGCAGCGCGTGGTGGGCAAGCGCAACACCGAGCCCGGCTTTGGCGTGCTGGTGGACTACGCGCACACCCCTGACAGCGTGGCCAAGGCCATCAGCGCTTGCAAGGCCGTGACCCCGGGGCGTGTCATCTGCGTGTTCGGCTGCGGCGGTGACCGCGACGCCACCAAGCGCCCCAAGATGGGCCGCGCGGCGCTCGACGCAGACATCGCTGTCGTCACCTCCGACAACCCCCGCACGGAGGACCCGGAGGCCATCATCGCCCAGATCCTGCCCGGCATGGAGGGCGGCGAGGAGCGCACCCACGTCATCAGCGACCGCGCGCAGGCGATCCGCTTTGCGCTGGGCCTCGCCCAGCCGGGCGACTCCGTCCTCATCGCCGGCAAGGGCCACGAGGACTACCAGATCATCGGAACGACAAAGCACCACTTCGACGACCGCGAGGTGGCTGCGGAAGGTCTTGACGAGCTATGCAACTAACAGTTCAAGAGGTGATGGACGCCATCGGCGGCGTCCTGCACTCAGACGAGGAATCGACGCGCACCCAGGTGAGCGGCATCACCTGGGACTCGCGCAAGGTGAGGCCCGGCGATCTCTTCTTGGCCCTGCCGGGCGAGCGCGTCGACGGCAACGACTACATCGCCGCCGCCATCGGCAGCGGGGCCGCCATGGTGGTGTGCACGCGCGAGCCGGGAGCGGCTACCTTGGCCATCGCCGGGGAGTTCGCCTGCCCGCTGGCAGTGGTCGAGGACGGCTACCGCGCCATCGCCGACCTAGCCGCCTACTGGCGCAGCACCCTGAGGTCCGTGGTGGTGGGGGTCACCGGCTCCACCGGCAAGACCTCCACCAAGGACCTGCTGCTCTCCGTGCTCCAGCAGCGCTACAGGACCGTGGCCACACAGGGCAACCGAAACAACGAGCTGGGCATGCCCGCCACCGTGCTGGGCGCCCCGGCCGACACCGAGGTCCTCGTCGTCGAGATGGGCATGCGCGGCATGGGCCAGATCGCGGCGGGCTGCCGCGTGGCCAGGCCCGACGTTGCCGTGGTCACCAACGTGGGCGTCTGCCACATGGAGCTGCTGGGCAGCCGCGAGAACATCGCCCGCGCCAAGGGCGAGATGGTCGCTGCCCTGCCGCCCACCGGCATGGCCGTCGTCAACGCCGACGACGACATGACGGAGCTGCTCCTGGAGTCTGCCCATGCCGCCGAGCACGAGCTGCACGTCACCCGCTTCGGGCTGGGGCAGGGCGCCGACGTGCGCGCCGAGCAGGTCGAGATCGGCGCAGACGGCTGCGCGCGCTTCACGCTGCTCATCGGCTCCGAGGAGCCCGTGGCCGTGGAGCTGGGCATCCCCGGCGAGCACAACGTGATGAACGCCCTGGCCGCCGCCGCCGTGGGCAGCTACCTGGGCGAGTCGCCCGAGCAGATCGCTGCCGGCCTGGCGCAGGCGCAGGCCAGCTCCATGCGCATGGAGCTCACCCGCGCGCAAAGCGGCCTCACCGTGGTAAACGATGCGTATAATGCAAACCCCGACTCCATGAGGGCGGCGCTCACCACCCTGGGCCGCATGAGCTGCCCCGGCAGGCGCGTCGCCGTCTTGGGGGACATGGGCGAGCTGGGCGAGCAGGAGGGGGAGCTCCACCGCGAGGTGGGCCGCTTCGCCGCCGGCTCCGCGCTCGACCTGCTGCTGTGCGTGGGCCCGCTGGCCGCGCAGATCGCCGCGGGCGCCCGCGAGGGCCAGGCGCCCTTCGAGGTGGCCCAGGTCGCAGACGTCCCCGCAGCCGTCGCCTTCCTCAAGGAGCGGCTCGAGCCCCAGGACACGGTGCTCGTGAAGGCCTCGCGCTTCATGGGCTTCGAGAAGATCGCAGAGGAGATTGTCAACTAGATGCTGAGCATGTTCAACCACTACCCAACCTTCCAGCTCTTCTTGGCGCTGGTCATCTCCATGGTGCTCACCGTGGCGGTGATGCCGGCGTTCATCAAGCTGCTGCGCCACAGGGAGATCGGCCAGCAGGTGCGCGCAGACGGCCCCGAGGGTCATCTCGTCAAGCAGGGCACGCCCACCATGGGCGGTGTCGTCATCCTGCTGATGATGTGCCTGTCCGTCTTCATCGTCCACGCGCCCGACCTTCAGCTGCTGCTGGTCGCGGCGGCCACCCTGCTCACCGGCCTGCTGGGCTTCGTCGACGACGCAGCCAAGGTCGCCAAGGAGCGCTCGCTGGGCCTCACCCCCGCGCAGAAGATGGTCGGCCTCACCGCCATCAGCGTGGCCTTCTGCCTGATCGCCGTGAACGCCCTGGGCGTGAGCCCGGTGGTGACCATCCCCTTCGTCAACTTCGGCATCGACCTGGGCTTCCTCGGCTTCCACATCGGCGGGGTCTACGTGCCGTGGCTCTACGTGGTCTTCGTCTTCTTGCTGATGGCGGGCATGTCCAACGCCGTCAACCTCACCGACGGCCTCGACGGCCTTGCCGGCGGCACCGTGATGATCGCCATGGGCGTCATGGCGGCCATCTGCTACTCCAGCAACATGCTCGACCTGGGCGTCTTCGCCATGGCGGCCGCGGGCGCGTGCATCGGCTTCCTCTGGTTCAACTGCTACCCGGCCAGCATCTTCATGGGAGACACCGGCTCGCTGGCGCTGGGCGCGGCCTTCGCAGCTATCGCCGTCATCACCAAGACCGAGCTCTTCTCGCTCATCATCGGCGGCATCTTCGTGGTGGAGGCGCTCTCCGTCATCGCGCAGGTCGCCTACTTCAAGAAGACCCGCAAGCGCATCTTCCTCATGGCCCCGCTGCACCACCACTTCGAGAAGAAGGGCTGGAGCGAGACCAAGGTCGTCATCCGCTTCTGGATCATCACGGCCCTGCTCGCGGGCCTCGGCTTCGTGGCGTACTTCGCCACCCGGATGTAAGGAGGCACCATGTCCAACGTGCTCGTCCTCGGCCTGGGCAAGGCCGGGGCGGCTGCTGCCCGGCACGCCTTGGCGGCCGGCGACGCCGTCACCGTCTACGCAGGCCCTTCAACAGACGCCTCCCAGCAAGCTGCCCAGCCCCTGCTCAGCGCGGGGGCTCGCGTCGTCTTCGACACCGAGGAGGTCGAGGGCCGCTACGAGCTCTGCATCGCAAGCCCCGGCATCTCGTGTAACAGCGCCTTCTACAAGAGCGCCCAGGCCGCCAGCGCCGAGCTGGTGGGGGAGTGCGAGTACGCGTTCCGCCTCTCTCCGCATGACTGGCTGGCGGTGACCGGCACCAACGGCAAGACCACCACCACGTCCCTGCTCGCCCACCTGCTTAACGCCGCGGGCAAGCTGGCCTACCCCTGCGGCAACATCGGCGACACCTGCACGCAGAGTGTGGAGCACCGCCGCGAGGGCGAGGCGCTCGTGGCCGAGATGTCCTCCTACGGCCTGGCCTCCACCAGCCGCTTTGCCCCGCGGGTGGCAGCCCTGCTCAACATCACCCCGGACCACCTCTCCTGGCACGGCAGCCTCGAGGCCTACGCCCAGGCCAAGCTCAAGGTCTTCGACAACATGGGCCCTGGCTGCACGGCCGTGGTCTGCGCCGAGGTGCCCGGCAGCGAGCAGCTCGTCGACTCCCTGCGCGCAAAGGGCGTCACCGCCGTGTGCGCCGGCGTGCAGCAGGAGGGCGACTGCGCCTTCGAGCGTGCAGACGGCATGCTCTGCGTGAGCCTGGGCGGGCAGCTGAGCGAGCTGTGCCGTGCAGACGAGCTGCAGATCAAGGGCCCCCACAACGTGATGAACGCCCTGGCCGCCGCCGCCTGCGCCCTGGGCTACGGCTGCAGCGCGCAGGGCGTGGCGCAGGGCCTGAGGACCTTCGCGCCGCTCGAGCACCGCATCGAGCCTTGCGGCACCGTGGGCGGCGTGGGCTATTACAACGACTCCAAGGCCACCAACGTCGACGCCGTGCTCGTGGCGCTCAGGGCCTTCCCCGGGCAGCCGATCGTGCTGCTCTTGGGCGGGCGCGACAAGGGGACCGACCTCGCGCCCCTGGTCCAGGCCTGCAAGGGCCCGGTGCGCCTGGCCGTGGTCTACGGCGAGGCGGCGGAGCGCTTCTACGGGGCATTCGAGGGCAGCGGCATCGAGCTCGCGCGCGAGCCCGGCATGCGCGAGGCCTTCGCCCACGCGGCCCAGGCAGCGCGCCCTGGCGAGGTCGTCTTGCTCTCCCCGGCCTGTGCCTCCTTCGACGAGTTCAGCTCCTTCAACCACCGCGGCGAGGTCTTCAAGGGCCTGGTAGCCGCGCTGGAGGGCTAGCATGCAGCTGCCCTTCGGCAGAAAAGAGGCCCCGAGCGCCAAGAAGGGCGCCAAGGCCGACGATACGCGCGGGCGTTCGCGCGGCGCCCAGGGTGCTGCCGGCTCCAAGGCCGCCGGCGCCAAGCGCCCCCGCGCTGAGGAGGGCTCGAAGCTCTTCGGCGCGCCGGCCCTCATCATGGGCCCGCGCCTGCTCTTCATCCTGGCCGTGGTCGCGCTGTGCGTCCTGGGCCTGGTGATGATCTACTCGGCCTCGTCCATCACCGCCTACTCGGACAGCGACTTTGGCAACGACCCGTTCTTCTTCTTCAAGAGGCAGGTGATGTGGCTTGCCATAGGGCTCGTCGCCTGCCTGGTCTGCGTTGCCGCGCCGTACCGCATCTGGGCGGACCCGCGCGTGGCGTGGCTGATCCACGGCGCCGCGATGCTGATGCTGGGCCTCGTGGCCGCGGGCCTGGGCAGCAGCCTCTACGGCGCGGAGCGCTCCATCACGATCGCGGGCTTCAGCATTCAGCCGGCGGAGTTTGCCAAGATCACCCTGCTCATCTTCATCGCCTGCCACCTGGAGCGGATAAGCGAGGGCAAGCTCGACTTCATCCGGGGCATAGCTATCTGCCTGGTCGTGATCGTCGTCACCATGCTGCTCATCTACAAGCAGCCCGACCTCGGCACCGCCATGATCCTCTTCGTGGGCCTGCTGGCGCTGCTGTTCCTGTACGGCTTCCCGTGGTACGTCATCGCAGCCGCCGTGGGCATCGTGGGGCTCTACTTCGCCGCGGTCTCGTTCCTGCAGCCCTACCACCTGGACCGCATCACCACCTTCCTCGACCCCTGGGCAGACGCGCAGGGCGCCGGCTACCAGAGCATCCAGGGCTTCTTGGCCTTCGGCAGCGGCGGCGTCTTCGGCACGGGGCTGGGGCTCTCGCGCCAGAAGTACAACTACCTGCCCTTCGCCTACAACGACTTCATCTTCGCCGTCATCGGCGAGGAGCTGGGGCTCGTGGGCGCGGCCGGCACGGTGCTGCTCTTCGCGCTGTTCGTCTATGCGGGGCTGCGCATCTCGCACATGGCGCCGGACCTCTTCTCCACCGTGCTCTGCGGCTCGCTGACCACGATGGTGGGCTTCCAGGCCTGCCTCAACATGCTCTGCGTGGTGGGCATGGCACCCGTCACCGGCAAGGCGCTGCCCTTCATCTCCTACGGCGGCTCCTCGCTGCTGGCCACCATGATCATAGTGGGCCTTGTCCTCGGCATCTCCAGGGCCAGCAGGCTCGACATCGCAAGCGAGCGCCGCCGCGACAACCTGCTCGTGATGGAGGGGGGCCGCAGCGCCCAGCGTCCCCCGCACCGCGCGCAGCAACCCGCCCCCGCGCAGGATGACGCGCCCAGCGCCCGCACGCCGCGCGGCGCGCAGCAGGGCGGCAGGCTGCAGGGGCAGGCCTTTGCCCGCGCGGGCCGCAGCGGCAGCCAGGCGGGCGCACGCAGCGCCGCCAGCGCATCTGGCGCGCGCAACGGCCAGGCAGTGCGCGGTGGCCAGCAGCCCGGCAGCAAGCGCAGCGCCCAGGGAACCCAGGGCGCGCGCAGCGGCAGGCGCTCCCAGGGGCTCGACGTCGAGCTCGTCGACATCGCACCGCGCAGCGGCCGCAGCGCCGGCCGCAGCGGGCAGGGCGCCCAGCGCGGTGGCAGCCAGGAGCCGCGCCGCAGCGGGCAGGGCTCCTCGCGCGGCGGCCAGGCGCCTGCCGGCGGCGCCAAGAAGCAGGTGCGCTACGACGGCCGCCCCAAGCAGCGCTAGGGCAGCGGCCTGCGGGCGCTTGCGGCACGGTGCCGCGTTTGCATCCGTTTGGTGGAGATTGGCGCGCCCCCGCTGCGCTCCCGTTATCCTTGAGGGGCACGACCGCGCCGAGCAAGGGAGGCTGAGTGAATGGAACAGCTGGTCGACTCTGAGGAATACAGGCACCTGATCTCGCTCTACCAATGCGCCATCATGGAGGTCGAGACCAAGTTCAACGTCTTGAACACGCAGTTCACCGTGAACAGCTCCTACAACCCCATCGACACGATCAAGCGCAGGCTCAAGTCCCCGGCCAGCATCGCCGAGAAGCTCGAGCGCCGCGGCCTGCCCGTGACGGTGGACTCCATCCGCGAGAACCTCAGCGACGTCGCCGGCATCCGCATCCTCTGCCCCTTCGAGGAGGACATCTACTCCGTTGCAGACACCTTCCTCTCGCAAGACGACATAACGCTTGTGGAGAAGAAGGACTACATCAAGCGCCCCAAGAGCAACGGCTACCGCAGCCTGCACCTCATCGTCGAGGTGCCCATCTTCGCGCCCGAGGGCAAGCAGCTCGTGCGCGTGGAGATTCAGCTGCGCACCATCGCCATGGAGCTCTGGGCAGAGCTGGAGCACCGCCTGCGCTACAAGCAGGACCTCGAGCCGGAGCTGGCGGAGAGCCTCTCCGAGGAGCTGCGCGCCTGCGCGGACAGCTGCGCCGAGCTCGACTTGCGCATGGGCAACGCCCACCGCAAGATCGACGCCTGCCGCACCTTCGCCGCCACGCCCACCTCGATGTTCCCGCGCATCAAGGGCTAGGGGAGACAATTCGGTGACGTTGCCCGCTCTGCCGCGCGCCCGCGGCCGGGAGCAGGTAGGATAGGTGCGTTTCTGCGACGAAAGGACGCTGCCATGGATTACTTGGCCCTCATCATCGTCACCGTGGTCTTGGGCTTCGGTACCCAGTGGTACATCAACCACTCCTACAAGAAGTACTCGCGCGTCGACTCCCGCACCGGCCTCACCGGTGCCCAGGTGGCGCGCCGCATGCTCGACGACAACGGCCTGCGCCACGTGCAGGTGCAGTGCGTGGGCGGCACCCTCACCGACCACTACGACCCCGCCACCCAGGTGGTGCGCCTCTCCGAGGGCATCTACGGCTCCACCAGCGTCTCCGCGGCGGCCGTCGCCTGCCACGAGTGCGGCCATGCCGTGCAGCACGCCTGCGGCTACACGCCCCTGCGCCTGCGCACCGCCCTGGTACCGCTGGCCAACTTCGGCTCCAGCGCCTGGCTCGTCTTGCTGATGATCGGCATCTTCCTCAACATGGCCAATCTGGTGCTGCTTGCCTGCGTGGTCTACGGCTTCGCGGTGCTCTTCCAGGTGGTGACCCTGCCGGTCGAGTTCAACGCCTCGCGCCGCGGCCTGGCCTACGCCAACGAGACCCTGGGCCTGGCGGGCTCCGGCGCCAGCACGGTGCTCACCGCCGCAGCCCTCACGTACGTGGCGGCGGCCCTCACCTCGATCATGCAGCTGCTGTACTATCTCAGCGTATTCACCAACGACCGCTAAAGCCCCGGCGCCCGCGCGCCGCAGCACCGCAAGGAGCACCCACATGGCCAAAGAGCATGTCCACGGCGTCTTCCAGTCCGTTGCCAGCCAGTACGACGCCGCCAACGACCGCATCTCGCTGGGGATGCACCACATCTGGAAGAAGGCCCTGGTAGACGCAGCCGTCGCCTCCTGCCCTGCAGACGGCGTGGGCCGCGTGCTCGACGTCTGCTGCGGCACGGGCGACATCACGGAGCGCATCGCCAAGGCGAGCCCCCAGGTGGTGGCCGTGGGCTTGGACTTCTCGGCCAACATGCTGCAGGTGGCGCGCGAGCGCACCGCCGGCATGGACAACGTCATGCTGGTCGAGGGCAACGCCATGGAGCTGCCCTTCGACAACGGCACCTTCGACGCCTGCGTGGTGAGCTTCGGCCTGCGCAACACCCCCGACTACGCCCAGGTGGTGGGCGAGATGGCGCGCGTCACCCGCCCCGGCGGCCTGGTGGCCTGCCTGGACGCCTCCGTGCCGGACAGCGAGCTCATCGAGCCCTTCTGGAAGGTCTACTACAAGGAGTGCATGCCTGTGCTCGGCGGCGGCTTCTCCAAGCGCCACGAGTACGAGTGGCTCTACGAGAGCACCATGGAGTTCCTGCGCAAAGACGAGCTCATCGAGCTCTTCCGCAGCTGCGGCCTGGTGGGCGTGAACTGCCAGCCCTTCCTCATGGGCTCGGCGGCGCTGCACACCGGCATGGTGCCCGTCACCGGCCGCTAGCGCTGCCGCTGCGGCCGCTGCGCTGCGGTGCACGGGGCGGCGTGGTACCCTCGGCTGCATGGAAATCACGGTCCCACATAACGCCCTGCGGGTGCTCGAGCTCCTGGAGGGCGCCGGCTATGCCTCCTACGTGGTGGGCGGCTGCGTGCGCGACGCCCTCATGGGCCGCGCCCCCAACGATTGGGACATCTGCACCGCTGCCCTGCCCGCGCAGGTCAAGGAGCTCTGCGCGCCGGCCGGCTTTGCCACCTTCGACACCGGCATACAGCACGGCACCGTCACCGTGCACGCAGACCACGAGCCCTTCGAGGTCACGACCTTCCGCTCAGACGGCAGCTACTCGGACGGCCGCCATCCCGACCAGGTGAGCTTCCTGCCCAGCGTCGAGGGCGACCTGCTGCGCCGCGACTTCACCGTCAACGCCATGGCATACAGCCCCCGCCGCGGCCTGGTGGACGTCACCGGCGGCCGGGAAGACCTGCGCGCCGGCGTGCTGCGCTGCGTGGGCAGCCCCCACCAGCGCTTTGCCGAAGACGGCCTGCGCATCCTGCGCGCCCTGCGCTTTGCGAGCACCCTGGGCTTCGAGCTCGAGCCCGCCACCGCCGCCGCCCTCCACGAGGACCGCGCGCTGCTGGGTCCGGTTGCCATGGAGCGCGTCTCAGCGGAGTTCATGAAGCTCATCTGCGGCCCCGGAGCGGTGGAGGTCCTGCTCGAGTACCGCGACGTGGTGGGCACCTTCCTGCCGCAGGTGGAGCCCATGTTCGGCTTCGAGCAGCGCAGCAAGTACCACGTCTACGACGTCTGGGAGCACTGCGTGCGCTCCTGCGGCATCATCGAGCCACAGCCCGTGCTGCGCCTGGCCGCGCTCATCCACGACATCGGCAAGCCCGGCTGCTTCTTCACGGACGAGGACGGCTGCGGGCACTTCTACGGCCACCCGGAGGCCGGCGAGCCCCTGGCCCGCGAGGTCTGCCACCGCCTGCGCCTGCCCAACGCCGTCACCAGCGAGGTCTGCACCCTCGTGCTCAACCACGACCGGCCCCTGCCGCTCACGCCCAAGGCCATGAGGCGGCGGCTGGCCAAGCTCGGCGAGCCCCTGTGCCGCCGGCTCTTCCAGCTGGTCGAGGCGGACATGCGCACCCACAGCCAGGTGAACATGGCGGAGAACCTGGAGCACCTGGCGCAGTCGCGCCAGCTGATGGAGGAGGTGCTCCAGACCATGGAGGTCTTCTCCCCGCGCGACCTGGCCGTCAACGGCCGCGACCTCATCGAGCTGGGCTTCGAGCCGGGCCCGCGCCTGGGCGAGGCCAAGGACGCGCTCTTCTCCCTGGTGGTGGACGGCGTGCTCCCCAACAGCCGCCGGGAGCTGCTGGAGCGCGCCGCGCAGCTGCTCTAGGAGGCGTTGGCCGTCTGGCGCGCGCTTGGAGTCTGGTGCGCAGCGGCGCATACGGTACAATTCGTTAGTCTGTACCCAAGTCCGTTTGAAAGGACGGTTCACCTTATGGCAGATGAAGTCCAGCTGCGCGTCGAGGCCTCCCCGGAGAACCTGGGCGGTACCTACTCCAATGCTTCCATCGTCTCCACCACCGGCGCAGAGAGCCGCATCGACTTCCTCTACGTCGATCACGCCAACGCTCAAGACGGCGAGGTCCCCGCGTTTCTGGTCTCCCGTGTGATCATGCCCACCACCGAGCTCGCACACCTGGCAGAGACCCTCAACGACCACATTGCCAAGCACCTCGAGCAGGGCATGTAGGACACGGCCTGCCGAGGGAAGGCGAGGGGCCGCAGGCCATGTCCTCGGCCCCTCTCCATCTGCTTGGGCAAACTGTGTAGGGGTAGGGCGCTGGCGCGTTCACGCCAGCAGCGCCCGGCCCCTACATAGGTTTGCACGAGTCGATGGGCCGCCGTGCCCGCGCCACACGAACACCACAGCAAAGCGAGATTGAGATGTCTGACAAACCAAATTACAAGCACACCATGAACCTCCCGCAGACCAGCTTCAAGATGAAGGCCGGCCTGCCCCAGCGCGAGCCCGAGCGCCTCAAGAAGTGGGAGGAGATGGACCTCTACGCCAAGGTCCTCGAGGCGAACAAGGGCAACGAGCCCTTCGTCTTGCACGACGGGCCCCCGTACGCCAACGGCCCCATCCACATCGGCCATGCCTTCAACAAGGTCCTCAAGGACATCATCGTCAAGTACAAGAGCATGCGCGGCTACTACGCCCCCTACGTGCCCGGCTGGGACTGCCACGGCCTGCCCATCGAGAACAAGGTCGAAGACCAGCTCGGCCCCCAGAAGATGAAGAAGGTCGACACCCCCACCTTCCGCAAAATCTGCCGCGAGTACGCCACCAAGCAGCTCGACGGCCAGCGCGAGGGCTTCAAGCGCTTGGGCGTGGGCGGCGAGTGGGACAACCCCTACCTCACCTACCTGCCTGAGTACGAGGCCGGCAACATCGAGATCTTCAAGAAGCTCTACCTCGACGGCAGCGTCTACCGCGGCCGCAAGCCCATCCACTGGTGCTCGCACTGCCACACCGCCCTGGCCGAGGCAGAGATCGAGTACAGCGACGAGGTGAGCCCCTCCATCTACGTCAAGTTCCGCCTCACCGAGCTGCCCGCGCCCTTCGCGCCTGCAGCCCAGGCAGCCGGCATCGAGCGCGCCAACGTCGTGATCTGGACCACCACCCCCTGGACCTTGCCCGCCAACCAGGCCGTCTGCCTGGCGCCGCAGGCCGAGTACGTGGCGGCCGTGGTCGACGGCGAGCTGGTCATCATGGCCGCCGAGCTCTCCGAGGCCGTGGCGGCAGTCGCCGGCTGGGGCGAGCTCTCCTTCCTCGAGCAGGGCGGCCAGCGCGTCAGCTGCCCGGGCAGCGCCCTCGAGGGCGGCCGCTACCACCATCCCATCCATGCGGGCGAGACCGGCGTCATCCTCACCGGCGAGCACGTCACGCTCGACACCGGCACTGGCGCGGTCCACACCGCCCCCGGCCACGGTGTCGACGACTACAAGGCCTGCCTGGCCAACGGCATCAAGGACATCAAGATGCCCGTCGACGACGAGGGCCGCTTCTACGAGGGCAGCTGCCTGTGGGCCGGCATGACCACCGACGAGGCCAACCCCCAGATCATCGAGTGGCTGCGCGGGCAGGGCACCCTGGTTGCGCACGTGGACATCTCCCACAGCTACCCGCATTGCTGGCGCTGCCACGAGCCGGTCATCTTCCGCGCCACCACCCAGTGGTTCGTCTCCATGGACGAGACCCAGCTGCGCGCCAAGGCCTCCAAGGCCATCCAGGACCAGGTCACCTGGTACCCCTCCTGGGCCTCCAACCGCATCGGCGCCATGGTGGCAGACCGCCCGGACTGGTGCATCAGCCGCCAGCGCTTCTGGGGCGTGCCCATCCCGGTCTTCAAGTGCGAGAAGTGCGGCGAGACCGTGGCCACGGAGCAGACCTTCGACGCCGTCATCGAGCTCTTCCGCACCCAGGGCGCAGACGCCTGGTACACCCACGAGCCCAAGGACTTCCTGCTTGAGGGCACCTGCTGCCCCCACTGCGGCGCGGGTGTCGAGAGCCTCAGCTCCGAGAAGGACGTCTTGGACGTGTGGTGGGAGTCCGGCGTGAGCCACACCTCCGTGTGCGAGGCCCGCAGCTACCTGCAGCGCCCGGCCGACGTCTACCTCGAGGGCTCCGACCAGCACCGCGGCTGGTTCCAGTCCTCGCTGCTCACCAGCGTGGCGGCCTACGGCATCCCGCCCTACAAGAACGTCATCTCCTGCGGCTTCACCCTGGACAAGGACGGCCGCAAGATGTCCAAGTCGCTGGGCAACACCATCGACCCGGCAGACGTCATCAAGGAGCTGGGCGCAGACGTCTTGCGCCTGTGGGTGGGCTCGGTCGACTACAGCCAGGACGTCTCCATCGGCGACGAGATCCTGCAGCGCACCTCCGAGGCCTACCGCCGCATCCGCAACACCTACCGCTACCTGCTGAGCAACCTCTACGACTTCTCCAACGAGGACTTCGTCACCGCCGAGCAGATGCTCGAGGCAGACAAGTGGGCGCTCGCCCGCCTGGTGGAGCTCACCAACAAGGTCACCGCGGCCTACGACGAGTACAGCTTCCACACCGTCTACCACGCCTGGTACGACTTCATCGTCGCCATCAGCTCCGAGTACTTCGACGCCGTCAAGGACCGCCTCTACTCCAGCGCGGCCAAGAGCGTCGAGCGCCGCAGCGCCCAGAGCGTGCTCGCCAACATGCTCGAGGCCATGGTGCGCCAGCTGGCCCCCATCCTCACCTTCACGGCCGACGAGGTCTGGGAGGAGTACCCGCAGGGCCTGCGTGGGCAGGACCACGCCGTGAGCGTGCAGCTTGCCGGCTGGCCGCTCGAGGAGGACTTCGTGCCCCAGCTCGGCGCCGACGAGCGCGCCCAGCTGCTGGCCGACTACGCGGTGGTCATGGACGCCCGCGCAGTCGCCACCAAGGCGATGGAGGAGAACAAGGCCGCGCTCGGCATCACCAAGACCCAGGAGGCTGCGGTGAGCATCAGCGCGCCGGCGGAGGTCCTGGCCGTGCTCGAGGCCCGCGGCGCGCAGCAGCTCGCCGAGCTGCTGATCGTCTCCAGCGTGAGCCTGCAGGAGGGCCCGGAGCTTGCGGCGAGCGTCAGCGTTGCCCAGGGCGAGAAGTGCCCGCGCTGCTGGAACGTCCGCGAGTTGGGCGGGGACGGCCTGTGCCCCCGCTGCCACGAGGTTGTGGAAGCCTTTGAGCCGCAGGAGTAGCCTCTGCATATTCGCGGCCATCGCGCTGGTGGCCGTTGTCCTCGACCGCCTGAGCAAGGCTTGGGCGGTCGCGGCCCTGCCCCTGGGCACCACCCAGGGGCCGAGCTTGGGCCTCGTGCGCCTGACCATGGTGCACAACACCGGCGCCGCCTTCTCGATCGGCGACGGCTTTCCCCTGGTGTTCGTGGGGGTGGCGGTTGTGATAGGGGCGGCCCTCATCGCCTTCATGCTGCTTGTCAAGGAGCATGGCGCGCTCGATGTGCTCGCAGCGGGCCTCATCTTGGGCGGCGCCATCGGCAACGCCGTCGACCGCGTGCTCTACCAGTACGTCATCGACTTCATCGACTTCACCTTCATCAGCTTCCCCGTCTTCAACGTGGCAGACATCTGCGTCACCTGCGGCGTGGTGCTGTTCATGGTCTACGTGGTCTTCTTCATGGACCTCGGCCAGGACGGTAGCGGCGCGGGCGATGCGAGGAAGAGGGGAGGCGGGGCGTAGGGGCCGTGGCAGAGAACTTCGTCCACATAGTCACCGCAGGGCAGCAGGGCCAGCGCCTCGATGCGCTCGTAGCCTCGCTTCAGATCGAGGCCGTCGCCAGCCGCAGCGCGGCTGTGCGCCTCATCGAGAGCGGCCGCATCCTGGTCAACGGGGCCGCCGCCACCAAGAAGCGCCTGGTGCTCGAAGGCGATGAGGTCTCCATCGAGGCGCCCACGCGCAGCGGCGAGCCTGCGGCGATCGTGCCCGCCTACAACATCCCGCTCGACATCCGCTATGAAGACGAGCACATTATCGTGCTCTCCAAGCAGCCCGGCCTGGTGTGCCACCCCGCGCGCGGGCATTGGGACGACACCCTGGCAAACGCCCTGGTGGCCCACTGCGGAACGGGCAACCTGGCCGAGGTCCAGGGCGAGGACCGCCCGGGCATCGTGCACCGCCTGGACCGCGACACCTCCGGCCTCATGCTGGCCGCCAAGACCGACCTCGCGGCCGCCCGCCTGCAAGACGACATCCGCATGCGCTCTGTGGACCGGCGCTACTGCACGCTGGTTCACGGCAACATCGCGCGCGACACCGGCATGGTCGACGCCCCCATCGGGCGCGACGAGCGCGACCGCATGCGCATGGCGGTGAGCACCAACCCGCTGGCCCGCAGCTCCGTCACCACCTTCACCGTGCTCGAGCGCTTCTGGGCGGGCCGCCAAGACGACGGCTACACCCTGCTCGAGTGCAAGCTCTACACGGGCCGCACCCACCAGATCAGGGTCCACATGTCATACACCGGCCACCCCGTGGTGGGAGACCCGGTCTACGGCCGCGCCGCCAACGTCAAAGCCCGCAACCGCGATGCCGCCCAGCGCATGGAGCTGGGCTTGGGCAGGCAGTTCCTCCACAGCTACCGCTTGAGCTTCGAGCACCCCATCACGGGCGAGGTTCTGAGCTTTGAAGACGAGCTGCCCTGGGACCTGCTGGCCGTGCTCGACCAGCTGGCAGAGCGCAGCGAGGGCCGCACTGATTACGGTCTCAAGCAGCTGGGGGAAGGCTAGACTGTACACATTGGCCGGCGCGAGCGAGAGGGGGCGCTGCATGCAGCCGCACATCATCATCGACGAGGAGCTCAGGGCCCACCTGCGCGCCAAGAAGGCAGACGCGATCGCCGTCGACATCATCGACTGCGTGAGTTGAGGCAGGCACACGAGCGAGGTCTTCGCTTACGTGCCCAAGGGGATGCTCGCCAAGCGGCTGGAGGCCAAGGCCGCGGCCGTCTTCATGTGCGGCGGCGTCAAGATCATCGTCACCACCCCTGCCCTTGCGCTTGGAGATGAGCTACGCTTCAGCTACAACGGCAACCGCCATATGGGCGAGATAGACACGGAGGGGATTAGCTCATGAGTTGCGAAGACCAGCTGGCCTGCGGCCTGATGCCCGCTCCGGAGCCCGCACCGGCGGGCCTGCAGCCGCCCGCGCTCGTCATCGGGGCGCGCCTGCGCGACGACCTGCAGCGCCGCGGGACTCCCTTCGTCTGCGTGGACGTGGCCCAGGCGAGCAGTTGAGGCGGCGCCATAGGCGAGGTCTTCGCCTTCATCCCCAAGGGGCGGCGCATCGAGACCGCCCAGCATGACGCGGCGCGCACCTTCGAGGCAGACGGCGTGAAGGTGCTGCTGCTGCGCCACTACATCAAATGGGAGCCCCAGGTGCAGCTCGAGCTGCGCCGCATCCTGGGTGTGGTCGACGTGGTGACCAAGGGCTTCTACATCTGAGGCACTGTGGCCCGGCGGGCTCAGCTGCGCAGCTGATGGCTGCGGCGCAGGGTGGCCTCGACTGCCCAGGTGATGCACATGCCGGCGGCGATGCCCGCGGCAAACCACAGGGTGCGCAGCAGGTATTCGCTGCAGGTGGCCCAGTCTGCCACCACGGCAAAGCTCATGGTGTAGTAGAGCGCGGCGCCGGGGATGAGCGGTATCACAGCCGGGATCACGAAGAGCAGCGAGGGCGTCTTGAGCACGCGGGCGCAGACCTCCGCGTACAGCGCGGCAAAGGCGCTTGCCACCAAGGTGGGCAGGAAGATGTCGCCCGTGCCCAGGCCCGCCGTGACGCCCAGGTAGACCATCCAGCTGAGCATGCCGCCCAGGCTCGCCGCCATGAGCCAGCGGCGGCGCAGGTGGAAGATCATCGCAAAGCCCAGCGAGCCCACGAAGGCCATGGCTGTCTGCAGCGCCATGCCCGCAGGCGTGGCCGGCAGACCGGGGCCCACCGCCGCGGTGACGCCCGTGAGCAGCAGAGCTGTCATGAAGCCGCAGGCCAGGCCGGCCGCCCACAGCAAGGTCTCCACAAAGCGCATGACGCCGGCGATGGTGTCTCCCATGAGCATGTCGCGGATGGCGTTGGTCATGGCGATGCCCGGGATCAGCAGCATGACCTCGCCGATGAGCACCTTGTCCACGCGCAGCTCCGGCAGCAGCTGCGAGACAGCGCAGATGAGCAGCCCCGCGATGAGCGAGCAGACCAGGTTGAAGATGATGAGGTTGGGGGCCAGGCCGCCCCACTTGCGCTGTATGAAGGCCACGAGCAGGGCGAAGACGCCGGCTACCAGCGCCTCCGTCCACTCGCCGCCGAAGAAGACGGCAAAGCCCGCCGCGGCCAGCACGCTGCCGATGTAGAAGCCCGCGCGGTCTGACGGCAGCTGCTGGCACTCCCGCACGCGCTGCTGCAGCTCCTGCGGCGGGCAGGGCTGGGCTGTGCACTCGCGCGCCAGCCGGTCCAGGCCCTCGATGACGCGGTAGTCGGTGACGCCGGCGCCCAGGATGCGCCGCGACTGCGTGAGCTGCGTGCCGTCTGGGAACTCCATGGTCACCAGCATGCTGGCCGTGATGACGAAGGCGCTCATCGCGCTGGCGCCGTAGGCGCACCCCAGCTCCTCGAGCCGCCGCTCCACGCGGTTGACCTCGGCCCCGTTGAGGAGCATGGCGGCGCCCAGCTCAAGCAGCGCCTGCAGCGTGTCTTCCCGAGCGTGCATCCGTCCCCCTAACGCAGACAACGTGGCCAACCGAATCACCGCCCCATTCTAGCGAACCGGGCCCGATGCCCCGCATTCTGGCAGCGCCCTGTAAGCCGGCGGCCTGCCGGGCAGGGGAGGGCCGGCGCTTGCACAACGCCCACCCGCGCGTTGCAGTAGCTCCAATGTGGGGCTAATGCCCAGCGCGCAGGATTGGTGAAGAATTCCTTCAGGAATGCGGGCTGCTGCTACTATGGCTAGTGCAGCGCGCCCGCTGCGCAACAGATAAGGAAACACAGTATGAAACGCACCCTCCTCGCGCGAGCCGCCGCCGTGCTCGCCGCTATCGCATTGGTCGCCACCCCGGTTGCCGCCATCGCGGCCACCAGCGAGCCCATCGCCGTGAGCGGCAGTGCCAGCGCCTGCCCCACCACCTGGCACGAGACCTACGGCACAGACCGCTTCTACAGTGGCTCGGCCAAGATCGCCATCTCTGGGGCGAAAGCCATGTGCATCGACGTCTCCGAGCACAACGGCACCATCAAGTGGAAGCAAATCAAGGCCGCGGGCATGAAGTACGCCATCATCCGCTGCGGCTACGGCCAGGACTACAGCTCGCAAGATGACGACCAGTGGGCCCGCAACGCCAAGCTCGCCAAGCAGTACGGCATCAAGATGGGCGTCTACCTCTATTCCTACGCCTACAACGAGACCATGGCCTACGGCGAGGCCCAGCACGTGCTGCGCTGCCTGCGCGAGGCCGGCCTCGAGCCAAGCGACCTCGCTCTGCCCGTGTACTACGACCTCGAGGAAGCGAGCGTGCGCCCCTCCAACGAGATGCTCGCCCGCATGGCCGCCGTTTTCTGCAATACCATCGCAGCCGAGGGCTACAACGTGGGGATCTACGCCTCCACCAGCTGGTTCATGAGCTACCTCACAGACGACGTCTTCAACGACTACGGCTGGAGCAAGTGGGTGGCGCAGTACAACTCCCAGTGCTCGTACTGCCGCCCCTCGGCGAGCAGCTTCCCCGTGGCGATGAAGAGCTACGGTGACTACCTCGACCTCTGGCAGTTCACCAGCCGCGGGTGGGTCACCGGCGCAAACGACGGCATCAACCGCGTGGACACCAACATCATCTTCAACGACGAGTTCAACAGCGCTGACGTCAAGGCGCCCATCCCCGGCGGGACCATCTGCTATGTGATGAACAGCGGCACAAACGACCCCGCCAACGTGACCGAGTATCCCAAGGGCGGCGTGCTGGAGCTGGCAGAGCCCACGCGCAAGTACTACAGCTTCAAGGGCTGGTACGCCAACGGCACCAAGGTTACCAGCGTGAGCAAGGCCGACTACCCTGCCGTGACGCTCACTGCCAAGTGGACCAAGAACACCTACAACATCGTCTACGAGCTCGACGGCGGCACGAACAGCGCGAGCAACCCCGCCAGCGCCTGGACCAAGAACGCCACCGAGCTGGCCGCGCCCACACGCAGCGGCTACACCTTCGAGGGCTGGTACACCACGCCGGACTTCCAGGAGGACAGCCTGGTCACCAGCGTCAAGGCAACCAAGAACAAGACGGTCACCGTCTATGCCAAGTGGAAGCAGGAGGAGACCTACACCATCAGCTACACGCTGAACGGCGGCACCAACAACGCGGCCAACCCCTCCAAGGTGCTGCCCTCCCAGGCCACGGTGCTGTCAGCTCCCACACGCAAGGGCTACAGCTTCCTTGGCTGGTATGACAGCGAGGGCAACCTGGTGACCGAGGTCCAGGCTGAGGCCGGCGAGGAGGTTGTCGTCTGCGCCAAGTGGAAGGTCAAGACCTACAAGATCACGTACACGCTTGCCAAGGGCACTATGCCCGCCAACCCCATGTCGAGCTATAAGGTGACCACCGCCACCTTCGACCTGCCGCTGCCCACCCGCAAGGGCTACGGCTTTGCCGGCTGGTACACCACCAGCGCCTGCACTGGCGCGCCGCTGTTTGCAATCGAGAAGGGCAGCACCGGCGCCAAGAAGCTCTACGGGGCGTGGGTGAAGGGCGCCTACAACGCCAAGGTGACGGCCAGCAGCCTCAACGTGCGCAAGAGCGCTTCGACCAGCGCTGCGGTTGTCGGTGCGCTGAAGAGCGGCCAGACGGTGTGCATCACCAAGCTCAACAGCGCCAAGACCTGGGGCTACGTGAACAACACGGGCTGGGTCAAGCTGAGCTACACCAAGAAGCTGTAGGGGGCTGGCGGCAAAGGGCCGCAGGGCATGCGATGCTCCGGGCGCTCCGGGGGCAGCATGCCCGGGGTGCAGTGCCGCTTTTCCGTCATCCTGAGCGCAGGCGCCGAAGGCGCCGGAGTCGAAGGGTCTCCAGCTGAGCCGGGAGACCTCTGTACGCGGGCCGTGGTTTCGCCACTCCGCTCGCTAACGCTTGCTGTGCTCGGGATAACGGGAGGGGCCCTGCTCCTTTTGCGAACGCCGTCTAACGCGCTTTCTTGGACACTGAACGCCGCCTAACCCCACATCTTGGACTGCGGCCAGCCGCGCAGCCGGAGACGGCTGCAGGGCGTGGTACCATCGCCCCGTATTCTTCAACCAACGGGAGCTGCCGGCAGGTGGCTGAGAGGGGGCTGGCGCCGCCCCGACCGTACAACACGACCCCGGTAATGCGGGGTTTGGAGGTGAGGCACGCCGTGGAAACCTGCATCCTGGCCATCGGGGGCTCGGACAGCAGCGCCGGTGCCGGCATCCAAGCAGACGTCAAGACCGCTGCGGCCCTGGGGGCGCATGCGGCAACAGCGCTGACCTGCGTCACGGTGCAGAGCACTTGCTCGTTCGGGCCGGTGCAGCTGGTGGACCCGGGCGTGATCGAGGCGCAGGTGGGCGCAGCGTTCAGCGAGCTGCCTGTTGCTGCCGTCAAGGTGGGCATGCTGGGCAGCCCGGAGGCCGCCGTTGCCGTTGCCCGCGTCTTGGCCCGGCAGCGCGCGGCCAACCCGCAGCTGCCAATCGTCGTTGACCCCGTGCTCGCTGCCACAACAGACAGCCGCGGGCCGCGCGAGGTCGTGGGCCGTGCGATCTGCCGCCACCTGCTGCCGCTTGCGAGCCTGCTCACGCCCAACCTGCCGGAAGGGCGCACCCTGGCCGGCTACTGCCAGCAGATGCTCTCAGGCTCCACCACGGCAGAGAACTCCTCTGCGGCAGAGCCGCTGCATGCCTCCGACGAGGTGCTGGCTGCGTGGAGCGCCCGCACGCTCATGGCAGCTGGTGCGGGCGCGGTGCTCGTGAAGGGCGGCCACGGCAGCGGCGGCACGGCCTGCGACCTGCTCTTCGGGCCAGCGGCGGCGCTCGAGCTCGCCCTTGCGTCGGCACTCGTTCCCAGCAGCGCCGAGCACGTGCCCGCCGTGCGCGTGCACGTGGGCCCCGGCCAACGCGACGCCATCATGGGCCGCCCGATCGGCTACAGCGCACCGCGGCTGGAGGGCGAGTTCCACGGCACGGGCTGCATACTCTCCACCGCCATCGCCTGCGGTTTGGCGCGCGGCTTGGAGCTGCCGCGCGCAGTGGGCGAGGCCCACGCGCTGCTGCAGGCCTGCATGGCGCGCGCCTGGCAGCCCGGCTGCGGCTCCAAGCTGCTCAACCCCGTTACCTGATCGACTCCGCCCCGCGGAGGCACCGCAACCCCCCACGGGGCCTGTCCCCAAACTGCACAACGGGGCCTGTCCCCAAACCGCAACGGGGCCTGTCTCCCAACCGCTCGACCCACGGGGCCTGTCCCCAAACTGCACAACGGGGCCTGTCCCCCAACCGCAACGGGGCCTGTCCCCAAACGAATGCACACCCCTCGAGGAAGGAGAACCATGACCGCCAGTTACTCGACCCAGATGGAAGCCGCCAAGCTCGGCATCGTCACGCCGCAGATGGAGCGCGTCGCCGCCAAGGAGGGCCGCGAGCCCGAGTTCATCCGCGCGGGCGTCGCCGCCGGGCGCATCGCCATCCCCGCCAACCACAACCACGCCGCGCTCGACCCCTGGGGCGTAGGCGAGGGCCTCTCCACCAAGATCAACGTCAACCTGGGCGTCTCCGGCGACCTTCACGACTACGAGGTCGAGATGCGCAAGGTCGACATGGCGCTCTCGTTCGGCGTTGAGGGCATCATGGACCTCTCCAACTGCGGCAAGACCTCCAAGTTCCGCCGCGACCTCATCGCCAAGTCATCCGCCATGGTGGGCACCGTGCCCATGTACGATGCCATCGGCTACCTGGAAAAGCCCCTCGCCTCCATCACCTGGGAGGACCTCTTCGAGGTGGTCGAGGCGCACGCCAAGGACGGCGTGGACTTCGTCACCATCCACGCGGGCATCAACCGCCGCACGGTGGAGGCCTTCATGCGCAGCGGCCGCAAGATGAACATCGTCTCTCGCGGGGGCAGCCTGCTGTTCGCCTGGATGCGCATCACTGGCAACGAGAACCCCTTCTTCGAGCACTACGACGAGCTCATGGAGCTGCTCTACAAGTACGACATGACCATCTCGCTAGGCGACGCCTGCCGCCCGGGCTGCATCGACGACTCGACCGACGCCGCCCAGATCCAGGAACTCATCGAGCTCGGCGAGCTCACCCGCCGCGCCTGGGACCACAACGTCCAGGTGATGATCGAGGGCCCCGGCCACATGGCGCTCGACGAGATCGCGGCCAACATGAAGATCGAGAAGCGGCTCTGCCACAACGCGCCCTTCTACGTGCTGGGGCCGCTGGTGACCGACGTCGCCGCCGGCTACGACCACATCGCCTGCGCCATCGGCGGCGCGATCGCCGCAGCCAACGGGGCCGACTTCCTCTGCTATGTGACGCCAGCCGAGCACCTGCGTCTGCCGGACGTGCACGACGTCCACGAGGGCATCGTGGCCGCGCGCATCGCCGCCCATGCGGGTGACATCGCCAAGGGCATCCCCGGCGCCCGCGAGCGCGACAACAAGATGGCGGACGCCCGCCACGCCTTCGACTGGGACGAGATGTTCCGCCTGGCCATCGACGGCCAGACCGCCCGCGCGATCTACGAGAGCGCGCCCAAGGGCGAGGAGGGCACCTGCACCATGTGCGGCAAGATGTGCGCCGTCAAGACCGTCAACGACGCCCTGGCAGATGTCCCGGGCAACTACATCTAGGGGGTGCGCGGCGTGAAACCCCAACTCGACTACACGCTCTACCTGGTCACCGACCAAAAGCTCATGAGCACTCCCACCTTGGAGGAGGCCGTCGAGGCCGCCTGCCGCGGTGGCGTGACCCTGGTGCAGATCCGCGAGAAGAGCGCCTCAGACGAGGAGTTCCTTGCAGTGGCGCAGCGCTGCAAGGCGATCACGGACGCGTTCGGCGCGGGGCTCATCATCAACGACAACCCGCAGGTGGCTGCCGCCGTAGGCGCTGCCGGCGTGCACGTGGGCCAGGACGACACGCCCGTGCCGCAGGTGCGCGCCATCGTGGGCCCGGACGCTGTGATCGGCGTGAGCGCCCACTCCGTGGAGGAGGCTTTGCGCGCCAAGGCGGAAGGCGCCGACTACCTGGGGATCGGCGGCGTGACGCCCACGGCCACCAAGCCAGAAGCCGGCGTGCTGAGCTTTGCGGAGATGGACGCCATCATGGAGGCCTTCGGCGGGCCCTGCGTGGTGATCGGCGGCGTCAACGCCGCCACCATCCCCCTGTGCAAGCCGCACCCCTTCGCCGGCTACGCGGTGGTGAGCGCCATCATCGCCCAGCCCGACATCAGGGCCGCTGCCGCCGAGCTGCTCCGCATCATCAAGGAGTAGGGCGCCAGCGCTGCAAACCGCCAGCTCAAGCACTGTTTTTTGCGAGAAAGGACCACCCCATGCTCGAAGAACCCGCCATCCGCGCCATGCTGCAGGAGTGCGCCGCTACCGTGCGCGCAACCAACCCCATGGCGCCCTCTGTTACCAACTTCGTCACCATCGACTTCGTGGCCAACGCCCAGCTGGCCGTGGGCGGCAGCGCGGCCATGGTCTACCTGCCGGACGAAGGCATGCAGCTTGCGGGCAGCCAGGCGATGTACCTCAACATGGGCACGCTCATGCCCGTCTACGAGGAGACCATCCCCGCCACTGCAACAGCCCTGCACGAGGCCGGCACCCCCTGGGTCGTCGACCCCGTTGGGCTGGGCATCGGCGCGCTGCGCACCAAGCTGTTGAGGCACTGCAAGGAGTGCAAGCCCACCATCATCCGCTGCAACGCCAGCGAGGCCATCGCCTTGGCCGACCTCTGGGGCCTGGAGCCCGCGCAGCAGAGCGGTGTGCGCGGCGTGGACTCCACCGACAGCGTGGAGCAGGCGCGCGCCGCCGCCGTCGCCCTGGCGCGCTACACCGGCGGTGCGGTGGCCGTGAGCGGCGAGGTCGACCTCGTCACAGACGGCAGCACCGTGGCCCTGGTCGAAGGCGGCAGCTCCCTCATGCCCTGCATCACCGGTATGGGCTGCAGCCTGGGCGGCGTGTGCGCGGTCTTCGCGGCGTGCGGCGATGCCTTCACCGCAGCGCTCGCCGGCACCATCGCCTACAACCTGGCCGGCGTAGACGCCGAGGCGGGCGCCCACGGCCCCGCCAGCTTCAAGGTCGCCTTCATCGACTCGCTCTACAACACCAGCCCCGCCACTCTGGCGGCCTATCCCTTCACCCTGCAGGAGGCCTAGATGAACACCCTGGTCGCCGTTGCGATCGCCCCCTTCGGGGAGGGCGAGGAGCTCTCGCAGTACGTGGCAGAGGTGGTCGAGGTCATCCGCGCCAGCGGCCTCAAGAACCGCACCTACTCGATGTTCACAGAGATCGAGGGCGAGTGGGACGAGGTTATGGACTGCGTGAAGCGCGCCACCTTCGTCTTGGCCGAGCGCGGCATCCGCACGGAGGTCGTGCTCAAGGCAGACATCCGCCCCGGCTTCGAAAACACCATGGAGGGCAAGGTCCAGCGCCTCGAGGAGAAGCTGCAGGGATAAAATCGCAGTTCGAGAAGGCAGTCGAGAGGAGAGGGGCAATGGGAAGCAGGCGCGGTGCCGCAGGCGGCGCCCCTACCCCCAACGACATCGCCACCATCTGGAAGAAGGGCTTCGAGCGCCTGAGGGACTGGCGCTTCTGGAGCAGCATGGTGATCAACTTCTGCGTGTTCTCCGTCGTGGGGCACTGGTGCGAGTGGGTCTACTGCATGTTCAACGACCACTTCTTCGGGATCGTCGACCCCAACTCGGGCGTGTGGAACCACCCCTCCACCCCTTCTTCGTCTACGGGGTGGGCGTGGTGATCGCCTCCATCGTGCTGGTGCCCTACCGCCTCATGCTCATACGCTGGCGGCAGTCGGGCCTGCGCGCGGGCGTGCACTTCTTCATCGTGAGCATCTTCGTCGCCATGGCGGCCGAGCTCTGCCAGGGCTTCCTGCAAAACCAGCCCGACGAGCTCGGCAACTACCCGCTGTGGGACAACTCCCAGCTGCCCGGCAACATCCTGGGCCAGGCGTGGATCGTCAACGACGTCCTCATCGCCGCCCTGCTCTTCGCCTTCACCTGGCTGTTCTACCCCGCGGGCGAGCGCCTGCTGGGCAAGCTGTCCGACAAGGCGCGCATCATCCTCACGGTGGCCGTAGCCGTGGGGATGGTGTTCCTCACCGTTTACATGTACACGACCTACGGCTAGGATGCCCGCACCCTGCGCTCGCTGCGCGCCTTTTGCCCGCGCACGCCGAAACGGGCAGGGAGCGCAGCTGCAGCGTCGGGGGCGGGAGGTGCCACGCTCTCAAACGGTGGCAAAGAGACTGCACGAGGAGGCTTTTACGTGAAAAGCGCCGTCTGTCATATCGTTGCCGCAGCGCCTGTGCCGCTGGAGCCCTTCGAGCTGCGGGAAGGTGAGCTGCTCATTGCCGCAGACGGCGGGTATGCGGCTTGCCTGGAAGCAGGGTTGCAGCCCTGCGAGCTGATCGGGGACTTCGACTCGCTTGAGGGCGGCGCGCCTGCTCAGGCCGGCTGCCCGGTGAGGGTGCTGCCTTGTGCGAAGGATGACACCGACCTCATGGTCTGCGTGCGCCGCGCGCTGGAGCTGGGTGCGCGCGAGCTGCACCTGCACCGCGCGCTGGGAGGGGACGTGGGCCACACGCTGGCGGCCGCCAAGGTGCTCCTGTGGCTTCGCGAGCAGGGCGCATGGGGCGTGCTGAGCGGTGGGGGACAGGCCCTCGTTGCGCTCGTGCCGGGCGACGGGCTGGTCGACCTCGCACCTTGGGCGCCGGCCGCCTGCCACTGCGAAGACGGGGGCCTGCGCGCGGGCGTGCGCGTGAGCGTGTTCTCTGCTGGCGGCGATGCCCGCGGCGTGGTCGAGCGCGGCCTGGCATGGGAGCTCGAGGGCGCGGTGCTGCGCTCCAGCGACCATCTGGGCGTCTCCAACGAGGTACGCGATCCCCATCCGCTCGTGGGTGTGGGCGAGGGAGCCCTCCTCGTCGTCATCGGCTAGCAGCGCGCGGGCAGATGGCCCGCCATGTGATCGCACTCGCTGTCCAAAAACCACAGGCAGGCGGCGTTTAGCGTCCAAGATGAGCAGTTAGGCGGCGTTTGTATTTGGGGAAACGCCGCCTAACCCCCTTTCTTGGACAGAAAACGCCGCCTGACCCCCTTTCTTGGACAGTGCTCCTTGCGGAGAGGCGGCGCTCAACCCCTAGCGG
>JBJEHN010000018.1:2452-3593 GCA_051876105.1 Coriobacteriales bacterium | reverse complement strand
ACCCCCTTTCTTGGACAGTGCTCCTTGCGGAGAGGCGGCGCTCAACCCCTAGCGGGCGGTGAACTCGCTGAACTCGCGGTGGATCTCGGCGCGGATGGCCTCGGCCAGCTCGGGGCGCTTGCCGCCCACCGAGGTGCCGTCGAGCGCGTCTGCGAAGAGCACCAGGTTGCTCGAGCTTGTGACCAGCACCTCCTCGGCGCTGAAGACGTCCTCGAGGTAGTAGGGCTCCTCGTGCACAGGGATGCCCAGCGCGTTGCATGCCTTGATGAGGTGAGCGCGCGCGATGCCCGGCAGCACCAGGTTGTCGAGCGGGGCCGTCCACAGCTCGCCGCCGCGCAGGACAGAGACGTTGCAGTGTGCGCATTCCGTGACGCGCTTGCGCCCGCCAATGGGGCGCCAGTAGACGGTCTCGAAGACACCCTCGCGCTTGGCCGCCTGGCTCGAGAGCACGCTGGGCAGCAGGTTGAGGGTCTTGACGTCGCAGTGGAAGAAGCGTGTGTCCTCCTCGGTGCGCAGCTGGATGCGCGTCTTGCCGTCTGGCATGACCTGCGGCTTGATCATCACCCAGAGGTTGCCCTGCATCTCCTCAGGGTAGTCGTGCTTGCGCACCATGCTGCCGCGCGTGACCTGGTAGTAGACGAAGTGCTCGCGGCCTTCGACCTTGGCGATGAGCTCGTTGAGGAGGTCCTTGAGCTCCTGCTTAGTGCAGGGGATGTTGATGTCGACGGCTGCCGCGCTGCGGAAGAAGCGGTCGACGTGCTCATCCATGGCGAAGATCACACCGTTGCGGGCTGGGCCAGCGTCGTAGACACCGTCGCCGAACCAGCAGACGCGGTCGTTCATGGGGATGCTCATCTCGTCGAGCGGGCCGTAGGTGCCGTTGTAGTAGCCCAGGTTCTCCATCGCAGTACCTCTCAGATCCGTGTTCGCATGCAGGTTCAGCATGATAGGCCGCTCCCGTTGCCAGAGCGCAAACACGCCCCCGTCCGCGTGCGAGCGGCATCCCCCGTCACGCAACAGGACCGCAGCGGTTCCGCCCGGGGCCTGTCCCCAAACGCGGGGCCTGTCCCCCAACGAGGCGGGGCCTGTCCCCGTGCTCGCCGCGGGGCCTGTCCCCCAACGCGGGGCCTGTCCCCCAACG
>JBJEHN010000018.1:0-2352 GCA_051876105.1 Coriobacteriales bacterium | reverse complement strand
CGCGGGGCCTGTCCCCCAACGCGGGGCCTGTCCCCCAACGAGGCGGGGCCTGTCCCCGTGCTCGCCGCGGGGCCTGTCCCCCAACGCGGGGCCTGTCCCCCAGCTCTCACCGCGGGGCCTGTCCCCGTGCTCACCGCGGGGCCTGTCCCCAAACGAGCGCAGAAGGTTATCTCACAGGACGTTAATGCAGTGGCGCTTGAATACGGATTGCGTTACTGTTCTCCTTGACAAGCGCACCGTGCCCAAACGTAGATTCAACATGCAAAGTTGGTACCGATGAACCTCGCCCGTCCAGCGCGCCCCGCAGCCCGCTTCCTTGCGCTCCTTGCCGCAGCGCTCGCAGCCGTCTGCCTTGCGGCGCTGCTCCTCCCTCACCCGGCTCTCGCCGCCCGCACCTACGGGCAGCTCTGCGAGACCTTCGAGTCAAGCGGCGACCCCTACGCGGTCGACGACTCCGACCCTTACGGCGGCAACGTCTACGGCGCCTATCAGATGAGCACGGGCAACGCGTACAAGTACGCCAAGCAGCTGAGCACAGATTACACAGAGAGCAATCCTGCCTACGCTGAGTACGGTGACCAGCTCATAGCCGCCTACAAGAAAGATGGCGGCAAGTGCGGTTCGAACTTCACCAAGGCATGGAAAGCCATCTTCCCAGATCAGAAGGCGGCCTACTTCCAAACCCAGTACACCTATGTGAAGAGCGCCTACTACACGCCCGCCAAGAAGCTCTGGGAGAAGTACGTCCCCGGCTTCGACGCGGACAGCACCGAGTACTCGCACGCCATCCGCAACGTCATCTTCTCGACTGCTGTGCAACATGGCATCGGCGGCGCGATCACGCAACCCAACGGGACAAGCGCCTACAGCGGCAGCGTGAAGATGTTCGTGAACGCCATCGACAGCCTCGGCGGCTTTAGCAGCGAGCTCACCGAGGAAGAGATCATCGCCGCCATCTACGCGGAGCGCAGCAAGGTTGTCACCAAGGCCACGAAGAAAAAGCAGCTCGAGGCGGCGGGCTATACAGACGTCACCATCTACACCATCAAGGACAGCGACATCCCCACCTATCTCAAGAACACGCTCACCAAAACGCTCGTGGGCAAGTGCCTGAGCTACTTCTACAGCAGCCCCGGCGTGGTGCAGGTGGGCGTCTTCAACCGCCTTGGCATCAACGAGCCCAAAGCTGCCCAGACCCTGCTCGAGAGCTACCAGGCCAAGGACTACGCCATCACCTACAAGCTCGATGGGGGCACCAACAACCCCGCCAACCCTGCCAGCCACAAGGGCGGTGCCAGCGTGAAGCTGGCCGACCCCGAGCGCGCGGGTTACGAGTTCGAGGGCTGGTTCACCAAGGCCGACGGCCAGGGCGAGCAGGTGAAGAAGGTCTCGGGCTTCACAGCTGCCACCGTCTACGCGTTCTGGAGACAGGTCACCTTCAACATCAGCTACAACCCCAACGGCGCCGAGCTGCCCGAAGACGCGAAGACCGAGTTCAACGTCGACGACAAAGCCTTCAAGCTGCCCGTGCTCGAGCGCAGCGGCTACGTCTTCCTAGGGTGGTACACCACCAAGTTCTTCAAAGCCGGCACCGAGATAAGCAAGGTGGCCTCGGGCACCGCGCAGGACCTCAAGCTCTATGCCAAGTGGGTCAAGGGCTACCGCGCCCAGGTTAACGCCAAGGGCGGCCTCACCGTCCGAGCCAAGGCCAGCACCAGCTCGGCAGCCAAGGGAGTGCTCAAGAACAAGGCCCAGATCATCATCACCAAGACCTCCGGCGGCTGGGGCAAGCTCAACACCGGCGGCTGGGTCAAGCTCTCCTACACCAAGAAGCTCGCCTAACGGGCGTGCAACGCGAACCTTTGGGGCCTGTCCCTTCCGCTGGGGGACAGGCCCGCTGCGTTTCCGCTGGGGGACAGGCCCCGCTGCGTTTGGGAGACGCGCACAGCTTTGGGGACAGGCCCCGCGTGCGAACAGGGGACAGGCCCCGAGGCGAGGGGGACAGGCCCCGGTGGGCCTGCAGATTATCTGGGATTGTGCTTGCTGCGGGAATGAGAGGCGGTTACAATACGAAGGCTTGTGTTTAATCGAACACGGGAGAATACACAGGGAAGGGGAGCCATCCCGCTAGTGACCTGGGAAGAGCCCAGGTTGCGGGCCACATGGCGACGATCCGACCCAAGGACCAACGAATGAATGGAGGTATGCGACATGGCTACTACTGTGTCCATCAAGACCCTTCTGGAGGCCGGCGTTCACTTCGGCCACCAGACCCGCCGCTGGAACCCCAAGATGAAGCCCTACATCTTCGGCGAGCGCAACGGCATCTACATCCTCGACCTCAAGCAGACC
>JBJEHN010000017.1:0-10370 GCA_051876105.1 Coriobacteriales bacterium | reverse complement strand
CGGGATTTGACTCCGTCAGGGGCCTGGTTTACCCACTAGAATCTGCGAAGAGCCCGCTTCTCTGCAATGCCGGTGAGTTCCTCAGCACGTCTCCTGATGTTAGCAACGCCAATCAAGGGCGCATTCTCGCTAGAACTCCAGCTTGAACAGCAGGGTCTGTCGAGACTCGTTTTGGACTTCTCCCTTGAGGCTAAAGTTCGCCTTCCCGCCAAGCTTCCCCAACGCAGCGTCGACCTTTTCGGCTGCAGCAACGGACATGGTCGCGACGTTCTTGCACTCGATCTTCACCGTGTAGGTCTTGGTTGCATTGCCGCTGTCTGAGCAGCGCATATCGACGAGGTTCTTGATCTCTGAGTCGTGGGCAAACCATCTGAGCTCCGGTCTCACGGGATTGCTCGAGCCTTCGAAGGTCTGGTCGAAGAGCACGCCCCTTCTCCTCAGCGACATCATTCTTGCTTCAACGTCTGCAGCCTCGTTGACCTTGACAGCCGTCTCCTCGATGGGAATCTTCACGCTCCGCGACGCGCCGAGCTTCCCAAAGTGGACGGTCTTCTCCTCCTCGTAGGCCTCCAGCCTGCAATGCTTCGCCCCGAGCTTGTGCGCTACCTGCTTGAGCTCAGCCATCTTGTCCTTCTGCATCACGTCCATGTAACTGGCGATGTTGACGAACAGCTCCCTATCGAAGGGGTGCGAGTAGTACGCGGTGTCGCAAGAAGGGAACGGCACAAAGCGAAGGCCGCTCTCGTCGACGAACTCGTCGTAGAGGTGCAGAACTTCGAGGCTCTTGTGCGTGCTGAGCCAGCCGCAGGCGCCCTCGCAGACGTCGACACCCTTGCGCTCGTCCTCGTCGGCGATGATCACCATGCGCGGCAGGTCGAACTCAGGGCGGAAGGCGACGAGGGGCTGCGCGCGCTGCTAGAATACATGGCGACGGGGCGAGTCGACGCGCCCGGCAGCCTGCAGGCGCTGATCGCGGCGGAGGTCGACAGCATCAACCACGACGAGAAGAAGGTGATGGAGATGTTCGCCGCCGAGCAGACCATCCAGATGGAGCGCGAGCGCCGCGCCTTCGAGAGGGGCGAGGACAAGGGCCTGGCCGAGGGCCTGATAGCCGGCAAGGCCGAGGGCTCCGAGCGCACGGCGAGGCTGTGCTCCCTGCTCGTCGAGATGGAGCGCTACGAGGACATCACCCGCATGGGGGCCGACCCCGCCTACCGCGAGCAGCTCTGCGTAGAGCTCGGGGCCTAGGGCAGCTACCAGGGGATGCCGTTGCCGTAGGGGGCCTTGGGGCGCACGAGCTCGCGGCGGATACGCGCCAGGCCCGCGTCCTCGCCCTCTTCGGCGACGATGGCGAGCAGGCGGCCCAGCAGCTCGCGGGTCTGCGGGTCCATGAGGCGGTTGTACTCGGCGTTGCGCTCGAAGAAGTCCAGGGCGCTGCGCTGCGTGTAGGCGCTACCCTGGTAGACCTTGCAGGCGGCGATGCGGTCGCAGAGCATCTCGACCACGTAGCGGCCGGGCATGGGCTTGCCCACGATGCGGCGGTCCTCGCGGCTGGCGATGTCGGTCCAGTACTCGAAGTGGTGGCGGTTGCAGCCCTTGTGGTGCAGCCAGGCAGTGGAATAGCCGCGGTCGCGGCGCTCGAGGTCGTTGGGGCTGCGCTGCCCGTTGAAGTAGCGCGTGCCCACCGCGAACTCCGCGGGCCCGAACTTCGAGATGTCGTGCATGAGCCCCTGGCGGTAGAGGCCCAGCTTGAAGCACAGGCGGCCGACCTCCAGCTTGTGGCGGATGATGGTGCGCAGGTGCCCCCACGCTTTGCGCAGGGTGGGCGCCGAGTCGATGGGCTGCGGGCTGCAGGTGCCGCCGCCCGGCGCATGCTTGCAATCAACTGCTGTTGGCCTCATTCGCATCCCCTGGTTGCATTTGCCGCTGCTGACCGCGCTCAAAGTCTTGCGCTGCGGTGACCATGCCGCGATCGACGCCAGCAGCATAGCGCACATTCGCCGGCGCGCCCACCAGGCTGGCGTAGGCGACCATGGCCCTGACCTCGACGGAGTCGGCCTCCTCGAAGCCCCGCAGCTTGAAGTAGGTGCCGTCGGACTCCAAAGGAGGAGAAAGACGACTGGATCGAGGAGTGCGAGGCCTACAACAGCGGGTCGGGCGGCTGGAGCTGGTAGCCGGGAGGCCGGCTTGCCCGCCGGCTCAAGCCCGGGTTTTACACGCTAGATATTTTTGAGCCAAAGACATCTCCCAACAGCGCCGTTCGCCGAATGCGGTATTACATATTTGGAATTCGTAATACTCTAATCCAGAGATAGGTATTACGAATCTCAAATTAGTGTTACTTCCCTGATCTGAAGGGGGTAGCGGGCAGTCGAAGCGAGCAGGAGCTGGGCATGGAAAGAAGAGATGATCGGACCACCGCGGGCGAGACCGCTTTGCCTAAAGAGATAGAAAGGTATTGGGACGGAAGGTCCGCGACCTACTCGAACGGCGTGAAGGACGAGATGCGCGACTTCCATCTCAAAGCCTGGAGAGATGCCCTCTTGGAGATGGTCGGCGATGGGTCCCCGATGGGTCTCAAAGTGCTCGATCTGGGCTGCGGGCCGGGATTCTTCGAGGTCGTGCTTTCTCGCCTCGGCTGCCTGGTTGACGCCGTCGACGGGAGCGCCGAGATGATAGACCAGGCGCGGGCGAACGTTGCCAAGAGCGGCGTGCCCGGGCTCGTGGATTTCCACCGTTGCGATGCGTCGGACCTGCCTTTCCCCTCTTCCTCTTACGACGTGGTCGTCTCGCGCAATGTGACCTGGCTGATGCGCGACCCCTTGGATGCCTACGCCGAATGGAACCGCGTGCTGAAACCCGGAGGGAAGCTGCTCGTCTTCGACGCCAACTGGTACTCGTACCTCGTCGACGAATCCCTCAACCGAAAGCGCATCGAGGACCAGGGAGACTCCTCAGTCCTCGGGTGGGGCGAGAACTCCTTCGCGACGGACGAGCAGGAGCGGCATTGCGAGTCCATAGCCCTGCGCCTACCCCTCACCTACGAGAACCGGCCGGCATGGGACGTCTCCGTGCTGCCTTCGCTCGGATTCAGCGACGTGAGGGCAGACGAAGAGTTTTCGGAGCGCGTATGGAACGAAGGCGAGCGGGCCTTCTACGCAACGTCCCCACTCTTCTCCATAGAGGCCCTCAAAGCCGAACCGGCCGTCGCGTAGGCAGGGACACCTCGCCATGTCGATTCCTAACATGCCCGCCATCGCGCGCCGCGCGCTTGCATCCCTTGCAGGGGCGGTTTTGGTCGTCTTCTTCGTCAGCGTCATCGCCTTCGCGCTCTCCTATCTCTCGCCGACCGACGCGGCCATACGCTCCTTCAGCGGCGTGGGCATCACGCCGACACCCGAGCAGCTCGCGGCGAAGCGCGCCGAGCTCGGCCTCGACCGACCGTTCTTCGTCCAATACCTCGACTGGGCGGCGGGCGTGCTCCGCGGCGATCTGGGCACCTCCTACAGGACCGGCGGGCCGGTCTCCGAGATGCTCTTCGACGCCATCCCTTACACGCTCACGCTCTCGCTCAGCTCGATTGCGCTGACGCTCGTCATCGCCGTCCCGCTCGGGCTGGTCTGCGCGTACCGGAAGGGCGGCGCCCTGGACGGCGCCATGCGGGTCGTGACCTACCTTTTCAACTCGCTCCCGTCGTTCTTCGTGGCGCTTTTGCTGCTGTACGTCCTGTCGGTCCGGCTGAGGCTCTTCGGCGTGATGGCGACCCGCGACCTCTCGGGCATCCTCATGCCGACGCTCGCGATGGCGATCCCTCTGTCCGCCTGGTTCATGAGGCAGGTGCGCGCCTACGCCATCGAGCAGCTCTCCAGCGGCTACGTCGCCGGTCTGCGGGCGCGGGGGGTGGGCGGCGCGCGCATCCTCTGGGCGCACGTCCTGCGCAACATAAGCGTGCCCCTGCTGACGCTCATGGGCGTCTCGTTCGGCATGCTTCTCGGAGGCTCGGCGATCGTCGAGAGCATATTCAACTGGCCGGGCGTCGGCCTCGCCGCCATCGAGGCCGTAGGGCATCGCGATTACCCGTTCATCGGGGCGTACGCGCTCGCGATGGCGATCGCCTACCTCCTGGTCAACGCCCTCGTGGACCTGTCGTACCGCTTCGTGGACCCCCGTATCCGCAAGGGCGGCCAAACGTCGGCGCATCCCCGCGCGAAAAACGGCGAGTGTTCGCCGAAGGCCGAGGGGGTAGGGTATGCGTAAAGGCAGGGCACGCAGGCGCTTCCTCGTCTGCCTGGCGGTCGCCGTAGCCTTCGTCCTGATGCTGGTCGCGGCTCCCGCCCTCATGCAGGGCGACCCCAATGTCACCAACCCGGCCTTGGCCCTCAGGGCCCCGGGGCAGGACGGCTTCGTTCTGGGAAGCGATTCCCTCGGGAGGGATGTGCTCGCGAGGACAGTCGCGGGAGGATGGGAGTCCATCGTCCTCGGGTTCGGGGTCGTCGCCGTGATCGTCGCCATCGGCATGCTGGTGGGACTTGCTGCCGGATACTTTGGAGGCGCGGTGGACTACGTGCTTTCCAAGGTGATCACCGCGTTCCAAGCGTTCCCCAGCTTCGTTCTGGCAGTCGCCATTGCGGGGATCCTAGGACAGGGCCTTGCGAACATGGTCATCGCCATCGCCGCCGTCTACTGGACGCAGTATGCCCGCCTGGTACGCGGCATGACGATTTCCTTCAAGCGATCCGAATGCATCGACGCGGCGCGCATGTGCGGGGCAGGACCTGTGGCTATCGTTCGAAGGTACCTGATCCCGCAGATGATCGGCCCTGTTGCCATCCTGTCTGTGGTGTCGATGAGCGACATCATCCTGACCATGGCAGGTCTCTCGTTCGTGGGGCTGGGTCCCGAGAGGCCGACCAACGAATGGGGGGCCATGATGGCGGATGCCCAGGCGACGTTCCAGTACGCGCCCTGGTGCATGCTGGTCCCCATGGCGGGGCTGTTCCTGGCCGTCGTCATCTTCAACCTCCTGGGAGACACGCTGAGGGACGCGCTTGACGTGCGGTCACAGGACGTGCCGGCCAGGCCGATTCTGGTGGGGTTGAAGGGCCGTCTAGGGAGACGAGATGCAAAACCGATGGACGAAACCATCGAAGAAGAGACAGGCGCCCTTTGCAGCGCAGAGGGCAGAAAGGAAGGAGAAAGATGAACGCTAGATCTATCGCAAGGAAGGCACCGAGGGTACTGATCGCCTCGTTGATCGCATTGGCCCTCGCCGCCTGCGCCCTGATCGCCTCGGGCTGCTCCGCGCAAGAGGAGCAGGGAGGACCCAAGGAGCTCAAGGCGGGCTCCACCACCTATTTCTACGCGGAGAGCATGGACCCCGCATCGGAATGGGACAGCTGGTACCTCTCCTACTACGGGATCATGGAGAACCTCTTCAAGGTGAGCGATGACCTCACGCCCGAGCCATGGCTCGCCGAGAGCGCGGTGAGCGTCGACGACAAGACCTGGACGGTGAAGGTCAAGGACGGCATCTCGTTCTCGAACGGAGAGCCCGTGGACGCCGCGGCCGTGAAGGCAGCGTGGGAGCGCACCAGCGAGGAGAACTCCCGCGCCGCCGAGACCCTCGCTATTGAGAGCATTACGGCGGAGGGCCAGGAGCTCACCGTGGTGACGAAGGAGCCGGTGACCGACTTCGAGAACACCCTGTGCGACCCGCTCCTGTGCGTGTACTACACAGGCGAGGGTGTGGACTACGCCGCCGAGACGCCGGGAACCGGCCCCTACAAGATGGTGGACTTCGTCGCCGAGGACCACATCACGCTCGAGCCCAACGCCGAGTACTGGGACGGCACGCCCAAGCTCGACCGCGTGGAGCTCATCACATTCACCGACGACAACACCCTCACGATGGCGATGCAGAACGGTGAGATCGACGCGATAGCCATGCCGTCCGCATCCGCTCGCGCGACGCTCGCCGGCGACGGGTACCAGACGTTCACCCGCGTCACCTCGCGCGCCGACTTCATCCGCATGAACATGAGTCACCCCCTGATCGCCAACGACGCTGTCCGCGCCGCCATCGCCTACTGCATCGACCGCGACAGCTACAGCAACGTGCTCTGCCAAGGCTCGGCGGTTCCCAGCTGGGGCGTGTACAGCGAAACGCTCCCCTTCGGGGGCACCGAAGGCCTCGACATCAAGGTGAGCGAGTTCAGCGTGGAGAAAGCCAAAGATGTACTCGACGAAGCCGGCATCGTCGATTCCGACGGGGACGGCGTGCGCGAGCTCGACGGAACCCCGGTTGAGCTGAGCCTCTACACCTGCACGAGCTACGAGCGATTCGTGCTCGAGGCGGACGACCTCCAGTCAAACCTCGCCGAGGCCGGCATCAAGATCGACATCGTCCCAACCGACTACTTCATCGAGGACTTCGAGACGTTCGACAACGACGATCCTGACATGTGCTTCAACAGCAACGCCATGGCCCCCACCGGAAACCAGGCGTACTTCGCCAACTCCCACTTCGCGTCGAGCGGGTCCAGCAACCTGGGCAGGTATTCCAACGCTGAAGTCGACGCCCTGATCGAGGAGCTCAACGCAACGGTAGAAGCCGGCGCGCGCAACGATCTTGCCCGCCGGATCGCCCAACAGGTGATCGACGACAACTCGTTCATATTCTTCGCCAACCCCGACGCGTGCGTCATCGCCCGAGAAGGCGTGAGCGGCCTCGACGCCGCGCCGTCCGAGTACTACTTCGTCACCGTCGATGCAGACGTCGAGTAGCGAAGAAGTCCTTGCCATCCGCGACCTGGGCGTCGTCTATGGCGGCGCCCAGGCGGTCGACGGGGTCAGCCTGTCGGTCCATAGAGGCGAGGTGGTCGGGGTCGTCGGCGAGAGCGGTTCTGGAAAAAGCACGGTACTGAACGCTGTCGCAGGGCTGCTCCCCCGGACCGCCGAGGTGCGTTCGGGCTCGATCCGCTGCGGCGGGATCGACGTGCTGCGAGCAGGCGATAAGGAGAAGCGCGCATTGCGGGGGAAAACGATCGGCTGCCTCTTTCAAAACGCCGAAGGGTCCTTCGACCCGCTGTTCACGGTCGGCAGCCAGTTCGACGAAGCCCTGAGGTCGAACGGGGTCGCACGGAAAGGCAAGCGGGAGCGCCTCGCCATCATGAGGGAGGCCCTCGAACGCGTGGGCCTCGACGATGCGGACAGGGTCCTGAAAGCCCTCCCGTCGGAACTCTCGGGAGGCATGTGCCAGCGCGCCGCGCTCGCGATCGCCCTGGCGCAAAACCCCGGGATCCTGCTCGCCGACGAGCCGACGAGCGCCCTCGATGTGAGGTCCCAGGAAAAGGTCGTGGGCATCCTGGAACGCCTGAACCATGAGGATGGGCTTTCCGTCCTCATGGTGAGTCACGACATCGACCTGGTGGCGTCCTTCGCCCACAGGGTCGTCGTCATGCGCGATGGTCGGGTCGTGGAATCGGGGCCGAGCGGTAAGGTGATGGCGGACCCGCAGCACCCCTACACGCGCGAGCTCATCGCGGCGATACCTCGCGCAACCAGCGAGATGAGGATCACGGAATTGGGAGGCCGCCATGCTTCTTGAGGTCGACGACATCTGCAAGACGTTCCCCGGCCGCGAAAGGCCGGTCCTGGAGCACGTCACGTTCTCGGTCGGAGAGGGCGAGCGAGTGGGCATCGTCGGCGATTCCGGATCAGGCAAGTCCACGCTCGCCCGCATAATCGCCAGCCTCGAACCAGCCGACAGCGGCTCGATTTCCTTCAACGGCTCGAAGGTCGATTACGGGAAGGCCGAAGGCAGGGGCGCGTTTTCCAAAGGCAAGCGAAGGAGCGCGGCATGGCGGGACATGCAGATGGTGTTCCAGGACCCGCTTGCCTCGTTCTCGAACCATATGGACGTCGGGGACGCCATATGGGAGGGCGCGGCGTACAAGCCGGGGTTCTCGGGCCGCTCCAAATCGGAAAGAACGAGGATGGTTCACGATGCGCTCGATGCGGTGGGTCTTGACCGATCCTACGCGAAACGACGTCCGTTCGAGCTTTCCGGCGGAGAATGCCAGAGGGCGGCCATAGCACGGGCCGTGATCGGAGACCCGAGGCTGATCATCTGCGACGAGGCGACGAGCGCGCTCGACGTTACCGTGCAGGCGCGCATCATGGGCCTTCTCGAGCGGCTGCATCGGGAACGGGGGATGGCCTTCATCTTCATCAGCCACAACGGCGCGTTGGTCCAAGGATTCTGCGAGAGAGTCTATTCGGTGAGCCCGATCTCCTGAAGGCGTCTGTTCCGGGAGATCCCGCATCTCTCCGCGCCAGACTGTCCCGACCGCCTCTTGCTTGTGTGCTACGCCGTCGTCTACAAGATCGCCAGCTTGTCCTAGGGGAAGGCCGCTGCACGACACGGGACGCTCTGCGCCGGCGGAGCTCTCAGCCGCTGACAGGGCGGGGGCGTGTGTTGGGAGAGGCGCCGGCACGGCCAGGCTGTTGGGGTCGTGCGGGTTATCGGGCTCGGGGACGAGCTCCAGGCGCTTGCCGCGCGTGTCGCGGCGGGCTCTTACTCAAGCGGCGGGAACGGAGGCGTTGCTGGGTAACCGCTAGGCCTTCAGCCTGTATCTCCTGTTCCTGCTCGTTGTTGCCGCGGTGGCTTCCAAGGTGCCAGACTCCAGCAGCTCCTTGACTCGGCTGCGAACCTGGTTGATGCTGAGGCCGCTCAGCTCTGCAATCTCCCTTGAGGAAAGCGCGCCATGAGCTTCGATCAGCATGAGCACCGCCTGCGCAGAGCCAGCTCCGGGCTCGGCAGTCGCGCCCAGAGCCGTGCCGCCGACCGGCCTGTAGATAACGACTTTGAAATGGTCGATGGATGGATAGAACCCGGGAGCCTTGATGCCTCTCGCAGCGCACTCGCTCATCATGAGGGGGATCCCGGACCCGTTGCCCTCCGCTGGCGAGCCCGCGCCGCTGGGGAGGGGCACTATGGATGTGAGCCTCATCAGGGTCGCGTTGCGGCAGCATGAGCGGCCGTCTGCCAGGTTCGAACGGGTCTTTCCGCCCCAGAGCCCGCCGGGATTCGTCACCTCGACCCTGTCTTCGTACACGTCGACGGAAACCGCCTCGCCGTCGAACCTGCTGTCGTACTCCCTGTGGATCAAGGCGTTGGCGACCGCCTCTCGCAGGACCTCTTCGGGGATCTCCAGCTCGTCTGTCCTCCCGACTCCAACGACAACCGACCTCCGCCTCAAGTTCCTCGAAACCGCGGCGACCGCCGCCTCGATCATCTCGCCGACAGTTCCCTCGCAGATTGTCCTGTCCAAGAACCTCGGGGCACCGGGAGTCGCCTTCGCCAGCCCCGGATGGACAGCAACGTCCACGTGCAGCTTGGGGAAGAACTGCTGCGGGTACATGCCCGCGGACAAGAGCCCGGCCTTCGTGACCCTTCCGTCGACATCGGTGAAGTTCAGCCTCTGGAGCTTTGCGCTGTCGTCGCCCGCGCCCTTCAGAGCGCGCGGGGTAATCTGACGGGCCTTCTCAAACGCCTTCAAGTAGATATCGGGGTCAAGGTCGCAGACCCTCGCCTGCCCCACTGGCAGCCTGTCCGCCTCCGACATGACGCTGGCGTTTTGGAGCGAGTAGATCTCATTCGCGGAAAGGGGGATGTCAGCGTCATCAACGCGCTTGTAGCTCCCGCCTTGCACACCCCTGCCACAGATAAAGCACGGCTTGTGAGACGCGCCGAGCTCGTCGATCTCCACCACCAGCACCGGCAGTCCGTCGAGCATCCCGCGCGAAATGGAGTAATGGGGTTGGCAGGAGAGCTTGCCCTTCGTACCTCCGTCGCCCATTCCGGAGAGAAACTGGTCGCACACCTTTTCGATCTCAAAACCCTGGACCGGTGCAAATCCGTCCGCCTCGCTGACCCCGAGGAGAAGGGTTCCTCCCTCGGTGTTTGCAAAGGCGCTGACTGACTCCCAGACGTCTTTCGCGAGCCTGTTCACGCAGGCTTTCGCTTCGACAAGGGAGTCGTCTCTCCCTTGTTTTCTCAGCCTTCTCACTAATCTCTCTAGCTGCTCGTCAGTCATCACTCACTCTCACTAATAGAAACTGAGAGATAGTATAAGTGACATGCAGCAATTATCACTGAGGAATAAGTGATAGGAGCCCGGAGAGACTCACATCGCCCGCCTGGAGTCCGACGCGGCCTTCCGCGAGCAGCTCCTCGCCGAGCTCGGGATATAGCCGAACATGCCCTCCCTGGTCGTTGGATCTCCCTTAATCAACCTATAAGGAGATTTCTCTGAAAATTCTACTGAATGATTTCACTATACTGCCCTGCCAGGAGAGCTGAAGGAGCT
>JBJEHN010000016.1:0-2180 GCA_051876105.1 Coriobacteriales bacterium | reverse complement strand
AAACCCAGCACTGCCAATCGAGCATCGCTGGCTGCAGGGCACAGTACAGATGACATTAAGAAGAGCACTTCGTCTTAGTTATTGTTTAGCAGCGCCCTACTCTAGGGAGCGGACGCTCTTGGGGAGGGCGATGCCGATGCCGAGCGCGATGATGATGGCCTTGCGGTTGCGCTTGTCTGCCAGCACACCGCCAAAGGGCGAAAGCAGGCGGTTTATGCCTTTCCTCATCCCATACTCCAGCCTTTTGGCGCTGTTAAGGCAAAACGGGAAGCTTCCTCTCGTTTCCCCAGGCCAAGTGGAGGGGGGCAACTAGTGCTATAGTTTTACTCGGTTATAACCGAGTCGGATGAAACCGAGTAAAACTATGTTCATTGGACGCACGCAGGAGCTGAAGCGCCTCCGCACGGAGCTTGAGAGGCCCGGCCAGGGTGCCGTGTTGGTGTACGGGCGCCGCCGCGTTGGCAAAAGCGAGCTCATCAAGCAGGCCCTTGGCGCAATCACCCCGCTTTCCATCTACTACGAATGCAAGGAAACCTCCGAGGCTGACAACCTCCAGAGCCTGAGCACGCTCGCAGCTGAAGCGCTCGGCCTGCCGCCCCTTGCCTTCAACCGCATCGAAGATCTGCTTGACTGCCTCGTGCAGCGTTCCGCCACCGCACCGCTCATCCTCGTGCTCGACGAGTACCCCTACCTCCGCCGTGTAACAAAGGGGCTCGACAGCATCCTCCAAGCCGTGCTCGACAGAAACCGCAGCGCGTCCAACCTCAAGCTCGTACTCTGCGGCTCGTACATCGACGCCATGCGTTCGCTGCTCGACTCGCACAACCCGCTGTACGGGCGCGTCGACCTCACCATCAACCTCAAGCCGATGGACTATTACGAGGCTGCAGGCTTCTACAGCGGCTTTTCCAACGAGGACAAAGTGCGCCTGTACAGTGTTTTGGGCGGCATCCCCTACTACAACCGCCTCGTCGATACCACGCTGAGCGTGCGCGAAAACATCAAGGCGCTCATCGCATCGCCCGGTGCGCGCCTTGAGAACGAGGTCTCGATGTACCTCCGTAGCGAGATTTCGAAGATCGTGAACGCCAACGAGGTCTTCAGCGCGCTCGCACAGGGCTACACACGCTACAAAGACATCCTTGACCAATCCCATGTCACCAGCGCCCCCGCGATGGTCGACGTGCTCGACAAGCTGATCGGCATGGAGCTAGTGCAACGCCAGGCTCCAATCAACTGCCCAGACAATCGCAAGAGGGCAAGCTACCGCATTGTAGACCCGCTCTCGCTCTTCTATTACCGCTACGTGTTCAGCCATTCGTCCCAGATGGCGATCATGGATGCAGACGTGTTCTACAACCGCTACATCGAGCGAGACTTTGAGGAGCACTACGTGCCGCACTTCTTCGAGGAGGTTTGCAGGCAGTACCTGGTGCGCCAGAACCGCGCCGGCCTCATGGAGCCGCTGTTCGAAGAGATCGGACGCTACAGCTATGACGACCCAGTTGCGCGCGCTAACGGCGAGTTCGACGTGGTGACGCGCGATGAACGCGGCTACTGCTTCTACGAAGCCAAGTTCACCGCGCATCCGGTGGGGTCGAAGGTGATTGCCGAGGAGATTGCGCAGGTCAAGGCAACAGGGTTGAAGTGCGTTGGCTACGGCTTTGTGTCGCGCTCTGGATTTGAGCCTAAGGCGCTTGAGGGCATTCAGGAAAACGTACGCCTCATCACCCTCGACGAGCTCTACGCCTAGCCGCCGGCGACGAAGCCCCAGCCTGTGCGTAAAGCGCTGGGCGCGGCGTGCCGCGCCCCCAAGTTGAGGTGGTGCCAAAGGAACCACCAGCGCTTTTGTCACGAGCAGCTGCAGAAACCCTACCCTAGCTGACGGGCTCACCTTCTGCAGGGGTTTCTTCCGAAGGTTCTTCCAGAACAGCGGCCTCGTTCACTACAGTCTTGGTCTGATTGTTTTCTTCGCCTTCGCCCTCTTCGTTGCTCTGCAAGGAAAGCTCTCCGTAATCGTCTAGGGTTGCCCCACATTCTGTGCATTTTCCGGTTTCGTCGTATTTATGACTAGCTTCTATTTTTTCTTCGTATGTAAAGCCGCATTGCTTGCATGTGAATTTCGTAAAATCCCCCCTTGCAGTTGGTAGATGACTTGCTCTACTAGCTACCCCCCTGAG
>JBJEHN010000015.1:0-2188 GCA_051876105.1 Coriobacteriales bacterium | reverse complement strand
ACCGAAGGCGTGGACCTCGCTGCCGCCGCTGGTGACGGTGGCCTCGTAGCAGCCGCACAGGGCCTTGAACGCCTCGAGGGCCAGCTGCTGCAGCTCGCCGAGCTCGATCGTCCCCTTCTCGCTGAGGCCGATGGTGACCTCGCCGGCCGCCTGCTCGGCGAGAGAGGACACGGCCTCCTTGCTGAACTCGACGGAGCCGCTGGTCAGCTTCACTGTCAGGCTCTCCAAGCCGGTGTCTGAGCTGTTAGCGGCGCCCGCGATGTTCCCGACCGACTCCTTGGAGATCTTGGTCGAGGTGACGGTCGAGCCGGTGTTGGAGAGGTCGAGCACGAGGCTGCTCTGCAGGCCCGAGCCCTCGCCCGTCGTGATGGTCTGCAGCAGCTCCTGGCTGATCTCCTTGACGGTGGCCTGGCCGCCCGAGACGGCGACGCCTACCTCCTGCCCGATGCCCACGACGACGGTGGTCTCCTTGGCCGGCGGGTCGGAAGTGGGCGGGTCGATGGCGATGCCCAGGCTGACGCTGACCTCGCACTCGGCGCTCGCGTCGTTGTAGTTGCCGGTGGTGTCGACGAACTTCGCGAGGAAGCGGTACCTGCCGTAGAACGGCGGCGCGGGGACCTGGGCCCGGAAGCAGCTGCCGCTGATCCGCTCGAGGGGGACCTTCTCCGCGGCGCCCAGGCCAATGTCTTGCTTGTACTCGAGCGACAGTGCTGCGTCCTCGGGCAGGGCGACATCCGAGCTGACTGTGAGCTCGATGGCCTCCCCCCTGAGAACGGTGCTGCTCGCGGGCGTGATGGTGAGCGAGACCGGGATCTTCTCCACCGCATAGCGCACGCAGGCGTAGGCGAACGGGTACATGTCGCCCTTCTTCTTGAGGGCGACGTACTCGACGTAGGTCCCCGGCTTCAGGCCGGCCTTCGGCTGGACGGTGAAGGCCGCCGTCCCCTTGTAGGCGACCTCGTCGCTGGAGAGCGCCCCTATCGCGAAGCTCGAGGGGTCATGGGTCGAGGCTGGCTGCTCGAGCCTCACGGGGACCGGCTCGCCGTCTATCAGGAGCTGCTCGTTGTTCACGAAGGTGACGGTCTGGGGCGCGGGGGCCTCGCTCCCGTACACGGCCGTGCCGAAGTCGATCACGGCGAGGGTCCAGCTGGGCTCCGCCGTGACGGTGACGGTCTTCTCGCCGGCTGCGTAGATGCCGTTGGCGGCGGTCTCCAGCCTGACCTCGTAGGTGCCGGGCGTCTTGATCGTGAGCGTGGCGCCGCTCAGGGTGCCCTGCCCCGTCCCGCCCGCGAGGGAGTAGCTGCGCGCGCCCGCGTTCTGGTCGACGACGAAGAGCCTCTCAACGTCGTCTTTGATGGCGTACCCGTTGAAGGTGAGGGGATAGTTGCCCTCCGCCTCGGTGATGCTGACGGGCGTGGCGGCCTTGTTCGCGATCTTGACCGTGCCCGTGACGTTGCCCGTGGCGGGGTCGTAGCCCTTGCATCCCGAGACATCGTAGTCGGCCAGCGACTCCGCCGGGACGGTCCAACGGAAGGTGTTCACGGCCCCCGGCGCGCGGTCGTAGCCCGCGACGCCGTCGAGCTCCCAGGAGACGCCCCCGACCTCCGCGTTCGCGATGGTGCTGTTCCCGCGGCACTCGAACGTCGCGGTGGAGCCGAGCTCGCTGCCGTCCGTGGGCAGGGCGCCGTAGCCGTCAAAGCCGTAGTAGCTCGCAAACGTGTTGCCCGCGGGGACCGTCAGCCCCGTGATCTCGAGGACCCTGCCCATCTTAGTCGTGAACTCGCAGGTCACGGTCAACGTGCCATCTGCGCTTGGAGACAGCTTAGATGGCAGAGGCTTCTCGTCGACCTTCACAGACACTGAGCTGTCGAAATAGTAGTGCGTAACATCGATTACGAACGATCCGATGCTGATCGTCGCGGTATAGGTCGTGTCCCACTCCGCAACTCCCGTTGCGGCAACCTTCTTTCCGTCGACGGTCTTTGAGTAAGCGACGCTGCAGCTAACGGGGGCAGGGGTCATCTGGCAGGTTGACGGGAGCTCCTGGCCTGCAACCGGTGCTACGCCTTTAAGCGCCAGCTGAGTCATCGAGTACCCTTTGATGTTGCTGTCTGGTGTTGCCATCGTCGCATAGGACATCCTGGCGTTGCTGTCTGTAGCCTCAAGCCAGATCTTGCAGTCTGCAAGG
>JBJEHN010000014.1:0-10567 GCA_051876105.1 Coriobacteriales bacterium | reverse complement strand
GCAGCACCCCCTCCCGCGCATTTCCAGTATCAATGTCATTTCGACCAAGCGAACGTTAGTGAGCGCGTGGAGAATCTCAGGTTGAGCCAGGGGACCGAAGCTCGAGACACGGTCTAGCTGCCCAACCTGAGATTTCTCCACTACGGCGCTTACGCGCCTCCGGTCGAAATGACCCGGGGGGCGGCGCTGCTGCGGCGGCCGGGGTGGCGGCCCAGGGGGCGTCTCGACAGCTCCATTTTGGTCTAACAGCGCCTCCTTTTTCCGTCCCCATCGCCCCCATTCTCACAGAGCAGCAATCCGAGGGTGTCCATGAACGGGAGACGGCTCAGCGGATCAAAGCTGAGAACCACGTCATGCGAGATGGGGGGATTGCGGTCTGCTGGCCGTCTGATGCGCTTACTCAACCAGCCAGCCGCGGCTTTCCAGATCCTTGCGCAGGCGGTGGACGTCTCGGCGGAGGAAGTCGGGGTCGCTGCAGAGGTCGCGGCCCCGCGGGTTGGTGCCGGCATCTGCCCACAGCACGTTGCGGCCGCCGCAGCCGTACGGGAGCCCCTCCCCCGCTGCCAGGCGCATGACAGCCGCGTAGAGCTGCTGCCGCGGCCCGCTCATGGGCCTCGCGCCCTCCATCGCGGTCCCTGCAACGGCGTGCAGCCCGGCCACACCCGCGCAGTAAGGCTTGAAGGAGAGCGCCTCGCACATGCGCTCCAGCACCAGCGCCGGCTCCAGGCCCTCGCGCAACGGCTCCACACCGCACATCAGCTCCAGGCCAGCGGCCTTGATGTTGCGCATGGTCTGCAGCCTGCGCTCCGGCTTGACCCGCGTCAGCTCGCCCTCACCCAGGCGGTGGGCGTGGTAGGCCATGTCGGCGCCCGCGTCCTTGAGCTGCCGGGCCTGGCTCAGGCTCAGGTCCCCGCAGTTCGCCAAGATAACCTGGCGGCTGCTCACGGCGCTGCGTACTCCGTCCACCATCTCCAGGAAGTGCTCGAAGGGGAGGGCGGCCGTCGCCATGAGGCTGATGAGGTGGGCGCCGGCCTCATCGAAGACGCGGGCGTACTCCACCACCTGTGCCGTGGGGACGATCAGCTCCTCGGGGTCGCGCTCGAGCAGCTCCTCCGGTGCATTGCCCCAGGCCAGGGTGCAGAAGGCGCACCCCACAGGGCAGGGCAGCATGTCCACGCCGATCTGCGCGTAGACGCGCCCCCGCCCGCCGCTCGCGCGGCGAGCCAGCTGGTCCGCGCCCCAGCGCACGTGAGCCGCCTCCGCAGAGAGGGGGTCGAGCACGAGCAGGGAAAGCAGTTCCTCGTCCGCAAGCTGCGCGCCGGCCAGTGCCCCTGCAACCGCGACCTCGACTTCTGTCCGCATGCTCACATCCCCTTCCATGCGCGAACGATGGCGCTGCCCGTGGCCCCGCTCGCCTCGGGGTACTCCATCGCCTGCTCCAGCAGGGCGGTGCGCCCCTTCTTCTCGCAGCGCAGTCCCAGCACCTCGAAGGTGTAGACGGTCTTGGGCTCGACGGTGCTGCGCTCGAAGCCGGCGGAGCGCAGCTCGCGCGCGTAGTCCTCGGGGTTCAGCATGCCGTTGAGGCAGCCGGTGATGCGGCGCATCTGCGGCTCTATCTGGATGGGTATCGGCTTGAAGGCGACGATGTCGCTCACCACCAGGCGCCCGCCGGGCCGCAGGACGCGGCAGGCCTCGCGCAGGACCGCAGGCTTGTCCTCGCTGAGGTTGATGACGCAGTTGCTGATGACCGCGTCAACGCAGGCATCGGGCAGCGGAATCTCCTCGATCTGCCCGTGGAGGAAGCTGATGTTGGCGGCACCTGCCTCGGCGGCATTCGAGCGCGCAAGCTCGACCATCTCCTCGGTCATGTCGACGCCGTAGACCAGGCCCTCCTCGCCCACGAGCGCAGACGCGATGAGCGCGTCCACGCCGCCGCCGCTGCCCAAGTCGAGCACATGCTCGCCAGTCTTGAGCCCGGCAACGCTCACCGGGTCGCCGCAACCGCGGCTGGCCGCCAGGGCCGCGACCGGCAGGCGGCTCAAGAGCTCCTCGCTGTAGAGGTCCCACGCCTCGCCGGAATCGGCCGGAGCGCAGATACAGCACTCTGTCGCGACCTCCGCGTAATGCTCCCTCACACGCTCTGTTCCCTCTCCCATCGCCTCTCCTCTCGAAAAGGGCCTTGCCCTCTGACAAACGTATCGAGCAGTGCGCTGCCCCAGCAGCAGGTAGCGGGTGAGGGCGGCGCTATGCGCGGCTCAGCGCAAGGGTCCCCTCCCCTGCCATCGCAGATGAAGGGCTTCTCCGATGGGTCGTCTCCCATAACCTTGAGGGGCGTGGTGTTCCAATCCCCCGCAACGAGGAGTGCCTCTGTGCCGCCGCATGCTGCCGCTTGCTCTTCTTGGGAGAGCGGCTGGTGCACAGCCGGCTCTCTCAGCGGCTGGTGATCTTCCCGTGCACTCATGCAAACCCCTCTCTTCTCTTGCTCTTGTGTGAGAGCTGCTGCTGCCTCGCTAGGCACGCGGCTTGAAGACGTGGTCCTCCAGCTCCATCACGGTCCTGGCGCGGGCAGCGAGTTGCGGCAGGTGCGTGGCAAAGAGCAGGGCGTTGCCGGCCGCCGTGTACTCGAAGAGCGCGTCCGCCACGGCGGCGGCGCTCTGCTCGTCGAGGTCGTTGGTGGGCTCGTCGGCGATGATGACGGCGGGCTGCAGCAGCATGGCGCGGGCCACGGCCACGCGGCGCTTCTGGCCCACGGAGAGCTGGTGCGGGTAGTGGTGCAGGCGCTCCACCAGGCCAAAGCGCTCGAGCAGCTCCTCGCCGCGCTCCTGCGGCTTGAAGGGCAGCTTGCCCGCAAAGCCCGCCGGCGCCGTGACGTTCTCCAGCGCCGTGAGCGAGCCGATGAGCTGCGTGCTCTGGAACACGAAGCCGAAGAGCCGCTGCCTCAGGCGCGAGAGCTCCCTGTCGCCCAGGGCCAGGGCGTCCGCACCGTCCTCCGTGAGGATGCGGCCGCTGTCCGGGCGCAGCAGCAGCCCCGTTATGGAGAGCAGGGTCGACTTGCCGCTGCCGCTGGGAGAGACGAAGGCCGTCGCGTCCCCGCGCTCCACGGTAAAGCTCGTGTCTTTGATGATGAGGTTGTCCCCAAAGCTCTTGGAGACCTGCTCGACGGTGAGAAGCGGCATGTTACTCGGTGCCTCCTTGCTGTGTTGCGGCGGCTATGCGCCGCCCGGCTGCGGCGCGGGCGCTGTTGCGTTCCTGGGCGACAGCGCACCCTGCGGAAAGAAGCGGCATGTCAGTCGATGTCTCCCTGCTGCATCGCGGTGGAGGGGTCGAGCTTGGCGATCTGGCTCAGCGGCCAGGCGATCGAGGCGAGGGCCAGCAGCGCGAACACCGCGGCAACGCCGAGCGCAAGACCCGCGCATGCCAGCGGCTCCAGGGCCACGTAGGGGAAGGACAACCCCTCCTCCATGAGCTCCACGAGCGCGAACTGGCACACGAAGCCCAGTACCAGGCCCGCCGCCAGCCCGCTGCCCACGAGGACGCCGATCTCGCCGCCGATGAGCCTGCGCACGTCCGCGATGCTGGCGCCCACAGCGCGGTAGAGCGAGAGCTCCGCCTTGCGGTCCCACACGCATGAGTAGAAGCGGCTGAACAGCTGCAGCAGTGTGACCGCCACCATGATGAGGGCCGCGGCAGCCAGCAGGGCGAACACGCTGTGCAGCTGCGCCTGCGACTCGTCCACTACCTCGGAGCGCACCACAGGCGTGCAGTAGCCCGCCAGCTTGATGCGCCCGGTGACGGCGGTGAGGTTGGCACCCTCCCTGGCACCCGGGGCGTCGTCTGCCACATCGATCATGAAGCATGAGACCAGCCCGCTGGGGTCGCCGTAGCGCTCCCACACGTCCTCGTATCCCTGGGTGGTGCGAGCCATGCTGCGGACGAGGTCGATGTCGGCCACGATCGAGGCGTCGAAGGAGGTACCGGTCTCCTCCATCACGGCGACCACCGTGTAGTCGCTGCCCAGGATGCGCAGGCTGCCCTCGTACACGCCGCCCACCTGCGAGCCCACGATGATGCTGTGCTCGCGGTCGATCTTCTCGAAGGTCCCTTGAGGCACGAGCGGCCTCACGATGAAGTCCGTGCTGAAGTCGATGCCGATGAGGCGCGTCGCCCCGGTGGACGAGCAGCATGCCGAGTTGAGGGTCTGCCCGTAGAACTGCGGGGTGATCCGCTCAACGCCCTCCCCGTCTGTGATCTTGCCCGCCTTGTCCGCGCTCATGTAGATGGGCGCCGGCGCGCCGCTGTAGAGCAGCTCGGTGTCCGTCAGGTAGTTCGCGGCGTCTGCCGGGACAGCCATGACGTCCGCTCCGCCCTGCTCCTCTGAGAGCTGCACGCCCTGCATCACGCCGCCGTACACCAGCCCGAAGGTGGTGAGTACGGCAGCGCTCAGCATCACCGTCAGCGCAATGCTGAGAGACTGCACCTTGTGCATCTTCAGGCTTCTCAAGATCAACTGCTTCACATCAAACCTCACTGTGGGACAGTGGGGACGTAGCCCACTGTCCCATTTGGGTGCTAGGCGTTCTTCAGGTCCGCGGGGTCGGTGCCGAAGGCGTCGCCGCGCTCGGCAGCCAGCTCCGCCAGCGGGCGCGCGGCGGCGGCGACGTCGCCGTGCCACTCGCCGAACTGCTCGGTCAGCTGGTCCAGCAGGGCATCTGCCTCCTCCTCGGAGAGGCCCTTGGCGTCCTCGCCCAGCAGGCCGCAGTCGTACAGCTCGCGGAAGCGCTCTTTGATGGAAGCGGTGAAGTCGTCGTGGTTGCCGTGGTTGTAGAGGTAGTTGCGCGCTAGGCCCTTCTCGATCTCCGGGTACTCGCCCACGGTGTAGCCCTTCTCGATGGCCATCTCCACCGCGGCGTCCACGTCCTGGTTGAGGATGTCGACGGCGTTGGCAAAGGCCAGCGCCAGCTTGTCGCCGGCCTCGGGGTGGTCCTCAAGCGTGTGGCTGTTGCAGCCGATGAAGCAGCAGTAGTAGTCCGCCAGCTCCTGGGCGGAGGTGTAGAAGAAGCGCGCGCCCTCGGTGTTCTTCACGGTGGGGTACAGGGAGGAGTCGATGCCGATGATGGCGTCCACCTCGCCGTCCTTGAGGGCCTGCAGCAGCAGCGAGCCGTCGTAGATGACCCAGTCGATCTTGGAGGGGTCGCCGCCCTGGCGTGCGCACAGCGCCATGGTCTCCACGTACGCGGGGTGCGTGAGCGAGCTGGTGCCCACCTTGCGCCCGGAGAGGCTGGCGCAGTCGGTGACGCCGGTCTTCTCCAGCGTCATGCCAGACCAGCAGCCGGTGTGCATGGTGTCGATGACCTTGAGGTTGACGCCCTCGACCACCGCGGGGAAGTTACCCGGGGTCACCAGGAAGAAGTCGATCTCGTCGTTGGCGAGCAGCGTGGTGGTGTCTGCGGTGATCACCATGACGGTGGGGTCGATGCCCGCGGCCTCGAAGCAGCCGTTCTCGATGGCCACGTAGACGCCCAGCTCGCAGCAGTTGCCGCCCCAGTAGCCGATGGTGAGGGGGAGCTTCCCGCTGGTGTCGACGGTGGGCTTGTCGCTGCTGCCGCCGCTGTTGTTGCCGCCGCAGCCCGCCAGGGCCGCGCCGCCTGCCAGCACGCCTGCCGTCGCGACGGCCCCCTTCAAGAAGGAGCGCCTGCTCAAGTTCTTCATATCGATTCCTTTCTCGTTTCACTGCCGCCCGGGCGGTGGCCCGGGCGGCGGCCTCAGCGCCCAGGCGCTGGAAGCTCCTCTCATGCGGCCTTCACGGCAAGCCGCCCGCCGGCGCCGCTACCAGCGCACGTAGCCCTTCTGCCACCTGAGCAGCCAGTTGCGGAAGGCGAACATCAGGGTGGTGAGGACGGAGAAGATGACGATCATGATGCCTATGTAGCCCCACACGACCCCGAACTGCGCCTGCGCCTGGACGAAGCTGATGCGCATCATCAGGCCGCTGCTCACGCCGCAGAGCTCCGTGGCGGCCATCGCGCCGAAGGAGTGGCTCAGCGCCATGAACAGGGCGTTTGCCAGCGCAGGGATGGCGTTGGGCACCATCACGTGGAAGACGATGTGGAGCTTGGAGGCGCCCAGGGTCTGGGCGTGCTCGATGAGCTGGCGCGGCGTGTTGGCGATGGCGCTCGAGAGCATCAGCGTGAGGGGGAACCACGCCGCGACCACCACGCAGGTGATCGCCGCCGCCCGGCTGGAGTGGAAGATCACGAAGCAGATGGGCATCCAGATGAGCGCCGGCACGGGGCCCACGATCTTGAGCAGCGGGTTGACCCAGTAGTTGAAGAGCCGCGAGCAACCCGCCGTTATGCCGGAAAACAGCCCGAAGGCCACACCCAGCGCAAAGCCCAGCAGCAGGGTGCTCAGCGAGCTCGCCGCGTCGCTTGCCGCCATGGCCCAGTTCTCGCACAGGCTGCGCACGATCTTGTCGGGCGAGGGGATGAAGGGCATCTCCATGATGCCCGACTTGAGGGTGAGCAGGTCCTGTACGGTGAAGAACAGGAAGAACGCACAGACCAGCGGGGAGAAGCGGTGCACTTTCCTCCTCACCGGCTCGACGAAGCAGGCAGCCAGGTAGAAGAGCAGGTAGGCGCCCGCGCACGCGCACAGAGTGGGGATCCAGTGGTGCGGCAGGTAGCCGATGGGGTGAACGTTGGGCAGCGCCGTGAACTCGACGGCAGAGACCAGCATCCCCGCAAAGGGGAGCAGCATGAAGAGGGCCTCTTTGAGCGTGGCTCTGGAGAAGGCGGGCTCTTTTTCGCGGCGGAGAAGCTGCTCCTCCCTCGCGATCTCCTCCCTTATGGTCTGTGTCTCGGGCATCTCGCGGCTCACGCCCCTTTACGCGAAGTCCAGCATGTCCATCACCTGGTGGCGCAGGCTGATGAACTCGCTCGAGAGGCGGTCGCGGGGGTGCCCCAGGTCGATGCGCACCTCGCCTGCGTTGGTGCCGGGGCGCGGGGTCAGCACTACGACGCGGTCTGCCATGTAGACGGCCTCCTCGATGTCGTGGGTGACCATGAGGATGATGGGCCGGAAGCGGTCGCGCATCTTGAGGATCTCGTCTTGGATGATGGCGCGCGTGAAGGCGTCGAGCGCGGAGAGGGGCTCGTCGAGCAGGACGACGCCCGGGTCCTGCACCAGGGTCTGGGCGATGGCCACGCGCGCCGCCATGCCGCCGGATATCTGGTGCGGGTACGACTTCTCAAAGCCGCCGAGCCCCATGAGGTCGACCATCTCCTGCACGCGGTGGCGCTGCTCCTTGTAGACGCCGCGGGCCTTGAGCCCGAAGGCGATGTTGGCCTCCACCGTGAGCCACGGATAGAGGTTGGTCTCCTGGAAGACGAAGCCGCGGTCGTGCGAGGGGCCATGGATGTCCTCTCCGCCGTACTGCAGGCTGCCGCCCTGGTGCTCGTCCAAGCCAGCCACCAGGCGCAGGAAGGTCGACTTCCCGCAGCCGCTGGGCCCGATGAGCGCGATGAGCTCGCCGTGCTCTGCCTCCAGGTTGAAGCCCTGCAGGGCCACCAGCTCGGAGCCGTCTTCCGCGCGGAAGACGCGCCTCACGTCTTTGGCGACGAGCCTCTTCTCCGCGTTTACCACTGGATGCCCTCCTTGGACCATTTCATGAAGTGCTTCTGGAACATGAACAGGACGGTGATCAGGGTGAAGGCCATGAGGATGAAGACGATGGCCGTCCCGTAGATCACGTCGAACGAGAGGTAGCTCTGCGCCCAGCCGATGCGCCAGCCCAGGCCGGACTCGACGCCCAAGCCCTCCGCCGCCACAAGCGAGGTGAGCGAGAAGCAGCACGCCATGAACAAACCCGTGAAGATGCTGGGCATGGCGTAGGGGTAGACCACGTGGCGCATGATGTAGAAGTGCGAGGCCCCCAGGGTCTGGGCGTGCTCGATGTAGGCCTTGGGCACGCTGCGGATGCCGCCGCTGAGGTTCACGCTCAGGGGGAACCAAGTGGTGGCCGCCACGATGACGATGGAGGCGATGCGGTTGGTGGGGCACAGGATGAGCGCCACCACAATCCACGCGATGCCGGGCACGGGGCCGATGATCTTGATGATGGGGTTGAGCCAGTAGCTGAAGGCCTCGCTGTAGCCCATGAGGCTGCCCCAGACAAAGCCGAGGATGCCGCCAACCAGCATACCCTCGAGCAGGAGCGTGAACGAGCAGCGCAGGTCGAGCAAAGTGCGGTCCAAATGACCGAAGACCGCGTCGATGACCTTGTCTGCCGAGGGAAAGTAGGGCAGCTCCAGCGCGCCGGACTTTACGGTTGCCAGCGTGTAAGCGCACAGCGCCAGGTTCCCGAAGGCGATCAGCCCATACCATTTGAGAAAGCGGCACCTCACAGGCTCGAACCACATGGAGAGGGCAAAGCAGGCCAGGTAGACAGCGATGGACACCTTCATGAACAGAGGGTAGAAGCGCTCGACGTAGCCCTCTGGGTAGACATCCGGGGCAGCGGCATCCACAGCGGCGGCGAGGACCATCACCAGGAGAGGAAGCAGGAGCTTCGCCACCTCCTTTGGCTGGGGGAAGGAGACAGCCCTGAAGAGCTTGGGTACAGCCCCTCCCCTTCTTGATGTAGCGTCCGCCATCTGGCCCATCGCTGGCACCTACAGGCTCATCGTGGGGCGTTCGGCAGCGGCGGGGTCGGCCTTCGCCGCCATGACTGCCGCCAGCACAATGGCAACGGCGCCTATGCCGTAGATGATCGAGGCGGTGCCGTTGCAGAGGCTATCGGCGTGGGAGCAGGTACCGATGCCCAGCGGGGAGACCAACAGCATGGCGACTAGCGCGAAGAGGGCTGCTGCGATTGCAGTGAGACGTCTGCCCTCGCAGCTGCCCGCAAAGGCGGCCATCAGCGCGGTGACGGCACCGGCAGCGCCCGCGTAACTCGTGGCAATGTAGGTCCAGTGGCACTTCATGGGGACCACACCGTTGGCGCACTCGAGCATGGCGGTGCACCCGCCTTTGAGCTTGCTCACCGCGGCGATGGCTGCCAGCAGAACGGCCAAAACGATGCCGAGAGCCATCCAGGCGTTCTTCTTCATCGCAAACCTTCTTTCAAATCAAGAGATGGTGTCCGAATGATCGGAGGCATGGGTGTCCGGTGCCCCTCGCGCGGCTACATCCAGCCCTGAGAGGGGCCCTCTACGATCTCCCAGCCGGAGGCCTTGAACATCTTGGTCTGCTGGGCCATGCTCGCCCCGCGCCCGCCGTTCTCGGTGCGCTCCACCAGGTCGCGGGGGTTGGTGCCCACTTCCGCCCAGGCGAGGTTCGCGCCGGCGGCAGCGGTCATGACGGTGTTGGCGGAGCAGTTGAGGCGCAGGTCGACACCGTGGGCCAGGCGGTAGACAGCCACCATGTTAGCATTCTCGACGTCCGTAATCATGCCGCGGTCGTAGAGCAGGGTGCCGGGCACGGCGATGCGCTTGCCCACGCCGGAGGTCATCGGCTCGCAGCTGATGCATCGGAAGCTTGCCTCGGTAAGCTCCTCGGGGGTGTGCTCGGGGCCCACGGGCTCCACGCAGGTAGAGAGCTTGAGACCGGCCTCGCGCAGGTTGTCGAAGGTGGTCAAGCGGTTCTCGACGGGAATCTCCGTGTCGACGCCCTCGCGCATGCGCACGGCATGGTAGGCGCCGTTTGCACCAGCGGCCTTGAGCTGCTTGGCACGCTCGAGGGTCATGTCCTCGGTGTTCACCAGCAGCGGCATCTCAGGCGAGATGACCTCGCGCACGGAGCCCACCATGTCCAGCAGCTTCTCGAACTTGTAGCTGGCGGTGGTGAGCATGAGGATGAGGTTGGCACCGTCCTCCTCGTATATCTTGGCGTACTCGAGCACGTCCTCCTTGGGCAGCTCGTACTTGCCCTTACGCGCGCCGTTGCACATGGCGAAGGAGCAGAACTTGCAGTTCTTGGGGCAGACGGTGGAGTTGAGGCCGATTTGGGCGTGGATCTCCGCCTTGCCGTTGGCGGCTCTCATGGAGAGCTCCTGGCCAGCCCAGCGGATGTAGGCGGCCTCCTTGCTGGTGGGCGGCACCTGGTAGAGGCGCAGGGTCTCCTCCTGCGTGAGCCCTTTGCCCTCGAGGCCCTTCTCGACGATGTCGTACACCTCAGCGTCAAAAACCTGCATCTTCATCCCTTCGCTTTGCACAGGAGCTGCAATTAGGAGGCATCTCCAATAAGTGCGCATATCCAATAGTGGTTGCAGTCTATCAGAAAACGACTAACTATTTGCAACTTGCCAATAGTTGTCTTATGCAATTGTGTGAGCGGTTATAGATAGGTGGTTATTTGGACTTGCGCTGCTAATGGATGTTGTCCTATACTAGCTCCTGTCAGTCCTCCCTCAAAGCTGACGAGAACGCGAGGGGCAACTGCAGGAGCCCCTTGGGAAACTCCCCCAGGTTATCGGCCCGAGCGGGTTACAGGCCCCCGCTCGGGCCGATCCCGTTTTCTGAGGCTTCGGTAGTTTGTGTGGTAGGGGTCTAGCCTAGGCGGCAGCGCTCCT
>JBJEHN010000013.1:0-2204 GCA_051876105.1 Coriobacteriales bacterium | reverse complement strand
CCTAAAAATAGGGGCCCAAAAGAGTGGCCAGTCTGGCCCACACTCGGCAGCTTTAAACTAAAACTGCAGGTCATTTGGTGGCCCTGCTTGGGCCACGGTGGCCACGCTGGGTCCACGCCGCATTGAGCGTGTTCAGAACGCGTCTGCCTGACACAAAGCGCGGAACTGCTCTGCCGGCAACACAGTGTCGTAGATGGAACTGATCGAGAAATCCGATCAATCATGGGGCTCCTAGCTCGTCTACAAAGCTATACTGCGAACCGATGGGCCCGGGATGACCGCTGATTCAAGTCACCGGGCCTAAACCATGTCTATCGGGGAAATGTGATGGCAACCGAGCTGGACTGTCAAGGAGCTAGCACCAATCGGAAATGGGCCGAGGAGTGGTTGTCGGCACCGCGCTTTGCGACGTACCTTGACGTCTGTAGTGGAGACGCAAGCTTCCCGAATAAAACCCGGCCAAAGTCCCGAATATTCTTCCGCCAACTTCCCGAATGAATTATGGCCAAAGTCCCAAGTGAAATGCAGCCAACTTCCCGAATAACGCTGTATCATCAGGTCGAACAGCAACATCTGCTACAGAGGGGAGAGGCTTTGGCAACCCGATATCTGAGCCGCGTGGTAGACGACATCCTCGCCTTCAAGCTCGAGTCCAAGGGCGCCGTGCTCGTCGTCGGCCCCAAGTGGTGCGGCAAGACGACCACCGCGGAGAGGGTGGCCAAAAGCGCCGTGTACCTGCAGGACCCAGAGACGCGGGAGCAGAACATCATGCTCGCGAAGGCCGCGCCGAGCCGCTTCCTGAAGGGGGAGGCCCCCAAGCTCATCGACGAGTGGCAGCTCGTGCCGTCGCTGTGGGACGCGGTCAGGGTAGAGGTCGACCGCCGCGGGGAGTTCGGCCAGTTCGTCCTGACGGGCTCGGTCACCCCGATCGACGGCGACGGGGACGCGGCTATCGCCCACACGGGGACGGGCAGGATCACGAGGATGCAGATGCGCCCGATGACGCTCTTCGAGTCCGGCGACTCGAGCGGCCAGGTCTCCCTCGAGGCGCTCTTCAACGGGGAGGGCGCCGTGGAGGGGGAGAGCGACAAGGGCCTGGAGGAGCTGGCGTTCCTCCTCTGCCGCGGCGGCTGGCCCAAGGCCCTGGGCTGCAGGGACGCGGTGGCCCTCCAGCAGGCGCTGGACTACTTCGACGACCTCGTGAACACAGACTTCAGGAAGGTCGACGGGGTGAGGCGCGCCAAGGCCAGCCTCAGGCGCTTCCTGCGCTCGTACTCCAGGAACATCTCCACCGAGGCCAGCCTCAGGACGATAGTGGACGACATGGCCGCCAACGAGGGCTCGTCGCTGAGCGACGACACCGTCGCCTCGTACGTCAACGCCATGAAGAAGCTGTTCGTCATCGAGGACATCGAGGCATGGTCGCCCAACCTGCGCTCCAAGACCGCCATCAGGACCTCCGACACGCGCCACTTCACCGACCCCTCCATCGCCTGCGCGGCCCTCGGGATCGGCCCCGACGGCCTCATGGGCGACCTCAGGGCCTTCGGGCTGCTGTTCGAGTCCATGTGCGTGAGGGACCTGCGCACCTACGCAGAGAGACTCGGCGGCGACGTGTTCCACTACCGCAACAAGAGGGGCCAGGAGGTCGACGCGGTGGTGCAGCTGAGGGACGGGAGATACGGCCTCGTCGAGGTCAAGCTCTTCTCCCAGGACCGGATTGACGAGGGCGCGAGCACGCTCCTCAAGATAAGCAGCGACATCGACACCGGCAAGATGAGGCCGCCCTCGTTCCTCATGGTCGTCACGGGCACTCCGTTCGCGTACAGGAGGGACGACGGGGTGATCGTCGCGCCCCTGGCGACGCTGGCGCCGTAGCGGGCGCACACGGAGGAGACAGAGCTGGCAGCCGGTCCCTCCTTGCACACCCGCGGCGCCGCTGAGGCCCCGCTCTTCCTGTTCGAGACGGAGCAGAGCCGGGTTAGAGGGAACACTCAGGCGGCGGCAATTGACAGCACAGAGCCCTGAACCTAGCGCCACGCTTTTAAGCTGTGTCAGATTAGTGAATACCAGGCCTTATAATCAAGGCAGTTGATGGTTAGCATGCCAGAACAACGAAAAACGGTTCGCCGTTTTGCAAGGGGGCGTCTTCGCAAGAGGAAACCCCCTATTTTTCTGCCTAATGCCTCCCACCGCGCCGCAGG
>JBJEHN010000012.1:0-43129 GCA_051876105.1 Coriobacteriales bacterium | reverse complement strand
GCCGGCAACGACGGCGGCGGCAACTAACCGCCGCGATAGCGGCTTAGTACAATACGAACACCGCCTAAACACCATTCTTGGACAGTAAACGCCGCCTATCGGCTGGTTTTGGCCAGCGCTAGTGGGGGATGGAGGTGTTCGAGGGGTCGCGGGGGATGAGCTGCACGGCGATCTGCAGTGGGGCGCCGCTTTCCGAGCTGCTGGCGAGGGGGTACTCCTCGTAGAAGTACTCACCCGGGTACTCCTCGAAGTCCTCCATGCTCTTCACCAGGCGGGCGTAGGCGTCCTCCGGGGTCTCACCGGGCTGCTGGTCGGTGACGCCGTAGCGGCCCTCCGGGCGGGTGAAGGGCTGCAGCCCCAGCTCGGCGGCCGTCTGCTCGGAGAGCTCCGGCGACTTGCGGATGAGCAGGAAGCGCTGCTGGTCTGTGATGCCCGCCAGGACGTCTGCGCTGGAGAGCACCACGGCGCTGGGCTCGACCTGCTTGACGATCTGTGCCACGTACTCCACGAGCTCCTTGTCCTCCAGGTTGTCGAGCGGCTTGGTCGACCAGGTCTCCAGGCAGGGGCGGTTCTCCAGGCGGATCTCGTCGTTGTTGGAACGCGCGCTGCCCGGGGCGCTGCCGCCGCCGGCAAACGAGCTGGCCAAGATCTTGCGCACGTTCATGAGGTAGGCGATGCGGTTGTCCAGCGCTGCCAAGCGCAGCTCGACCGTGTGCTGCCTGCGCAGGGGGTCGTCCTCTTCCAGGTAGTCCTTTATCTCTGTGAGCGACATGCCCGCCTCCTTGAGGCAGGAGATGAGCAGGAAGGTCTGGTACTGGCTGTAGGAGTAGCGGCGGTAGCCGTTCTCCTCCACCAGCTCCGGGCGCAGCAGACCGATGTCGTCGTAGTGGAAGAGCGTCTGCTTCTTGACGCCGCAGAGCTCGGCGAACTGCCCGGTGGTGTAGAGCTTGTCCTCGCCCAAGGAGGCCTCCAAAAAATCTTGGGAAATCACTTGAGTATACGGTTACCGTACACTTTACAGTCCAGCCATACGGTAAGGCAAGGGAGGTATCTCGTGGGACAGCTGCCCCCCTTTGGATACAGAACGGGTGATGTGTAACGCGCTCTCAAGAATCGTGAGTAAAGGCACTCGGTTCCCTGCAAAGACCTTGAGTGCGCTTGCACGGCGCGAGAGCCACGCTCCCGCGCCGTGTTCCTTTGCGGCCGCGTTTTTGTCACAGCCCTGCGCTAAAGTGTTCACCTTGAAAGGCGGCACGGCAACAAGGAGGTGCTCATGGCAGGTGTCTCACCCTACTTCGACTTCACAGCAGAAGAGAAAGAGCTCCTCAGGGAGCGCTACCAGGCGTCCCAGGCGCTGCTGTCCCCCCATGCCTGCCACGACTCCCAGGCCCTGCGCGAGCGCCAGGAGCACTACCAGGACCCAGACGTCTACCTCGGCCGCCCGCCCTTCGTGGTAGACGTCGAGAAGATCGTCCACAACCCCTTCTACAGCCGCTGCGCAGACAAGACCCAGGTCTTCTCCCTCGTCCGCAACGACGACATAACCCGCCGCTCCTTCCACCTGCAGGTGGTGAGCCGCGTGGGTCGCACCATCGGCATGGCGCTCGGCCTCAACCTCGACCTCATCGAGGCAATCGCCGTCGGCCACGACCTGGGGCACACACCCTTCGGCCACGAAGGCGAGCGCATACTCAGCGGCATCTACCACCGCCACACGGGCCGCTACTTCAACCACAACGTGCACAGCGTGCGCCTGCTGCGCACCATGGCCCAGGCCAACCTCTGCCTGCAGACCTACAACGGCATTCTGTGCCACTGCGGAGAAAAGGCCTTCCTCGAGTACCGCCCGCAGCCGTGCGAGAGCTTCGCCGAGCTCGACCGCCTCATGGGGGAGTGCTACCAAGACCAGTCCAACATCGGCGAGCTGCGCCCCAGCACCCTCGAGGGCTGCGTGGTCCGCATCAGCGACATAATCGCCTATGCCGGCAAAGACCGCCAAGACGCAGACCGCATCCACCTCAAGGCCGTAGACAGCTACGCCCAAAGCCCGGTGGTGGGCACGCTCAACCACCAGATCATCTACAACGTCACGCGCAACATCATCAAGAACTCCCTCGGCAAGGACTACATCGCCATGGACCAGGAGGTCTTCGAGGGCATAGACGCCATACGCCGCGAGAACTTCCAGGAGATCTACGGCAGCCCCTTCGTGCGGCAGCGGATCCGCCCGGTGGAGGAGATGATGGAGCAGCTCTACGAGCGCTTTGCAGAGGACCTGCACCGCGGGGACGAAAGCTCCCCCGTCTTCAGGCACCACGCCCGCAACGCCTTCATGCGCTACGACTACGCATGGGAGCTGCAGCACCGCCCAGACGACGTGGTGGTCGACTACATCGCCTCCATGACAGACGACTACTTCATCGAGCTCTTCGCCCACCTCTTCCCGCACAGCCCGCTCAACGCAGAGATCCGCTACGAGCCGTACTTCGGCGCGTAAGCGCAGATTGGAGAACCATGCCCTTCGAGAAAACCGTTTTGGACAACGGGGTCACCGTCGTCACCGAGTCGATGGGAGGCGTGCGCTCGGCGGCGCTGGGCCTGTGGGTGCGCACCGGCTCGCGCGACGAGGAGCCCCAGATGGGCGGCATCTCGCACTTCATGGAGCACATGCTCTTCAAGGGGACGCCCACCCGCAGCGCGCTGGAGATATCGGCCGCCTTCGACGCCCTGGGCGCAGAGGCAAACGCCTTCATCACCAAGGAGCAGACCTGCTTCTACGCGCGCATGATGGACGAGAACCTCGCCCCGTGCTTCGAGCTGCTGGCAGATATGCTGGCCAACGCCTCCTTCGAGCCCAGCACGGCCGAGCCCGAGCGCGAAGTCGTCATCGAGGAGATCGCCCGCTCTGAAGACACGCCAGACGACTACGTCTTCGACCTCTTCAGCGCCGCGGCGCTGCCCGGCTGCGCGCTCGGCCGCCCCATCCTGGGCACCCGCGCCACGGTGGCCGGCTTCGGCCAAGCGGAGCTGCGCGCCTACCACAGCGTCAACTACGTGGGCGGCAACGTCACGGTCGCCTGCTGCGGCAATGTGAGCCACGCCCAGGTGGCACAGCTCGCCCAGGAGCACCTGGGCGCCCTCAAGCCCGGCCCGCGCCGCGTGCGCCCTGCACTGGTGCACGCCGCGCCCCTGCGCGTGAGCGCCCTGCAGAAGGAGAGCGAGCAGGCTCATGTGGTGCTGGGCTGCTCCACGGTGAGCCAGTCAGACCCGCGCCGCCACGCCTACGCGCTGGTGGACGCCGCGCTGGGCGGCTCGATGAGCTCGCGCCTGTTCACCGAGGTCCGCGAGAAGCGCGGCCTGGCCTACTCCGTTTTTTCCACCAGCCAGCTTTTCGAGGACACGGGGCAGTTCATGGTCTACGCGGGCACCCGCCCGGAGAACCTGCCGCAGGTGCTGGAGCTGCTGCGCCAGGAGCTGCAGCGCATGGCCCGGGGCGGCATGACAGAAGACGAGCTGCATCGCGTTCGCGAGATGGTTTGCGGCAGTTACGTGCTCAGCCAGGAATCCCCGCGCAGCCACATGCTCCGTCTGGGTAAGATGGCCTGCAGCGGCATGGAGCTCTACGAGCTGGACGAGACCCTCCAAAGCTACCGCGCCGTTACTCTCGAACAGGTCAATCAAGCGGCTTTCGAGCTCCTCAGCCAGGGGATGACCGCCGCTGTCATAAGCCCCTGCCCGGTGCAGGAAGTCGAAGGGATGGTTGGATAAATGATCAAGGTTGTTGTGAGCGGCGCACTCGGCCGCATGGGCACCCAGGTCGTCGCCGCGGTCGACGGTGCGGCAGACATGGAGCTCGTCGCGGGTTTCGACCCCTTCGCCACCGCCGGCCAGGTGGTCGGCCAGGCGGGTGTGCCCGTCTACACCCAGCTGGCAGAGGCGCTCGAGGCCTCCAAGCCCACCGTCATGGTCGACTTCTCGCGCCCGGACGCCGCAGAGGCTAACCTGCGCATGGCCCTGGCTGCCGGCGTCAACTGCGTGCTCGGCACCACCGGCCTTTCGGAGGAGAAGCTCCAGCAGATCTTCGACGAGTCCGCAACCGGCTCCGCCGCCCTGTTCTGCGCCCCCAACTTCACCACCGGCGCCGTGCTGATGATGCTCTTCGCCCAGCAGGCGGCCAAGTACTTCCCGGACGCCGAGGTCATCGAGTTCCATCACGACGGCAAGAAGGACAGCCCCTCTGGCACCGCGGTGCGCACCGCCAAGATGATCGCCGAGGCCCGCGGCTTCGGCATGACCGCCCCGGGGCGCGAGACCGAGCTCGAGGGCATGGAGGGCGCCCGCGGCGCGCTGGTGTGCGACGTCCCCGTCCACTCCGTGCGCACGGCCGGCTACGTTGCCCACCAGGAGGTCATCTTCGGCTCTGCGGGGCAGACCCTCACCATCCGCCACGACTCCATCGACCGCTCCTCCTACATGCCCGGCGTGCTCCTGGCCGTCCGCGCTGTGGGGGACCTCAACGGCCTGGTCGTCGGGCTGGAAAAACTGATGGATTAGTGGCACGATATTCAGCTGGCTTGTTTTGCGACTAGAGGAGAGAGACATGACAGAACCCGTATTCGGCAGGCTGGTGGCCGCGATGGTCACCCCCTTCGACCAAGAGCTCAACGTCGACTTCGCGCGCGCTCAGGAGCTTGCCAAGCGCCTGGTCGACGGCGGCTGCGACGCCCTCGCGGTCTGCGCCACCACGGGTGAGTCTCCCACCGTCTCCCATGAAGACAAGCTGCGCCTCTTCAAGGAGGTCGCGCAGACTGTCGGCAGCCGCGCCAAGGTCATCGCCTACTGCGGCGGCAACAACACCGCCGCCAGCGTGGCAGACGCGCGCGAGTACGCTGCCCTGGGTTGCATCGACGGCTTCCTCACCGTCGTGCCCTACTACAACAAGCCCCCTCAGGCGGGCCTTTACGAGCACTACCGCGCCATCGCGCAGGCCGTGCCCAGCATGCCCATCCTGATGTACAACATCCCCGGTCGCAGCGGCATCAACATGACCGCCGAGACCACCCTGGCCCTCGCACGCGACTTCGACAACATCGTCGGCGTCAAGGAGGCCAGCAGCAAGCAAGACCAAATCGCCACCATCGCCAAGGAGGCCCCCGCCGGTTTCTGCGTCTACTCGGGAAACGACGACGAGGTGCTCCAGATCATGGGCTACGGTGGCGTCGGCGTAGTCTCTACCATCGCCAATGTCGCACCTGCGCGCTACCGCGAGGTCATCGACCTCTATGTCGCCGGTCAGCATAACGCTGCCCAGCACGCCCTCGATGCCCTCAAGCCCCTCATGAAGGAGCTCTTCATCACTGCCAACCCCATCATGGCTAAGGAGGCCCTCGATATCCTGGGCTTCCCTGTGGGCGGCCTGCGCCTCCCGCTGGTCAAGGCCACGGCAGATCAGCGTGCGGAGATGGAAGAGGTGCTGCGTCTAGTTGGAGACATCCGTTAACCAGACGTGCCTGTCCATGATCGCAGGCAGTAAGGAGCACCCCCGGTAATGCCCAAAACCAATAACGACGCCGCCAAGGCGGCGGCATCCGCCCCTGCCGAGCGCAAGCCCGCCGGCAAGCAGCAGCGTGGCGAGAAGACCCCCTCTGCCCGCCGCACCCGCCGCGGTTCAAAGGGGCGCGGCCGCAGCAAGGAGAGCGCTGTCAAGATGCGCGTCATCCCCCTGGGCGGCTTGGACGCCATCGGCAAGAACATGACGGCCTTCGAGTGCGGCGACGACATCATCCTCGTCGACGCCGGCCTGATGTTCCCCGACGACGAGCACGTCGGCGTCGACCTCATCCTGCCCGACTACACCTACATACTGGAGAACGCGCACAAGCTGCGCGGCATCGTCATCACCCACGGCCACGAGGACCACACGGGCGCGCTGCCCTACCTGCTCAAGGACCTCGACATGCCCGTCGCCATCTACGGCACCAAGCTCACCTTGGGCCTCATCGAGGGCAAGCTCAGTGAGCACAAGCTCTCCAAGCAGCCCAAGCTGCAGGAGGTCTCGCGCCCCGGCAAGGCAACGCTGGGCTGCTTCGAGCTGGAGTTCTTCACCGTGAACCACTCCATCCCCGGCTCCATGGGCGTCTTCATCAAGAGCCCAGCCGGCACCGTGCTGCACACCGGCGACTTCAAGGTCGACACCACCCCCATCGACGGCGAGGTCATGGACTTCGCCGCGCTCTCGCGCTTTGGCGCAGAAGGCGTCGATCTCATGCTCTCGGACTCGACCAATGCGGCCAACCCCAACTTTACCCGCTCCGAGGCCGAGGTGGGTGTCGCGCTGCGCCAGATCATCAACCAGGCCAAGCGCAAGGTCATCGTAGCCAGCTTCTCCAGCCACATCCACCGCATCCAGCAGGTCTGCGACGCCGCGGTCGAGGCCAAGCGCAAGGTGGCCGTCACAGGCCGCTCCATGCTCACCAACACCGCCATCGCCCAGGAGCTGGGCTACCTCAACGTGCCGGAAGGCCTCATCGTCGACGCCTACGAGGTCAACGACATCCCGCCCCACAAGCTGGTCATCCTGTGCACCGGCAGCCAGGGCGAGCCGCTTTCTGCGCTGGCGCGCATGTCCACGGGCGAGCACCGCACTGTCTCCATCGAGCGCGGCGACACGGTGATCATCTCCGCCACGCCCGTCCCCGGCAACGAGAAGTCCGTCACGCGCGTCGTCAACCAGCTCTCCAAGATCGGCGCAGATGTCTACGACAAGAAGCGCGCCATGGTGCACGTCTCCGGCCATGCCGGTGCCGAGGAGCTCAAGCTCGTCTTGCGCATGGTGCGTCCCAAGCACTTCATGCCCGTCCACGGAGAAGCCACCCACCTGCGCGCCCACGCCCACCTGGGCGAGGCCTGCGGCATCGACCCCAAGAACATCTTCATCATGGAGAACGGCGAGACCCTGACCCTGCAGGGCGGCAAGGTGCGCCGCTCGGAGCCCGTCGAGAGCGGCATCGTCTTCGTCGACGGATCGAGCGTGGGCGACATCGGCAAGGATGTCCTGCGCGACCGCCAGGCCATGCAGAGCGAGGGCGCAATCACGGTGTGCGTCGTGCTCGACAAGAAGTCGAACAAGCCTGTGGGCGAGCCCGTCATCATGATGCGCGGTATCCCCGGCTTCAACGACGAGCAGTTCCTGGCAGACGCCCGCGCCCGCATCCTCAAGGCCTTCAAGGACGCCGCCACCGCCCACAAGGGAGAGACGAACCGCATCAAGAAGGCCGTGCGCGACGCCACCGGCAAGTTCATCTGGGAGCGCTGCCACCGCCGCCCGGTGATCATGCCCGTGATCATGGAGGTCTAGCGCGCCACCCGCGGGTGCGCGCCGCCCCGGAAGGGCAGCGCGCACCCGCTGCCGGCCCGCGCTGCGGCGCTGGGTTAAGGTGACGATTGTCTGCAGTTTGCGGAGCTTTAACCCAATCTGGGTATAATCTTGAGAATCTGTCCGTTCCTTCGTCATGCCATGTGCATGGAGGTAGTTTTGAGCGCACGAAACGCAGCTAAAACCAGCAGCTCAAACTCTGGCTCCACCAAGCGGGGCTCCAAAGCGGAATACAAGAGGGAAGACAACCGCGAGCCGGCGCTCAGCCCCGGCATGCGCGACGACCTCATCGGCATCGGCCTGGTGCTGGTGGGCATCCTGCTCTTCCTCATGGTCGTCATCCCCCAGCAGGCCTTCGTCTCTGCGGGCATCGCGGGCATGCTGCGCCATGTCTTCGGCATCGGCGCCTTCGTGCTGCCCTTCGCCTTTGTGGCCTGGGGCATCTCGTTCTTCCTCAAACCCCAGGACTCCCACCTGGGGCGCTTCGTCGTGGGCGTGACGCTCATCCTCATCGCGCTCATGGGCATCTTCTCCTGCGTCACCTACCAGGTCTGCGGTTGCACGGAGCCCGCCCAGCTCTTCTCCGAGCCCGTCCTCGTGGGCGGCGGCGGGTACGTGGGCTCCGGCGTGAGCTGGTGCCTCGTGAGCGCCCTGGGCCTCGTCATCTCGTACGTGATCTACGCCTTCGTCATCATCGTCGGCCTGGTGCTGGCGGGCTTCTCCATATCGAGTGCCTTCCTCTTCGCGCGCAACCTCGCGCAAGAGCGCCGCAAGGACCGCCTGGCGGCCAAGGAGCTCGAGGAGGGCTTCGAGCCGCAGGTGCGCAAGGGCGCCGGCCGCTCGTACTCGGAGGAGGACGCCAGCGGCGAGCTGCCGCGCGCGGACGAGACCGTGGTCTTGGGCGATAAGCGCGGCCGCAAGCCGCTGTTGCCCACGTTCAGTGCAGGCAGCTTCGACCAGGAGGATGACTACGAGCAGGCCTGCCAAGACGAGCTCTTCGACGGCGAGTCCCCCTCAGACGCAGCGGCGCCCACCCAGGTGCTGCCGTCCAAGCGCAAGGGCGCCAAGACCGTCAAGCTCTCGCGCAAGGGCAAGGACGAGCCCGCTGGCGCAGCCCAGGAAGATGCCAAGACTGTCAAGCTCGGCGCCGCCCCTGCGGTGGCGGAGGGCGCGGCCCCGGCTGCAACCGAGGGCTTCGTGCTGCCGGACCTGAGCCTGCTCAAGGTGAGCGGCAAGCGCAACCGCAACGCCCTCAACGCCGAGTACAAGGACACGGCCGCCCTGCTGCAGCAGACGCTCGAGGAGTTCTCCGTGCCGGCGCGCGTGGTGGGCTGGCTGGCCGGCCCCACCGTCACGCTCTTCAAGGTGGAGCTGCCCAGCGGCGTCAAGCTCTCCAAGCTCACCGGCCTGGCAGACGACATAGCGCTCGCCCTGGCGGCGAGCTCCGTGCGCATCGCACAGATCCCCAACACCTCGCTCGTGGGCGTGGAGATCCCCAACAAGCAGCGCCAAGACGTGCTGCTGGGCGACATCATCCCCAGCTGCGGGAACGCCCCGCTCGACATGGCGATCGGCGAGGACATCGACGGCAACGGCGTCTGCGTCAACCTGGCCAAGATGCCCCACCTGCTCATCGGCGGCACCACCGGCTCCGGCAAGTCCGTGTGCATCAACTCCATGATCATGTCCATCATCACGCGCGCCACCCCGGCGGAGGTGCGCATGATCTTGATCGACCCCAAGCGCATAGAGTTCTCGCAGTACAACGGCATCCCGCACCTCTACGTGCCCGTGGTTACGGAGCCCAAGGAGGCCGCGGCGGCCCTGCGCTGGGGCGTGGTGGAGATGGAGCGCCGCCTCAAGGTCTTCGAGACGGTGGGCGCGCGCAACATCGGCTTCTACAACCAGAAGATCCAAAACGGCGAGCTGGACAGCGAGGAGGGCGAGCGCCCCAAGGAGATGCCCTTTATCGTCATCGTCATCGACGAGCTCTCCGACCTCATGATGGCGGCGGGCAAGGACGTCGAGGACTCCATCGTGCGCATCTCGCAGCTTGCGCGCGCTGCCGGCATCCACCTCATCGTGGCCACCCAGCGCCCCTCGAGCAACGTGGTCACCGGCATGATCAAGGCCAACATCACCAACCGCATCGCCCTGCTTGTGGCAACCGGCGTCGACTCCAGGGTCATCCTGGATGCCAGCGGCGCGGAAAAGCTCGTGGGCCATGGAGACATGCTCTTCAACAAGCCGGAGTGGGGCAAGCCCAAGCGCATCCAGGGCTGCTTCGTCTCTGACGACGAGATAAACCAGGTGGTTGCCCACCTCAAGGAGCAAGGCACGCCCGAGTACCACCCGGAGATCCTCCAGATGAAGGTCGAGGGCGGCAGCGCATCCGGTGCCAGCAGCTTCGAGGACATCCAAGAGGACGATCCGCTGCTCTGGGAGGCGGCAGATGCCGTGGTCCAGTCCGGCCTGGGCTCCACCTCTATGCTGCAGCGCCGCCTCAAGGTGGGCTACGCCCGCGCCGGCCGCATCATGGACATGCTCGAGAACAAGGGCATCGTGGGCCCGCCTGACGGCTCGCGTGCACGCGAGGTGCTCATCGACTCCATCGAGGACCTCGAGGCGATCAAGGCGTTCGAGATGGCAGACGGGGAGGGATTCTAGTGGGCAACCAACTCGTCGGCGAGATGCTGCGTGAGCGCCGCCAGGCGCTCGGCCTGAGCATCGAGCAGGTGGCGCGCACCACCAACATCAGGCCGCGCCTGCTGGAGACCTTCGAGGCCAGCGACTACGACAAGTACCCGCCCAAGGGCTATGCCAGCGGGATGCTGTCCTCCTACGCCCGTGCGCTGGGGATGGACCCGCGGCCGGTGCTCTCGGGCTTCGAGATGGAGCTCAGCCACCACATGCAGCAGCTGGAGATCTCTGCAGGTGCTCGCAACGCCAAGCTCGGGCGCGACACCCGCGGCTTCTCCAAGGGCAGCTCGCCCTCCGCGCGCCGCAACCGCCGCGGAGCGGAGCCTGCCGTCCCCCACAGCACCGGCCCCATGGACCCGCTGCCGGGCTCGGTCGACACCGCGGGAGACATCGCCCGCGCCACGAGCGCGATCAAGGTGGTGGGCAAGGGCGGCCGCGGCAGGGCGGGGCGCCGCGTCGCGGCTGCCACCCCGGTTGCCGAGGGCAGCAGGCTCGACGCCTACAAGCGCTCCATGAGCGAGCACTACGACGACTCGGCCTCCGAGGGCGGCTACTCCTCGCGCAGCTCGAGCGCCGCCACCATCGGGCGCATCAGCGCCCTTGCTGCGAGCACCGGCTCGTTCGCCCCGGTCGACGACGCCTATGAGGACGATGAGGAGCTCATGGAGGACGACTACGAGCTCCGCGGCGGCGGGAGGCGCCAGCCCCGCTCGCGCACCGGCTCGTCGCGCTCGCGCCGCTACAGCGCCCCTGCGCAGGAGAGCCTGCCTGCGCGCATCGTGGGCACGGTGAAGGCCGCCTTCGCAGACAAGCGCACCCGCCTCATCATCCTGGCAGCGGCGTTCATCGTGGCAGCGCTCGTCATCATCGCCAGCCTGCTCATGAGCACGGCCGGCGGCAACAGCTCCGGCATCCTCAACGTCACCGGTGGCGCCAGCGGCGAGAGCGTGACGCAGACGGGAGAGGACAAGGAGACGGGGGCCGCCGTGGTCACGGTGACCACCGCCAACGGCAACCCGGTTGTGGTGAGCATCGACGTCGAGCAGGGCAAGACCTCGCTGGTGACGGTCACCTACGACGACGACAAGGCCTTCGACGGCACGGCTGTGGGCCCCTGGCACCGCGACTTCCAGGTGACCCAGTCGTTCAGCGCCACCTTCGGCACCCCCGGCGCCGTGACAGTCACGCAAAACGGCACCCCCATCGAGATACCCATCGCAGAGGACGGCTCGGGCAAGCTCGAGATCAGCGTCCAGGCATCCGGTCTGGCGTCTACCAAGAAGTAAGCCCGCCGCAGCAGCGCGCGGCATGAGAGAGAAAGGCAACGCACCATGGCAAAGGACGGCAGCTTCGACGTGGTCTCCGAGTGCGACCTCCAGGAGGTCGACAACGCCTACCGCCAGGCGGCAAAGGCCCTGACCCAGCGCTACGACCTCAAGGACTCCGGTTCCAGCATCGACTATGACAAGGCCAACAAGACCTTCACCGTCATCGCCCCCAGCGAGTTCATCAAGAACCAGGTCATCGACATCCTCAACACCCACCTCATCCGCCGCCTGGGCGAGGAGGGCATGAAGTTCGTCAAGTGGGGCAAGAACATCGACGCCTCCGGCGGCAATATCCGCTGCGTGGGCACCATCGCCTTTGGCTTGGACCAGGACACCGCCAAGAAGATCAACAAGGCCATCAAGGACCAAAAGTTCAAGGTCAAGACCCAGATCGAGGGCGACAAGCTGCGCGTGAGCGCCCCCAAGCGCGACGAGCTGCAGGCCGTCATCGCCTTCTTGCGCGAGCAGGACTACGGCGTGCCCCTGCAGTACACCAACTACCGCTAAGCCCGCGCCCGAGCACAAAGGAACACCGCCCCCATGCCTTCTGGAACCGACATCGCCTTCATCACCCTCGGCTGCGCGAAGAACGAGGTTGACTCAGACAAGATGCGCGCCCTGCTGCGCGCCGCCGGCTACACCATCGTCGACGACCCCGAGCAAGCCGACCTCACTGTGGTCAACACCTGCGGCTTCTTGGCCTCGGCCGTCGAGGAGGGGCTGGACACGATCTTTGCCGCCCTGGGCGTGGCAGACGCCCCGGACATCCCCGTCAACAAGGTGCTCGTCACCGGCTGCATGCCCTCGCGCTACGGCGCGGAGCTCGAAGGAGAGCTCCAGGAGGTGGCGGGCTTCCTGCCGGTCGACCAGGAGGGCCGCATCGTCGAGAAGGTGGGCGAGATACTGGGCACCCAGCGCGCTGCGGCTGGCGCCGCCCTGCGCGACGAGGCCGGCCCCAGCGCCTACGTCAAGATCTCCGACGGCTGCGACCGCTTCTGCTCGTACTGCATGATCCCCTACATCAGGGGCCGCTATCACAGCTTCCCGTACGAGGACATTCGCGCGGAGGTGGCAGAGCTTGCGGAGGCCGGCGTGCGCGAGGTCGTGCTCATCGGCCAGGACACCGGCATCTGGGGCCGCGACCTGCCGGAGCCCAGCTGCACCAAGGAACTGCTCGAGCGCCTGGCCGCGGAGTTCCCCCAGCTGTGGCTGCGCCTGATGTACATCCAGCCCGAGGGCATCACAGACGAGCTGCTGCTCACCATGGGGCAGACCCCTAACATCTGCAGCTACATCGACATCCCGCTGCAGCACGTCGACGCGGCGATCCTCAAGCGCATGAACCGCAGCGGCAGCCCCGAGCAGATCAAGGAGCTGCTCGAGCGCATCCGCGCGCTCGTGCCGGACATGATGATCCGCACCACGCTGATGACGGGCTTCCCGGGGGAGACCGAAGAGCAGTTCCAGACGCTCATGGACTTCGTGGCCGATGCCGGCTTCGACTACGCTGGCGTGTTCGCGTACTCCACCGAGGAGGGCTCCAAGGCCGCCGAGTTCGACGACCAAGTCGACGAGGACCTGCGCCTGGAGCGTGCCCAACGCCTGCTCGACCTCTGCGACTCCTGCGGCTTTGCCCGCAACGCGCGCCACATCGGCCGCAGGGTAGAGTGCGTCGTCGAGGGCTTCGAGCTTACGGACGCCGGTGAGGAGGCGCTCGCGCGCTGGCAGGGCCAGGCACCCGACGTCGACGGCATGGTGCACATCCCGCTGCCCGAGGGCACAGAGCTCGAGCTGGGCAGCAGGGTTCAGGTGGAGCTCGTCGACGCCTTCTGCTACGAGCTGGTGGGGGAGCTGGTATAGGGATGGCTTCTTCCCAGGTGCGCGACAACATGCTCACGCCCGCGAACATCGTCACGGTGGTGCGCATCCTGCTCATCCCCGTGTTCGTGGCGGTGCTCGTCTCCCCATGGCCCGCGCTCACAGAGAACCTGCCCCTGTGGGGCTCGCTGCAACCGTGGATCGCGGCGGCGGTGTTCGTCGCCATCTCGGCCACAGACGCCGTTGACGGCTACCTGGCGCGCTCGCGCAACCAAGTGACGGACTTCGGCAAGTTCCTCGACCCGCTGGCAGACAAGATCCTCGTCTGCGCTGCCCTGCTGGGCTTGGTCGAGCTGCAGCTGCTGCCCTCGTGGATCGCGCTCGTCATCCTCGCGCGCGAGTTCATCGTCTCCGGCCTGCGCATGCTCGCGGCGGCGCAGGGCCTGGTGGTGGCCGCCTCGTGGTACGGCAAGGTCAAGACCGTCTCTCAGATCGTGGCGATCATCGCCTTCATCATCAAGGACACTGTGCAGCTGCAGGCGGTGGGGGAGGCCTTTGCGGCCGGCTTCAACCTCTTTGCCTGGGTCGCCATGCTCTTCGCCGTGATCATGACCATCGTGAGCATGATCGACTACTTCATGAAGTGCAAGGGTCTCTTCGGCTTCGAAGACTAGAGCTTGCAGGGGCGCCCACCTCACCCTGGCATTCCCGTGATTTGCTTCTCATAACTTGTGGAGAGAGAGCTTGTGCTGTGCGCTCTGGTGCCCAGCAGCCTGGCCTAAAGGAGCCCGCAAACTGTTCGGAACCGCTTGCAACACCGTGGTTGACCTGGTGTTTTGGCAGCTTGGGTGATCGCTTGGCGCGAGCGGGGGGCAGCAGACGGGGATCCGGTTGCGAGAAGACAAGTGGGGGGTAGGTGCGCCACGGTCTGTGGGGGTATCCTACACCCACGTTGAAAGAGCGCTTGACCGCGAACAGCTGTTCGGGTACAGTGAACGAACAAGTTTTCGACCACGGCGCATGAGGAATGGAGCATCAGATGGCCCGGAGCACCACTGGCAAGGACAAGCTGGATTACGAGCTGGCAGGCGGCGACGTCGAGAAAGCCCTCAAGATGACGACGGAGGCCATCGAGAAGAAGTTCGGCAAGGGCTCCATCATGAAGATGGGCGAGAACGCCGCCAAGATGGACATCGAGGTCATCCCCACGGGCTCGCTCGCACTCGATGCAGCGCTCGGCATCGGCGGCGTGCCCAAGGGCCGCATCATCGAGATCTATGGCCCGGAGTCCTCGGGCAAGACCACCTTGGCCCTCTCCATCCTCGCGGAGTCCCAGGCCATGGGCGGCAAGGTCGCCTTCATCGACGCAGAGCATGCGCTCGACCCTGTCTGGGCAGCGCGCCTGGGCGTTGACATCGACGAGCTCCTCATCTCCCAGCCAGACACGGGCGAGGAGGGCCTGGAGATCTGCGACATGCTCGTGCGCTCCAACGCCATCGACTGCGTGGTCGTCGACTCCGTCGCCGCGCTCGTCCCCAAGGCAGAGATCGAGGGAGAGATCGGAGACACCACGGTTGGCTTGCAAGCGCGCCTGATGAGCCAGGCCATGCGCAAGCTTGCCGGCTCGCTCTCCAAATCCAAGACCACCTGCATCTTCATCAACCAGCTGCGCGAGAAGATCGGCGTCATGTTCGGCAACCCAGAGACCACCACGGGCGGCCGTGCGCTCAAGTTCTACGCCTCCGTGCGCATGGACATCCGCCGCATGGACACCATTAAGGACAAGGGCGAGGCCATCGGCAACCGCGTCAAGGTCAAGGTCGTCAAGAACAAGTGCGCCGCACCCTTCCGCCAGGCGGAGTTCGACCTCATGTACGGCGAGGGCATCTCACGCGAGGGCGGCATCCTCGATATGGCAGTAGACGAGGGCATCGTCGACAAGAGCGGTGCCTGGTACAACTACGGTGACGATCGCCTGGGTCAGGGCAGGGAGGCCGCCAAGGAGAACATGCGCAAGAATCCCGCCCTCCGCGCAGAGATCGAGGCAAAGGTCCGCGCCGCCATCGGGCTGGGCGGCGAGGTCACAGCCGCTGTCCCCGCAGAGGAGTTCAACGACACCTTTGCTGCGGCAGACTTCGATTACGACGAGCCCATCCTGTTCGACGTGGTCGAGTAAGCAGCAACAACACGCGCACGCAGCAGACGAGGGGAGGGGCCCGCATGAAGATGCACTTGAGCAAGGGCGGCAAGCCCGTGAACATGCAGAGCTTGTTCGAGCTGGCCGAGGAGCCCGGCGAGCCCCTCTTCCTGGAACAGGAGCATAACAAGGCGATGGACAAGATCGCCGCCCTCATCCGCGTGCGCGAGCGCACTCCCAAGGAGCTCCTGCGCCGCCTTGGGGATGCAGGCTTCACCGAGTCCACAGCACGCGAGGCAGTGGAGTCTGCTGTGCGCAGCGGCCTGGTGGACGAGGAGCGCTACGCAGCAGCGCTGATCAGGGGTAAGGTGAACCAGGGCTGGGGCCGCGCCAAGATCATGACCCGCCTGCGAGAAGACGGTGTGAGCCCTGCGGCTATCGAGCGCTGCAGCGGCTACTTCGCCACCCCGCAGCAGGAATACGAGCGCGCCCTCTACGAGCTCGGCAAGCGCAGCGTGCGCTCCAAGAATCCCCGCGCCACGCTCACCCGGCGCCTCGTGCAGAAGGGCTACGCCCTAGAGCTCGCCAATCGCGCCGTAGATGAATTTATGTACGGCGCAGCAGAATGGTAGGCAGTGCGCTGTGGTACCATTGAGCGCGGTATCTATCTATTCCTCGCGCAAGCGAGTTGTGCTTATGTACAGTTTCCGGGCTAGCTCTAACAAACGGACGTGAGGTCCTGCCTGTCAACGTAGTTTCACATGCGCCGCCACCCCTGCGCGGGTGCGTGCATCTCATAGCTTGGTGTAGATGATGCCGGATGTCGTCCGGCTTTTTTTGTTGGGTGGCATCGCCCTCAATCGAATGTCAAACACTAGCAAGCAACACCGTCCACCGCTACGAACAAGGAGGTAGGGACACATGCAGGTCAACATCGCAGTTGCGCTCGTCGTCTGCGTGGTCGTCGCCGTCGCCTGCCTTGCCATCGGCTACTTTGTGAGCAGCTCGCGCATCGCGGCTAGCGCAAAGGGAAAGATCGCAGAGGCAGACAGGCGCCTGGCAGAGGCCGAGCGCAAGATCGCAGACGCCGCGAGCGAGGCAGAGAACATCAAGCGCTCCGCACAGGTCGAGGCCAAGGATGCAGCGCTGGAGATCAAGCGCCGCGCCGAGGACGAGGCACGCGAGCAGTCGCGCTCCATCAAGAGCCGTGAGGACCGCCTGAGCAGCAGGGAGGAATCCTGCGACCGCAGGGTCGAGTCCCTCGACCAGCGCGAGATGCAGCTCTCCCAGCAGGCAAGCCAGCTCGAGGAGGACCGCGCCGAGCTCGCCGGCATGATCGAGGAGGCAGACACCCGCCTCACGCAGATCGCCGCTATGACGCGCGAGGAAGCGCGCGAGACGCTCCTCGAGACCGTCAAGGACGACGTCACCCGCCAGTCCGCCCAGATCATCCGCGACGCAGAGACCCAGGTGAAGGCCGAGTGCGACCGCAAGTCGCGCGAGATCCTCTCCGTCGCCATCCAGCGCATGGCCGCCGACTACACGGCCGAGCGCACCGTCACCTCCGTCACCATCCCGTCTGACGACGTCAAGGGCCGCATCATCGGCCGCGAGGGCCGCAACATCCGCTCCTTCGAGCAGATCACCGGCGTCAACCTCATCATCGACGACACGCCGGAGACCGTGACGCTTTCCTGCTTCGACCCCGTCCGCCGCGAGACCGCGCGCATCGCGCTCGAGAACCTCATCGCAGACGGCCGCATCCACCCGGCGCGCATCGAGGAGATGTTCAAGAAGGCGAGCGTCTTCGTCGAGCAGCAGGTCCTCGAGGCCGGCGAGCAGGCCACCTTCGACATGGGCATCCACGACCTGCATCCGGAGCTCGTCCGCACCCTCGGCCGCTTGAAGTACCGCACCTCCTACGGCCAGAACGTGCTGCAGCACTCCCTCGAGGTTGCCACGCTGGCCGGCGCCATGGCCTCCGAGCTCGGTCTCGACCCCGTCACCGCCAAGCGCGCAGGCCTGCTGCACGACCTCGGCAAGGCCGTCGACCACGAGGTCGAGGGCTCCCATGCCGTCATCGGCGCAGACCTTGCCCGCCGCTACAAGGAGTCCCCGGCCATCGTCCATGCCATCGAGGCGCATCACGCAGACGTCGAGCCCTCTACGGTGCTCGCCGTCTTGATCCAGGCCGCAGACGCTGTCTCCGCCGCACGCCCCGGCGCCCGCCGCGAGAGCTACGAGAACTACATCAAGCGCTTGGAGAAGCTCGAGGCCATCGCCAACTCGCATGACGGCGTCGAGAAGACCTTCGCCATGCAGGCAGGCCGCGAGGTCCGCGTCATGGTCCAGCCTGACAAGATCGACGACGCAAAGGCCACCGTGCTCGCCCACGACATCGCCAAGCAGATCGAGGACGAGATGGAGTACCCCGGCCAGATCCACGTGATCGTCATCCGCGAGTCGCGCGCAGAGGGCCTGGCCAAGTAAGCGCCCCCTCACACCAACTGCCCAGCGCCCCTGCCGCCATAAAGCCGCAGGGGCGCTCGCGTTTAGGCGCCGCACGCGCCTTAAAGTATCTTTAAGCGGCGCAGATGGGGGGCTTGGGAGGCGGGCTGTTTGAGGGGATTTGCCTATAATGACCCAATGGCTCGATTGGTACTGAAAGGCGGTCTTCTACATGGCGCAGAGTCTCGCAGATTTTGTCCACGCGGTGAGTGGGGACAGCCACCTGGCTGTTGAGGAGAATCTGGGAGACGGCTTTGTGCGCCTCAAGACCGCAGAGGCCGAGCGCCGCCAGGCCAAGCACGACATCCGCGCTGTCGAAGACATCGTGGTCGAGATGCTGCGCAACTCCCGCGACGCCCACGCCCGCAATATCTACCTCGCCTGTTCGCGCGAGGGCCGCAACAAGACCCTCGTCTTCATCGACGACGGCGACGGCGTGCCCTTCGGCCTGAGGGAGCGCATCTTCGAACCGCGCGTCACCAGCAAACTCGAGACCATGGTCATGGACAAGTGGGGCGTGCACGGCAGGGGCATGGCGCTCTACTCCATCAAGTGCAACACCACCGCCGCGCAGGTTGTCTCGGGCGACTCGGGCCTGGGTTCCAGCATTCGCGTGGTAATCGACCTCGACCAGCTCCAGGAGAAGGCCGACCAGTCCACCCTGCCCAAGCTCGTGCGCGAAGACGACGGCAGCCTCACCGTGGGCCGCGGCCCGCACAATGTCCTGCGCAACATCGTCGAGTTCTCGCTCGAGTGCAAGGACCGCGTGAGCGTCTACTACGGATCACCCACAGATATCGTCGCGCGCCTGTACGAAGACGGGCGCAAGAAGCTCTCCGACGACCAGCTCCTCTTCTGCGACGACGTCGAGGAGCTGCCCGTTCACCTGCGCCCGGGCGCTTGCCTCGACGCGGCAGAGCTCGTGCGCGTGAGCGCCTCGATCGCCCTGCCCATCTCCGAGCGCACTGCTCACCGCATCATCGCCGGGCAGATCGAGCCTGCCGCCGCGCCGCTGCAGTGCATCACGCCCACGGCCAAGAAGGACAAGCCCGTCGACCTCTACCGCGACAACCGCGGCCTCAAGATCGCACGCGAGGACCTCCAGGCCTTCAGCGACGCGGCAGAGCGCTCGTTCAGGGCCTTGGCAGATCGCTACTACTTGGAGCTCAAGGGCACGCCGCGCGTCACTGTGGGCAAGGACAGCATCACCGTCAGGTTCAACATAGACAAGGGCTAGCGGTGCTGGCGCCGCTCGCCTGCACCACGGTTCCAGTTTGAGGGGGCATGGAATGAAACGCTCTAACACCTACATCAAGGCCGCGCTCTCGTGCGCGGCAAGCGCTGCGCTGGCTCTGAGCCTGGTGCCTGCGGCTGCGCTCAGCGCCTTTGCAGACGAGGCTGCCACCGCTCCTGCCGCAGGCGAGCAGCCTGAAGCGGCCGAGGGTGCCGAGCAGCCCACAGAGCCGCAGGAGCCCGCGACCCCGCCCGTCGTGGTGAGCGACCCCGCGCAGGCCGTGCCCTACCTGAGCCTATCGGCCAGCGCGGTGGAGGGAACGTGGAAGAATGCCTCCAAGCAGCCTGCCGCTCCGCAAACCGTCCAGACCATCAGCTTTCCCAAGAACAACCTCCAAGCTCTCAAGGCCAGCGTGACGCTTGAGGGCCAGGAGCTCGCCGAGGGTGTCGAGTACACCACCTCCATCACCTACGGTGTCTGCGTCAACGGCACGTGGCTCGACGCCCGGGACGGCGAGGCCGCAGGCGCAGGAGCCGACGTGCAGGCAGTGAGGTTCTCGCTCGACGAGAACTGCACTGCCGCCCAGTACTATTCGCTGCGCTACCGCGTCAAGGCGCGTGGCTGCGACTGGCTGGGCTGGGCTCAAGACGGCCAGAGCGCCGGCACCTACTCCTCTAACTGGAAGCTGAGCGACATCGAGCTCAAGCTCGTCGCGCGCGACGCCGAACCCGAAGATTCCTCGATCGTGCCGTACCTTGCAAAAGCCAGCGTCAGCGCCACCTACAAGCTCAAGAACGCAGCCGGCTCTGTGAAGAGCGCCTCTGCCCTCGGCTCAACTGCGGGCAAGGACTCCAAGTCTGCGAGCAATGCCATCCGCATCGCCGCAAGCTCCACTTCTGCAGACGTCTCCGGCTCCATCAACTACCGGGTCTACCAGAAGGGCAAGGGCTGGTCTGCAACGGCCAAGCAGGGCGCGTATGCGGGCAGCTCGAGCACCAAGGCCTTCGTCACTGGCATCAAGATGAACCGCACCAAGGGTCTGGGCTCCTTCTACGACATCTACTACCGCGTCTACCTCAAGGGCTACGGCTGGATGGGCTGGGCCAAGAACGGCGCGCTGGCCGGCACCACCTCGTTCACGGACTTCCCGCTCACGGCCTTCCAGGTTAAGCTCGTTGCCAAGGGAGCTGCTGCCCCCGGTAAGACGGCCAACGCCTCCTCTGGCAAGGATGGCGTGCTCAAGGAGCCCGCCATCGCCAAGCGCATGCAGGCGAGGGCCAAGAACATGAGCTCCAACACCAAGTACCTGCTGCTCACAGACACCACCTACTGCCGCACTGCCGTCTTCACCGGCTCCAAGGGCAACTGGACGCTCAAGTACCTGTGGAAGGCGGGCGTGGGCGCCTGGGGCTCGGAGACACCCAAGGGCACCTACACCACGTCCTCCCATGTGCCGGTCTTCGGCGCGGAGAAGGGCTACAACTGCTGGTACGGGACCTGCTTCGATGAGAACCGCGAGATCCTCTTCCACAGCGAGGTCTACAACATCGGCAGCAAGACCCAGATGCAGTCCGGGGGCTTGGGCACCCATGTCTCGCACGGATGCGTGCGCCTGGCCCTGAAGAACGCCAAGTGGATCTATGACAACGTGCCCCTGGGTACCAAGGTGCTGATCTTCTAGCACAGCCTGGGCATAGCGCTTCTTGTACGCGGCTTGCAAACGTCCTAGTATGTTTGCAAGCCGCGTGTTCGTTGGAGGTGTGCATGGATTCTGAGGGGTATCAGAAGTGGCTGCTGAGCGTGAAGGGGCTCAAGCGCAGCACCTGCTTGTCGCGCATCAGCAACTGCGCCAAGGTGGAGCGCTACGAGGGCGACCTCGACCTCCACTACGAGCACGACAGGCTCGGGCAGCTGCTCGAGCGCCTGAGCTACACGGCGCAAGACGAGCGCTACCGCCTGCCCGCGCGCCACAAGGTCCCGCTCACCGGCAGCGTGAGGCGCGGCACCGCGCCCCTCAAGAGCGCTGTGACCCTCTACCGCGACTTCAAGGACAGCCAGCACCTCGACCTGCTCTTCGTGGCTGGCAGCAGCGACGAGGCGGCGGAGTTTCGCCAGCAGCTGCTGTGGGGCGAGGTCTTCATGAAGCGCTACAAGCACCAGCTCGAGCTGCTGCACGCCGACCCGCTCTTCGCGCTGCTGATGGACGAGGTCGCCCGCCGCGCCGAGGGCCAGGGCGTTGACGCTTGCAAAGACGCTGCCCTCGTGGTCTTCGGCGCCTGCGAGCCCCAGCGGCGCTTTGCAGAGCTGCAGGCAATCGCCGACGACGTCTGCGCGCAGGGCCACAGCATGGCGGCGGTGTACTCGTCTGTGTACTTCGCCGTGCGCATCCTGGAGCTGGCGCGCGCCGCCGGCGAGCCCGGGGAGCGCTTCTTGCCGCGCCTACCTGATGACAGCCTTCACCATAGTGCGGCTGGTGAGGTAGGCCACCAGCAGGTAGGCACCGTAGATGCCCGCGATGATGGCCGCCGCTAAGGCGATGCTGCCGCCCATGTCGATGCCCAGCTCGCCAAAGAGGCCGGCGCTCAGCACGCTGAGGGCGCAGGCGCTGTGGCAGGCTGCCACGCACAGGGGCAAGATGAAGTAGATGCCGGTCTGTACCTTGAGGGAGCGCAGGACCATGCGTCTGTCTGCACCCAGGGTGGCCAGGCGGCGGTAGCGCGGCAGGGAGTCGGTGGTCTCGGAGAGCTGCTGTATGGCGAGCACCGCGGCGGTGGTGAGCATGAGGATGAAGCCGATGTAGACCGCCAGGTAGGTGATCACCATGCGCAGGCCGCTGGACTGGTCGGCCATCTCCTGGCCGGTGTACATGCCCATGACAGGCCAGTCGGTGGTGTCGTATACCGGTAAGCCGTACTCGCTGCTCACGCCCTCGGCGGCGGGGAAGGCCTTCGCCAGGGCGTCTTCGAACATCTGGTCACCCGTAGCGCGGTCGGTCTTGTACATGACGTTGAGGTACTCCTGGGGCATGGCGCCGCGCTCGCGCAGGCTCTCGACCACCGCCTGGGGGACGATGACCTCGAGCGTGGAGTCCGTCATCGCGCTGGTGCGCAGCGGGTACGCGAGCTTGGCGCTGCTGCAGTGCAGCCGGGTTCCCTCCACGCTCAGCTCGCTGCCCTTCGAGCGCAGCGCCTGTGCGAGGGGCTCGGTGAGGTCGAGGTTGTTGTTGAGGGCGAACTCGTCTGTGGCAAGCTCGACGGGCTTCTCCCCGATGAGGCTCAGGCACTTGTTGAACTGCTCGACAGAGATGACGCCGATAACGGTCGACTCGATGCTCCTCAGGGTGTCTGGGTTGTCGATGAGCGCGCTGGCATCGATGCCCTTGAAGAGCTCCTTGTAGGTGGTGAGGGTGGGGTAGTAGTCGATCTGGGCGCTGTCTTTCACCAGCTCGTCCCAGCAGTCGAGGTTCTGGGCCAGGTAGGCGCTCGCGTCGCCGCCGTAGCTCTCAAAGCGCTCGGCGGAGACGGGGTAGTCGCTCTCGTACTCCTTGGCGAGCTTGGCGTAGTCGTCCTCTGAGTTGAGCGACTTGGTGTTGTAGCCCAAGCGGGTGATGAGCGTGGCATCGTAGCGGGTGACCTCGTTGACGTTGCCGGCGAAGACCTCCACCATCCCCAGGCCGCCTGCCAGCGTGGTTCCGGCGAAGAAGAGCATCACGCAGACCACGGACATCGAGGCGAAGGCGGTGTTGAGCTTGGACGAGAGCTGGCGTGCGGTGAAGCTGCTCAAGCCCCGGAAGCGCATCTGCTTGGAGCGCAGGAAGAGCTCGAGCGCAAAGCCCGCGACAGACCAGAAGAACAAGACGGTGCCCACGATCATGAGCACGGTGGCGGCGATGAAGTGCTCGTCCACCTGCACCAGGCCGTTTTCGCCCAGCTGCCAGTACGCGGTGGCGAGGATGCCGATGGAGACGACGAAGGCCAGGAGGTTGACCAGCGGGTTGTGCACGCGGACGGACTCGCTCGACTCGTGCTGGGAGATGAGGTCGGCCAGCTTGCGGCGCGAGATGTAGACGACGTCGACTACGGCAGAGACGAGGAAGATGCCTGCAAAGCACACCAGGGTGAGGAGCAGCGCCTTGGTGGAGAGGATGAACTGGTACTTGCTCATGGTGGTGCCCATGAGGGCGGCCGTGGCAAACGACATGCCCTGAGAGATGCCGATGCCTGCGGCGAGGCCTACGGCCAGGGACGCGATGCCGACGATGGCGGTCTCTGCCAGGAGGATGCGGCTCACCTGCCCGGCGCCCATGCCCAAGGTGAGGTACATGCCGAACTCGTGCTTGCGGCGCTTGAGCAGGAAGCGGTTGGCATAGACCACCAAGAAGGCTAAGACAAAGGCCACCGCACCGGAGAAGAGCCCCATGAAGAGGTTGAGGAGCCCCAGCACGCGCTTGCTCTCTGCAGAGAGGGCGTCGAAGAGGACGGTTTGCTCCGAGATGGAGTTGAAGGCGTAGAACATGGCGACGCCCAGAGCCAGGGTGAGGAAGTAGACCGCGTAGTCCCTGGCGCTGCGGTGGACGTTGCGCAGGGCGAGCTTAAGCGTCATTGCGGGCCTCCCCACCGAGGAAGGCTTGCACGCGCATGATGCGGTCGTACATCTCCTGGCGGCCTGCGTCTCCTGCACGCACCTCGTTGAAGATGCGGCCGTCGCGCACGAAGACCACGCGGCTGGCAAACGAGGCGGCAAAGGCGTCGTGGGTGACCATGATGATGGTGGCCCCCATCTGGGCGTTGAGCTGTGTGAGGCAGTCCATCATGACGCGCGCGTTGCGCGAGTCGAGGGCGCCGGTGGGCTCGTCTGCCAGGATGAGGGTGGGGTCGGTGACGATGGCGCGGGCAGCGGCAACACGCTGTCGCTGGCCGCCGGACATCTGGGCGGGGAACTTGTCGAGCACGTCGGTCACGCCCAGCTGCTGGGCGACGTACTCGGTCTTGGCGGGGATGGCACGAGCAGCGGCGCCCTTGATGCTCAGGGCCAGCGCGATGTTCTCGCGCCCGGTGAGGGTGTCGAGCAGGTTGGAGTCCTGGAAGATGAAGCCCAGGCCGTCGCGGCGGAACTTGGTGAGCTCGCGGCCCTTGAGGCGCGTGACGTCGCGCCCGGCCACGACGATTTGGCCGGCGGTGGCGCGCTCGATGGTGGCGATGCAGTTGAGCAGGGTCGACTTGCCGCTGCCGCTGGGGCCCATCACGGCTAGGAACTCGCCAGAAGGCACGCTGAGGTCGACGCCGGCGAGGGCTCGGGTGGTGACGCCCTTGTTGCCGAAGACCTTCTCCAGGTGCTTGATTTCCAGGGCGCAGTTCTGGGGGCGCGCAGCTCCGGCGCTTGCAATGGTTTCAGACATGCTTCCTCCTTGAACGTTGACGGGGACGCTCCCCATCTTGGAGTGTGGCGCCGCTGCCAGCCATCGATTGCCGTGACAGCTGCCTTACAGTGCCGTTAGCTTGGCCGCGTTGCCCCCGTGTGTGCGGCAGCCTGGGCGCCGAGCCGGCTTGCATCGCAGGGGAAGGCGATGAGCACGCGCGTGCCGCAGCCTTCCTCGGAGGCGATCGAGATGTTCACACCCAGGGCCTCGCAGAGCTGGGCCGAGAGGTAGAGGCCCATGCCGGTGGCGCTGCCCTCGGCGCGGCCGTTGCTCCCGCAGAAGCCGCGCTGGAAGACGCGCGGGACCTCGTCTGCTGGGATGCCGATGCCGTCGTCTGCAACCTGCAGCACCACGCAGCCCTGCGGCGTGCAGGGGTTTTCCACCCAGGAGCTGAAGGTGATGGTGCTCGCGCCGTACTTTGCCGAGTTGCTGACGAGCTGCCGTAAGACGAACTTCATCCACGAGGCGTCGGCGAAGGCGCGGTCGTCTTCGCCCAGCTTGAAGACCGGCGTGACGCCAGAGGAGATGAGGAGGTGGGAGAGGCTCTTGCAGGCCTCCCTGCACAGGGCGCTGAGCTGCACTTCCTCGAGCACGTAGTCCCCGGAAACCAGCCCGATGCGCGTGGTGTAGAGGGCGCGCTCGCATGAGGCCTCGATGCGCTCGAGGTCGAGCTTGAGGCTGTTGGCGTCTTGCCCACGCATACGCGCCAGCGTGAGCTTGGCGGCGGCGATGGGCGTCTTTATCTCGTGCGTCCACAGGTCGACGAAGCGCTGCAGCGCGCGCATGCGGTCCTGCTCCTGGGCGATCATGGTGCCGCTGGCGTTGCAGACGTCACAGCAGCTGTCGTAGAGGAGCTGCCCTTCCAGGAAGCCAGGGCGATCCACCAGCGATGCCAGGTGGTAGGCGGCCTCGAGGCTCTCCTCGCAGCTCTGCAGCTGGCGGTAGAACGAGCGCCTGCGCAGGTACCCACCGGCGGTTGCGGCAAGCCCCATCGTGGCGACGAAGGCGGCGGTCACGTACGCCCCCTGCGCCGTTGCGCCGAGCACGGCCGTCATGATGCCCGCGCCGCCTGCCGCCGCCGCCCAGGCCGCGATGCTGCCCAGGCGGTCTAGCAGGTACGAGCCCAGGGTGAAGCGGGCCTGCCCGTCTGCGCTCATGAGCACACCAGGTAGCCTTCGCCGCGGCGCGTGGTGATGAAGTCCTCCGGCGCGCCGATCTGGGCCAGGCCCTTGCGCAGGCGGTTGACGTTGACGGTGAGGGTGTTGTCGTCGACAAAGGCATCCGACTCCCAGAGCTCGCACATGAGCTCCTGGCGGGTCACGGTGGTGCCGGCGCTGTTCATGAGCATGGCGAGTATGCGCGCCTCGTTGCGAGTGAGGCGGTTGCACGCGCCGGCATAGCAGATCTCGCCGCTGCCGAGGTCGAGGCTCACCCCGCGGTGGGTGAGGATGCTCCTGGCCTCCGGCGCGCTGCGGCGTAGGGCCGCGCGTATATGCGCCATGAGCAGCGCAGGGCGGTAGGGCTTGGTGAGGTAGGCGTCCGCCCCCAGGTCCATGGCCGTCACCTGGTCGAACTCTGAGTCCAGGCAGGTGAGCATGATGACGGGGATGTCGCTGCTGCGGCGCAGCTCGCGGCAGACCATGCGGCCGTCGCCGCCGGGGATCATCGCGTCCATGACCACGCAGTCGGGCCGGGCTGCGAGTATCTGCTGCGCCACAGCTGCAAAGCCGTTGCAGCAGAGGTGCTCGTAGCCCTCGAGCTCGAGCAGCTTGCAGAGCTCGTCTTGGAGGCGCTCGTCGTCTTCTACTACGAATACCGTGGGCATGGTGGGCTCCCTCGATCGGGGCTTGATGTTACCTATTCTAGAGGGCAGCGGGTGAGGGCGAAGCTTACATAATGTGACAATCGCGGCGGGCTTGTGTGGGAGTGTACCTGCGTGGGGCCGCTGAAGGCGCGGCGCACGCTCTGCTCCGGGCGCTCCAGCTGCTCGCGCCTTCGGCGCTCGTGCGCCTCCACCGGCATCCTATATGGCGCCGCCTTCGGCGGCTGGTTTGAGTGAGGCCTTAGCCGTTCCGCAGAGCGTACACCGCGCCTTCAGCGGCAACCTGCTTGGATGACGTGGCCAGTGAACCTGCGTGGGGGCTCGGCCTTCGGCCATTGCGGGGAGCGGCGGGGGTCAGTTGTTCATGGAGCCGCGCTGGTAGCCTTCGGTGTCGAGGGTTATGTGGGCGAAGCCAAGCTCGCGCAGCTGGGCGTTGCCGCCTTCTTGCAGCCAGCTCAGGGCCCCGGCAATCTGGGCGGGGGCGGTTTCCACGCGGGCGAGGGCGCCGTTGCTGTGGACGCGCACGCGCACGCTCTCAAAGCCGGCGCCTGTCAGCAATTGCTCGGCGGCCTCTACGCGGGCGAGCAGCTCGAGCGTGATGGGGCTGCCGCATTCGAAGCGGGTTGCCAGGCACGGGCTCGAGGGCTTGTCCCAGGTGCTCAGCCCCAAGGCGCGGCTCAGCTCGCGGATCTCTGCCTTCTCCAGGCCGGCAGCCTCGAGCGGGCTTGCCACGCCCAGCTCCTGCACGGCCTTGCGGCCAGGGCGGTAGTCCTGCAGGTCGCTCACATTGGAACCCTCGGCCAGCTGCAGGTGCCCGCTTTCTGCAAGGTAGCCGCGCCCGCGGGCCCATGCGTCCCCAGCGGCTTGCAGGCGTGCGAACACCTGGTGCTTGCAGTGGTAGCAGCGGTCTGGCGGGTTGGTGCGCATCGCCTCCCAGCCCTCAACATCCAAGGCGAGCTCGATGCGCTGCACACCCAGCTCGGCGCAGACCGCGCGTGCCCCTTGCGTCTCTGCCTGGGGGTTGAGGGCGCTGGCGGCGCTCAGGGCTACGCAGCGCTCGCCCAGCTCCTGCTGCGCCACGGCCAGCAGCAGCGTGGAGTCCACCCCGCCGGAGTGGCACACGCCTAGCGCCGCGTGCTTGCGCAGCTCACCCCTCAGGGCCTCGAGCTTGGCGCGCAGGGTAGGGGAGAGCCCTGCTTGTGCTGCAAGCGCGCTCATCGGCGTGCTCCCGGGGGCTCTTCGAGCGGCTGCACGCCCGTCAGCGCGCGCACCACCTCACCGGCGATGATGAGGCCGGCAACGCTGGGGACGAACGAGGTGGAGCCCGGTGCGCTCGCGGGCTCGCCGTCTTCGTCGAGCGGGGTGCGGGCGGGCTCGGTGGAGTACACGCACCTCAGCGCCCCCACGCCGCGCTTGCGCAGCTCCTTGCGCATTACCTTGGCCAGGCGGCAGACGGAGGTCTCGTAGATGTCTCCCACCTGCAGGCGCGTCGGGTCGAGCTTGTTGCCCGTTCCCATGCTCGAGATGAGCGGGGTGCCCGCCTCCTGCACGGCCTGTGCCAAGCTGAGCTTGGCGGTGACGTTGTCCACGGCGTCGACCACGTAGTCGTACTGGCTGAAGTTGAATCGCTCCCGCTCCTGCGGCAGGTAGAAGAGCTGCAGCGGGGTCACCGTGCACGCCGGGTTGATCTGGGCGATGCGCTCGGCCATGACCTCGACCTTGGACCTGCCCACCGTCGAATGCGTGGCGATGACCTGGCGGTTGATGTTCGTGACGTCCACCACGTCCTTGTCCACCAGGGTGAGTGCGCCCACGCCGGCGCGCGCCAGCGCCTCAGTGGCAAAACCACCCACGCCCCCGATGCCGAACACGCACACGTGCGCCGCTGCCAGGCGCTCGACGCCGGAGCTGCCCAGCACGTACCTGGTGCGTGTGAATTGGTCTGTCATAGAGCCGACCCCCTGTCTGAGTTGCCAAGACAAGGGGTCAGTGTAGCGCTTTGGTGTTAAGAGCGGCCGCGGGAGCCTCAGCGCCCAGTGGCAAAGAAGAAGACGGCCATCGAGCCGGGGCCACCATGGGCGCCGATCACCGGGTCGAGGTACTCGATGTGGCACTCGCAGGGCTTGCCTGCCTCCTTGACGATCATGTCGCGCACAGACTCGGCATCCTCGATGCAGTCCGCGTGCGCCACCACGACCTCGCTGCTCTGCGTGGGGTCGAAGCTCTCGCGCAGCTTCTCCACCATGCCGCGCAGGCTCTTCTTGCGGCCGCGGGTCTTGGCGACCACGTCGACAGCGCCGCCCTCGTCGATGCGCATGACGGGTTTGAGCTTGAGCAGGTTGGCGGCCAGGGCGCCGGTGCGCGCCAGCCTGCCGCCGCCGAGCACGTAGGTGAGGTCGTCCACCGTGATCCAGTGGGCCATCTTCATGCGGTTTGCCTCCACCCAGGCGGCTACTTCGTCCATCTTGGCGCCGGCGCGCTTCATGAGCGCCGCCTGCTTCACCAGCAGCCCCTGCCCGAAGGACGCGGCAACGGTCTCCACGCACACGATGCGGCGCTGCGGGTACTCGTCCTGCAGGCGCTCGCAGAGGTGGTGGACTGAGTCGTACGTGCCGGAAAGCCCAGACGAGAAGCCCAGGTAGAGCAGGTCCTTGCCCTGGTCGAGCAGGGCCGCCAGGGTCTCGCGCGACTCCTTGGGGTTGGGCAGCGAGGTCCTCACCGCGCAGCCGCGGCGCATGCTCTCGTAGAAGCCCTTGAGGTCGACGGGCCTGTCCTTGAAGAAGCCCGGGTGCTCGACCTCGTCGATGTAGTAGTTGAGCGGCAGGACCGCCAGCTCCAGCTCGTTGCAGACCGTGTAGGGCAGGCTGCAGGCTGAGTCTGTGACAAGCGCGTATGACATGATGTCTCCCCTTGGCATCGTGTTTGCAAACGGTGTTCCCTCTCCACAGAACATGCTCCATTATTGCAAATTCAACATCCAAAAATGGAATGGGGAGTATCTCTGCGCAAGAATTACGCAGCTGGGCCGCCGGGGGCCTGGGGTCTAGCCCTCGAGTGCTTTGCGGATGCGCTGGTAGTGGAGGAACTGGCCGGCCTCCTCCAGGGCGGTGACCTCCTCCCAGCTGGCGAGCCTGCAGTCGATGGACTCGCTGGCCTGCAGCGTCACGTCCTCCAAGCCGAAGTCCGCCTGGAAGCTGAAGATGCTGTTGATGTAGTTGTCGCCGCGGGCGAGGTCGGTGTTGACGTAGCTGTAGCAGAGGCGGCCCTGCTCGGGCTGGAGGGCGAGCCCCACTTCTTCGCGCACCTCGCGCAGCGCGCCCTGCAGCGGGGTCTCGCCGGCGAGCACGCCGCCCCCCGGGACCTCCCACAGGCCGGCGGCCCAGCGCTTGTCCAGCGCGCGGCGCGTGATGAGGAAGCGGCCCTGCAGGTCCCGGACGATAGCCAGCGCGTAGAGCATGTACTGCCCCTCCTTGAGGAAGGCGCCCTTGCGCGGGATGGTGAGGCCGCTGAAGACCATGTCCCGGCTGTAGATGTCGATGTATTCCTCGTCTGCCACGCTAACCCCCCAAATCGTCTGTTCTGTTGGCCACCTTGCGGCCCGCCTGCTTGCGCCTGGCGCACAGCGCTCCTAAACTTACCACTTGTACGCCTCAGACACTGGTGACTCCCCCGAGCGGGGGAGCAGCTGAAACGAAGGGACAAAGAGAATATGCAAGACAAGAAGACGTATGGCGCCAAGCTGCGCCAATGCAACAGAGAGGCTCTGATCACGGTGGTGACGCTCGCGCTTACCATCGCGGTCTGGGCCCTCTTGGGTTTCGGGCTCTCCGGCGTGGACGCCCGCATCTGCGGCATCCCCCTGTGGGCTGTTGCAGGCACCGTGGGCACCTGGGTGTTCGCCATCGCGGTGAGCGTGGTGCTCTCCAAGAAGCTCTTCTGCGATTTCGACGTGGAGGAGGGTGATGAGGATGCATAACCTGCTCACCCTCGCGCCCATGGCGCTCTTCCTGGCGGCGGCCCTGGCGATAGGCCTGCTGGCGCGCCGCTCCACCAACGCCCAAGGTGGCAGCTTTGCCAGCCGCTACTACATCGGCAACCGCACGCTCGGCGGCTTCGTGCTCGCCATGACCACCGTGGCAACCTACGGCTCCGTGAGCTCCTTTGTGGGCGGCCCGGGCCAGGCGTGGCAGATCGGCTGGGGCTGGGTCTACATGGCCGCCGTCCAGGTCACGGCCCTCTTCTTGCTCTACGGCATCCTGGGCAAGAAGATGATGCTCGTCTCGCACAAGACCGGCGCCGTGACCGTCATCGACGTCATCCGCCAGCGCTACAACTCCAACCTGCTCGCCGGCCTGAGCGCCCTCATCATCATCTTGTTCTTCGCTACTACGATGGTGGCGCAGTTCGTGGGCGGCGCCAAGCTCTTCGAGGCGGTCACCGGTTACTCCTATGAGCTGGGCCTGGCCATCTTCGGCATCGTGGTCATCCTGTTCACCGCCATCGGCGGCTTCCGCGGCGTGGCGCTCACGGACGCGCTCTGCGGCATCGTCATGCTGCTGGGCCTCGTCATCCTGGCCGGCGGCCTGGTGAGCGCCGGCGGCGGGCTGGAGAACCTGCTGCAGCGCGCCGAGGCGGTCAACCCCGCCATCAGCGACCCGCTTTCGAACGGCAGCATGCCCTACGGCCTCTACTTCACCCAGTGGCTGCTGGTGGGCATCTTCACCTTCTGCCTGCCTCAGAGCGTGGTGCGCTGCGTGGGTGCGCGCGACACCAAGGCCCTGCGCAACGCCATGGTCATCGGCACCGTGGTCATCGGCTTCATGATGATCGTGGGCACCTCCATGGGCGTGCTGAGCGCCGGCGTCCTCACCGAGCCGCTCGAGACCTACGGCAGCGTCGACGGCATCATCCCCGCTGCCATCGCCACCACGCTGCCGCCTGCGCTGGCCGGTATTGCCATCGTGGGCCCCATCGCGGCCTCCATCTCCACTGTCTCGTCGCTGCTGATCACCGCGTCCTCCTCCATCGTCAAGGACCTGTGGATGCACTCCGCGGCTGCCAAGGGCAAGAGCCTGCCCGAGCGCCGCGTGGTCACCGCCAGCCAGGCCATCACCCTGGGCGTGGGCATCGTCGTCTTCGTGCTCTCGCTGGTGCCCCCCTCTGTCATCTGGAAGATCAACATGTTCGCCTTCGGCGGGCTCGAGACGGCGTTTTGCTGGGTCCTGGTGATGGGCCTGTTCTGGAAGCGCGCCACCAAGGCCGGTGCCATCGCCTCTATGGCGGGCGGCACGCTCGCCTACTGCGTGTGCATGGCCATGGGCCTCAAGCTCTTCGGCCTGCACCAGATCGTCATCGGCATCAGCGTCTCGCTCGTCTTGATGGTGGTGGTCTCGCTGCTCACCAAGGGCGAGGACGAGTCAACTCTCAAGCTCTTCTTCCCCAAGCGCACCCAGGCCTAAGCACCCGCTGCACCCCGTGCACCCAGGCGCCGCTCCATCACGGGGCGGCGCTTTCGTTTTGCCCCAACTTGCACGGGGCCTGTCCCCAAAGGGCGCGCGGGGCCTGTCCCCAAAGAGTGCGACTCTGCGCGCGGGGCCTGTCCCCAAATACGGGGCCTGTCCCCAGATCGGGAGGGGCCTGTCCCCAAAGAGTACGGCTCGGGGCTGTGATAGTTGGGGACAGGCCCCGAAGGAAGAGAGGGGGCGACAGCTGCCGCTTGCGGGGTGGCGGCGGGTGATTTTTGGCGTTCGCGCACTTGTGACGGGGGCCGCGAGGGGGTACTCTATGCACAGGTTTTGCAACGCATGTTTTATATGGAGGTCGCCATGCCCCCCCGCCCCAAGTTCACAAAAGAGCAAGTGCTTCAAGCAGCCCTCGGCATCGTCGACTCCGAAGGGGAGTCTGCGCTCACCGCCCGCCGCCTGGGGGAGGTGCTCGGCTCGTCGCCGCGCCCCATCTTCACGCTCTTCGAGGGCATGCAGGACCTCAAGAAACAGCTTCACGACGGCCCGGCAATGGACGCCTTCAACAGCTACTGCGATGAGTTCATGGCCTCTGCACCAGTCGACGAGAGGGCGCCGTTCAAGCGCTTCGGCTATTGTCTGGTGAGCTTTGCGACCGAGCGCCCGGGCTTGTTCGCCTTCCTCTTCATCAGCAGCGGCAGCGGGACGAGCAGCTACGCAGATTGGCTGTGGACCAACCAGGCTCGCAGCTCCATAGAGCTCCTGGTGCGCGAGTATGGGCTCGACGAAGAGACCGCCAGCATCCTCTTCCGTGAGACCTGGCTGCACACCTTCTCGCTGTGCGTGCTGCGCGTAACGGGCGCAGCGCAGGTGAGCGATGAAGAGGTCTCGCTCAGCCTCAGCCGCGGCTTCCAGGGGCTGCTCACCCTTGCGCGCAAGGGGGATCTCGTCAACCCTGCGCTGCCCCTTTAGGAGCCTGCTCCCACTCCACGCAGATTGCGGCGTATTTGCTTCAGAAAGTCGCGCCGCGGCGGCAAGCCAGGCGCTGCGGATGGTTCATACTCTATATGTGCATGACATCCAACCGCCTATGAGAGGATGTGACAATGGCAAGAAGCGTGAGCTACAAGTGCCCCGCCTGCACGGGCCCGCTGGCCTTCGACGCCCAGCTGGGAAAGCTCCATTGCGAGTACTGCGGCAGCAGCTACACGGCAGAGGAGGTCGAGGCCTTCTACGCCAGCGCGCAGCAGGAGGCCGAGGACAAGACCGCTGCAGAAGACGAGCGCGAGGCCAAGAGCCGCGCCCAGGAAGAGCGCGCCGAAGGGGCAGCCAAGGGCGCGGCCCAGGCAGCCCCCGCGCAGGAGCCTGCCGACCCGATCCAGGCCTACCTCGACTCAAAGCGCACCCTGCACGAGGGCGACGAAGGCGCCAAGGCTGTCAAGTGCAGCAGCTGCGGCGCTACTCTGATCGTCTCGGACGTCTCGGCCGTCACCCAGTGCCCGTACTGCAGCAACAACAACATCGTGGCCGGCACCTTGGGAGACACGCTCGAGCCCGACCTCATCATCCCGTTCTCCACCACCAAGGAGCAGGCTGTCGCCGCGCTGAAGAAGCACTACAACGGCAAGGTCTGCTTGCCAGACGTCTTCAAAGAGCACAACCACCTCGAGGAAATCCAGGGCGTCTACGTGCCCTTCTGGCTCTACAGCGGCAGCTGCCACGGCGACGCAGCCTTCACCGCCACAGACAGCACCACCTGGAGCGACTCGGAGAACATCTACACCAAGACCAGCACCTACCGCTGCACGCGCAGCGGCTCGTGCTCCTTCGAGATGGTCCCGGCAGACGCTTCCAAGCGCATGCCCAACCAGCATATGGACTCCATTGAGCCCTACGACTACGCTGCCTTCAAGCCCTTCTCCATGGGCTACCTGCCCGGCTTTGCCGCCGAGCGCTACGACGACACGGTTGAGGACTGCGCCAGCCGCGTCACCTCGCGCATGCAGAACACGCTCGAAGACGAGCTCGAGCGCACGGTCACCGGCCACGCCACCTGCTCCAGGGAGAGCATGAGCTCGCGCACCCAGCTGAGCGACGTCAACTACGCCCTGCTGCCGGTGTGGATGCTGCACACCCGCTGGAACGGCGAGGACTTCCTCTTTGCCATGAACGGGCAGACCGGTAAGCTCGTGGGCGACCTGCCCTGCGACAAGAAGAAGCTGAGGCGTATCACGCTGCTTTCCGGCCTGGGGACCTTCGCAGTGGTCTTCGGCGTCCTGGCCGCGATGATGCTGCTGTAGGGAGGGGGAGAGATGAGCACACGCACTACCGCCGCCTCCAAGGCAACCGGCCTCTTCGCCGCACTGCTCTGCGCGCTCGCCCTGGTGCTCGCGCTGGCACCCGGTGCCTGGGCCAAGCAGTCCTACATCATCGACGAGTACGGCCTCTACCCGGCCTCGACGGCTCAGGAGCTCGAATCCCAGGCCGGCCAGCTCGCCACCAGCTACGGCGTGGCACCCTACCTGGTGGTGGTCGACGACATCGGCTCCAGCTCTGTGCGCAGCTACGCAGAGAGCTACTGGCTGGCGCACGACCTTGGCCTGGGGGCCGACACCAGCGGCATCATGTTCCTCATCGCGGTCGACTCGCGCGACTACGTGACCATCACCCACGGTGCGGGCATCTACACCTTCACCGACTACGGCATCGAGCAGCTCGAAGACGCCGTGGTCGACTGCCTGAGCGACAACGAGTGGGAGGAGGCCGCGTTCACCTACCTGGACGAGTGCTCGCGCATCATGGCCTTCGCTGCGGAGAAGGGCGAGCCGCTCGACAGCAACAACGACCCCTCCAACCTGCTCTTCGCGCTGCTGATCAGCGCAGGCATCGCGCTGCTGTTGGCGCTGGGCGTGGCGCTGATCGTCAACCGCGTGCTCAAGGGCCAGCTCAAGAGCGTGGCCGCTGGCTCGACCGCTGCGGGCTTCATGACAGGTGCCGTCAAGCTCACCGCCCAAAACGACGCCTTCACAGGCTCGCACGTGAGCGTCGTGCCCAAGCCCAAGAGCGAGGGCGGCGGTGGGGGAGGAGGCTCCACCATCAGTGCAAGCGGTTTTGGCGGCTCGAGCGGGGGCAAGTTCTAGCTGCGCGCCCCGCGTGCCGCTCCAGCTGGCAAGATATGGTTCAACGCGCGGCCACAGCGCTGGAATGTGGCAAGTGACTGAACGTGAAAGGACGTTTCCATGGGCCTCATCAAAGCAATCACCGGTGCTGCCGGCGGCGTCTTGGCCGACCAGTGGAAAGAGTACTTCTACTGCGACTCCTTGCCTGCGGACACCTTGGTCGTCAAGGGCAGCAAGCGCGTCTCCGGGCGCAGCAGCAACACCAAGGCAAGCGACAACATCATCACCGCAGACAGCGTGATCGCCGTTGCAGACGGCCAGTGCATGATCATCGTCGAGCAGGGCAAGGTTGTGGAGGTCTGCGCCGAGCCCGGTGAGTTCGTCTTCGACGCCTCCACCGAGCCCACTGTCTTTGCCGGCGACCTGGGCGAGAGCGTGGCGCAGTCCCTGGCCACTATCGGCAAGCGCTTCACCTTCGGCGGCGAGCCCCCCAAGGACCAGCGCGTCTACTACGTCAACACCAAGGAGCTCATCGGCAACAAGTACGGCACGGCCTCGCCGATCCCCTTCAAGATCGTCGACCCGGACATGAACTTCAAGTTCACGATGAACGTCAAGTGCTTCGGCGAGTACAGCTACCGCATCGTCGACCCGGTCCTGCTCTACACCAACGTCATCGCCAACGTCGTCGACGAGTACAAGCGCGAGGAGCTCGACGGCCAGCTCAAGTCCGAGCTGCTCAACGCCCTGCAGCCGGCCTTCGCGCGTCTCTCCGCCCAGCGCATCGAGTACGACCAGGTGCCCGCCCACACCGTCGAGCTCACCGAGTACCTCAACGAGGAGCTCTCGGCCAAGTGGCGCGACCTGCGCGGCATCGAGATCGTCTCCATGGGCATGAACTCCATCGTGGCCAATGAGGAGGACGAGGAGCGCCTGAAGCAGATGCAGATGGCCGCGACCCTGGGCGGCGGCAACATTGCCATGGGCTACTCCGTGGCCGCCGCCGGCGAGTCCATGAGAGACGCCGCCAACAACGAGGCCGGCGCGATGAACGCCTTCATGGGCATGGGCGCCGCCAACATGTTCGGCAGCCAGATGGTGGGCACCACCGCCGCTGCCGGCGCCCAGGCTGCCGCGGCCCAGCCCGCCCAGCCTGCGGCCGATGCGTGGACCTGCTCCTGCGGCACCGCCAACACCGGCAAGTTCTGCGCCGAGTGCGGCAGCCCCAAGCCCGCCCCCGCCGGCAGCTGGACTTGCGCCTGCGGCACTGTGAACAGCGGTAAGTTCTGCTCTGAGTGCGGCGCGGCAAAGCCCGCCCCCGCCGCCTGCGCCAAGTGCGGCTGGCAGGCAGAAGGCACCGCCCCCAAGTTCTGCCCCGAGTGCGGCACCCCCTTCGGGGCGTAGGCGCTCCGCTGGCAGACATGCGCGCTTGAGAGGAGGTCCCTTGCGGGGCCTCCTCTTGTTAGCGCTGCGCCTGGCTGCTCCGGCCCCCGCGCAGCAGCTGGCTCAGGGCCCAAGGGCGGCTTGCGGCAAGATGTGCCCGCGCATGGGGCGCTGAGCGCGCTAGCATGTGCTGCACAGGTTTGCAGCGGCACGAGAGGCGAGCACAGGGCACATGGCATCCAAGGGCAGGGTCTTGATGGCGATGAGCGGCGGGGTGGACAGCTCCACGGCCGCCGTGCGCCTGCTGGAAGAGGGCTATGAGCTCGTGGGCGTGACCATGCACCTCTTCTGCCCGGACCCGGACCGCGCGCTGGGCGAGTCGAGCTGCTGCTCGCTCGACGACATCGAGGACGCCCGCAACGTGGCCCGCAGGCTGGGCTTTCCCCACTACGTGCTCAACGCGGCCGATGCCTTCGAGGCCAGCGTGATCGAGCCGTTCTGCCGCGCGTACCTTGCGGGGCGCACGCCCAACCCCTGCATCGCCTGCAACCGCCATCTCAAGTTCGCCCTGCTGCAGCAGCGGCGGCGTGAGCTGGGCTGCGATTACGTGGCGACCGGCCACTACGCGCGCCGCGTGCAGCTTGATGACGGCAGCTTCGCGTTGTTGCGGGGCGCCGACCCCGCCAAGGACCAGAGCTACGTGCTCTACCACCTCACACAAGAGACGCTCGCGCACATGCTCTTCCCCTTGGGCGAGATGACCAAGGAGCAGACGCGCCGGCTGGCGAGCCAAACCGGCCTTGAGAACGCGCAGAAGGGCGAGAGCCAGGACATCTGCTTTGTGCCGGACGGCGACTACGCTGCCTTCATCGAAGGCCATACGGGCGTCTGCTCACAGCCTGGCCCGGTCTACGACCTCGAGGGCAGGCTGCGTGGTGAGCACCTGGGGCTCATCCGCTACACCATCGGGCAGCGCAAGGGCCTCAACTTAGGCGGCGGCACGGAGCCGCTCTACGTGGTGGGCAAGAACGCGGGCACCAACAGCCTGACGGTGGGCCCGGCGCAGGCGCTGTACCGGCGCGAGGTGAGCGCCGACGACTTGAGCCTGGTGAGCGGGCGGGTCTGGGAGGGCGAGCTGCGCTGCAGCGCCAAGATCGGCTACCGCATGAGCCCCGCCGCCTGCAGCGCGTGGGTTGAGGGCGCCGAGCTGCGCGTGCGCTTTGACGAGCCCGTGCGAGCCGTCTCGCCCGGCCAGAGCCTGGTGCTCTACAGCGGCGAGCGCGTCCTCGGTGGCGGCGCGATCCTCTAGCGCTCCAGCAGCGCGGAGAGCTCGTCGACGGTGGTGTCGAAGAGCGCGAGGGCGGCCTGCACCGGCGCGGGGGTTGCCATGTCGACGCCGGCGGTGCGCAGCAGCTCGAGCGGCGTCTTGGAGCAGCCGCCGCTCAGGAAGCGCAGGTAGTCCTCCACGGCCGGTGCACCCTCTTCCAGGATGCGGGTGGAGAGCGCGATGGCGGCCGCGTAGCCGGTGGCGTACTGGTAGACGTAGTAGCGGTAGTAGAAGTGCGGGATGCGGCTCCACTCCAGCGCGATTTGCTCGTCTACCACCACGTCCTCGCCAAAGTAGTCGCGGTTGAGCTGGGCGTACATCTCGCAGAGGGCGTCTGCCGTGATGCCCGCCCCCGTGGCTGCCAGCTCGTTTACCTTGAGCTCGAACTCGGCGAACATGGTCTGGCGGTAGAGCGTGCTGCGGAACTGCTCGGCAAAGTGGTTGAGCAGGTAGGCCTTCTCCTCCTTGCTGCCGGCGTGCTCGAGCAGGTAGCGCATGAGCAGGGCCTCGTTGCAGGTGGAGGCCACCTCCGCCACGAAGATCACGTAGTCGGAGTAGCGCGAGGGCTGGTTCTTGCAGCTGAGGTAGGTGTGGATGCTGTGGCCCATCTCGTGGATGAGGGTGAAGACGTCGTCGAGCTCTCCCTGGAAGTTCATGAGGATCACCGGGTGCATGCCGTAGCCGCCCGCGCTGTAGGCGCCGCTGCGCTTGCCCGGGGTCTCGTAGACGTCCACCCAGCGCTGTGAGAGGCCCTCCTTCACGATGTCCAGGTACTCCTGCCCCATGGGCTCGAGCGCCTTGAGGATGAGCTCGCAGGCCTCCTCGTAGGTGAAGCGCATCTCAACGCCGGCCACCATGGGCACGTAGAGGTCGTAGAAGCGCAGCTCGTCCAAGCCCAGCACGCGCTTGCGCAGGCCGGTGTACTTGTGCAGCGCACCCAGGTTGGCGCGTACGGTATCGATAAGTTGGGTGTAGACCTCGCAGGGCACCTCGTTGGCGTCGAGTGCGGCCTCCAGCGTGGAGCCGTACTTGCGCGCCTTGGCGAAGAAGCCCAGCTGCTTCATCTGGCTGGCCATGATGGCGGCCGAGGTGTTGCGGAACTGCCCGTAGGCGGCGTAGAGCGAGCTGTAGGCGCTCTTGCGCAGCTCGCGGTCCGGGCTCATGAGCAGCGGCACGTAGCTGCCGTGCGTGACGGGGTGGGCCTGGCCCTGGGCGTCGACTGCATCTTCGAAGCGCAGGTCGGCGTCGTTGAACATGCTGAAGGTGTTCTCCGGCTGGCTGGAGAGCTCCTGCGCGGCGGCCAGCAGCGCCTCTTCGGCGGGGCTCAGCACATGTGGCGCGCGGCGGAAGACCTGCTCCAGGCTGCGGCGGTAGAGCTCCAGGCCGGGTTCGGCAGCGTAGAGCGCTTCCATCGCATCGGCGCCGAGCGCGAGCAGCTCGTTGGAGAACCACGAGCAGGCGCTCACGGCCTTGACCACGAGGCTTTCGACCTGCGCCTGGAAGTCCTGGTAGGTGGAGTTGCGCGTGTCCTCGTCGCTCTTGCGGGCGGCGTAGTTGTAGAGCTTGCCGATCGCAACGTCGCACTCGTCGTCGAGCTGCAGGAAGGCGAGCAGCTGGCGTGCGTCAGCGAGCGTGCCCTCGTAGGCTGCCAGCTGGGCGGGGTAGGCCTGCGCGCGCTCGAGCTCGGCGAGGAAGGCCTCGTCGCTGGGGAAGATGCCGCTGAGGTCCCAGGTGTACTGTTCTGCGATGTCTGCGCGCTCCATGCGCTTCTCCCTTCGTAGTGAGCTTGCGGAAATGGGACAGTGGGGACGTAGCCTACTGTCCCATTTCTGAGATCGAGTAGCCCGCTGTCAAAGCATCGTCTATTGCAAAGAGTGGGACAGTGGGCTACGTCCCCACTGTCCCACATTTCTCAGAGCTCGGTGTCGAAGCCCCACATGCGGACCTCCGGCTCCAGGCGCACGCCCTCCATCTGGAAGACGCGCTCCTGCACTTCGCGGATGAGCTGGCGCACGTCTGCTGCGGTGGCCCCGCCGGCGTTGACGACGAAGCCCGAGTGCTTGGGCGAGACCTGCGCCCCTCCCACGCGGTGGCCCTTGAGGCCTGCATCCTGGATGAGCTTGCCGGCGAAGTAGCCCTCCGGGCGCTTGAAGGTGGAGCCTGCGGAGGGCAGCTCGAGGGGCTGCTTTTCCTCACGGCGGGCCTTGAGCTCGTCCATGCGTTCTTGAATAACAGCGCTGTCGCCTGTTTCAAGTTGCAATGTTGCTGCAAGAACAATCAGACCTTGAGTCATCATCTTGCTGCTGCGGTAGCCAAAGCAAGCTTCTTCATTGGTGAGATGGATGAGTTTGCCCAGGGCATCGCAGCAGCTTATGCGAATGGCAACGTCTTTGAACTCACCGTCATAGGCACCGGCATTCATGATGGCTGCTCCACCAAGGGTGCCCGGGATTCCGCTTGCAAATTCGTAGCCGGTGAGTCCGGCCTCTAATGCTGCTTGGGCAACCTGCTTGTTTGTTGCGCCTGCCATGGCACAAAGCTGCGTGCCGTTGCAGGTTATTTCTGAAAGACGCTCTCCAAAGCGAAGAAGCACGCAATCAAGTCCAGCGTCACTGGCAAGGATATTGCTGCCACAGCCGATGATGCGTAGCGGTGCGCCCGCTGCTGTGCAACAGGCCACCGCTGCCACGGCTTCTTCGAGGCTTCCTGGTTCTGCAAGCAATGTTACGGGGCCGCCTACTCTAAAGGTGGTAAGCTCTGCCAGCGCAACATCACGTGCAACAGCATCGTCGCCCATGATGGCGACGAGCTCTTTGTGGAGCGCATCTGCATCAAAGGTGCTCATAGTCCCCCCTTCTTGTGTTGTAGGCACTGTACAACAGGAGCGCCACCAAGGGCGCTCCTGTTCGTAGTCGAGCTGCTGCGGTTTCTTAGCGCTGGCGGTTGCGGTTGTAGTTGATCAGGCAGCCCGCCTTGAGGATCTCGCGCTCCTCGGGGGTGAGTTCCTGCACGTAGAGCGTGACGGGCCTCACCTCGAAGCTGCCGATCTTGATGACATAGGCCTGGATGTTGCTCATGTCGCCGTCGAGTACGGTGCGGATATTGGGCACGAAGACGTAATCCCAGACATCGAGCACGCTTGCGTCACCCTTGAGGTGGAAGGGGATCATGCCCCAGTTGATGCAGTTGCTGCGGTAGCGCTTGGTGGCGTACTCTTGCGTGATGTTGGCCAGGCCGCCTAGCACGCGCTGGCAGCTGGCCGCCTGCTCGCGGGCAGAGCCGTCGCCGGGCTTGTTGGCGTAGATGGTGGAGCCGACCTGCACGTCTGCGTACCCCAGGGCCTCGCAGCCCGCGATGGTCTTGATGGCGGCGAAGGCGCCCTTCATGTTGTCGCACAGCTCCTCGCCGGCCAGGCGCTTGGCCTCCATCTCCTTCACGCGCTTGGCGCGGCCCACGTACTCCGGGTCCCTGCGGCTGAGGGTGAACTCGGCCAGGCCCAGGGGGTTGGAGCGGTAGGAGGAGGTCTCGCCGCTGGGGATGAGCTCGTCGGTGGTGGTCACCTCGTCCTCGATCTTGGAGGCAACCTTGAGCAGGATGTGCTCGGCCAGGGGCTCCTGCTCGGGCCAGTCCTTGATGTTGGGCCCGAAGCGCAGCTCATGCTCCGGCAGCGCCTGCTCGAAGCCCTGGTAGAGGCGGGCGCGGTAGGAGCGGTCGTCGAAGGAGTAGGGCGGCACGTCGCCCCAGCAGTCCAGCTCCTGCGCGCTCGTGATCTTGCCGCCGTTTGCGGCGGAGGCTGCGATGGAGCGGGCGTCCATGAGGGCCACGGCTGCGAGCTGCCCGTTGCCGGGCTTGGAGCCCTCGCGGTTGGGGAAGTTGCGCGTTGCATGGCGGATGGAGAGCGCGTTGTTGGCCGGGGTGTCGCCCGCGCCGAAGCACGGGCCGCAGAAGGCCGTCTTGATGATGGCGCCGGCGTCCATGAGGTCGGCCAGCACGCCCTTGCGGTCGAGGTCGATGTAGACGGGCTGGCTGGAGGGGTAGACGCAGAGGTAGAACTCGTCGTCGCCCGTGGTCTTGCCCTTGAGCGCGTGGCTGGCTTCGACGATGTTGGTGTAGGTGCCGCCCGCGCAGCCGGCGATGATGCCCTGCTGCGCCTGCAGGCGCCCGTCTGAGGTGACCTTGTCCAGCAGCGTGAAGCTGGCGCGGCCGTCTGCGATGCGCGCGGCCTCCTTCTCCGTCTCTCTCAGGATGTCTTCGAGGTTCTCGTACATCTCGTCGATGGTGAAGGCGTTGGAGGGGTGGAAGGGCAGGGCGATCATGGGCTTCACAGCGCTCAAGTCGATGCGCACGCAGCCGTCGTAGTAGGCAAGCGGCGCGGGGTTGAGGGGCTGGTAGTCCTGCTCGCGGCCGTGGACGGTGAGGTAGTCGCGCACGGCGCCGTCGGTGACCCAGATGCTGCTCAGGCAGGTGGTCTCCGTGGTCATGACGTCCACGCCCAGGCGGTACTCGGCGTCCATGCTCGCCACGCCGGGGCCCACGAACTCCATGACGCTGTTTTTCACGTAGCCGTTCTTGAACACGGCGCGGATGATCGCCAGGGCGATGTCCTGCGGGCCCACCCATGGGGCGGGCTTGCCTTCGAGGTAGATGGCCACGACCTTGGGGTAGGCGACGTCGTAGGTGTCGCGCAGGAGCTGCTTGACCAGCTCGCCGCCGCCCTCGCCGATGGCCATGGTGCCCAGCGCGCCGTAGCGGGTGTGGCTGTCGGAGCCCAGGATCATCTTGCCGCAGCCGGCAAAGCGCTCGCGCACGAACTGGTGGATGACAGCCATGTGGGGCGGGACGTAGATGCCGCCGTACTTCTTGGCGGCGGAAAGCCCGAAGAAATGGTCGTCGTCGTTGATGGTGCCGCCTACGGCGCACAGGGAGTTGTGGCAGCAAGTGAGCGCGTAGGGGAGGGGGAACTCCTTCATTCCGCTGGCGCGGGCCGTCTGGATGATGCCAACGTAGGTGATGTCGTGCGAGGCCATGGCATCGAAGCGCAGCTTGAGCTGCTCCATCGAGCCGCTGGTGTTGTGCGCCTGCAGGATGCGGTAGGCGATGGTGCCCGCGGCGGCCTGCTGCGGGGAGGGAGCCGCGCCGAGCTGCTGCTCGAGCGTGGCTGCCTGGGAGCGGGGAACGAGCTGCGTGCCGTCGACCAGGAACACGCCTTCGTCATAGAGCTGGATCATCTGCTGCTCCTTGTGCTTGGGGCCGGGACCATTCCCGGTCTGACCATTGTAGGCAAGGGGTGCAGTCGCGGCCGCGGCTTTGCGGCGAGTGGGGAGCCTGCCGTGTTAAACCGCTGTTAACGCAACGCTTTGATAAATTATTAGGAACAATTCCTAGTTAATTTGCATTTCTGAAACCCCAAGCAAGGCGATTGGGGCGATAATGACCATACGCCCTGACTTCCGACTTACAAATGCAAAAATGGTGCTAAGGGCCCGCCTTGCGCGGG
>JBJEHN010000011.1:0-10864 GCA_051876105.1 Coriobacteriales bacterium | reverse complement strand
TGAAGGGTTTCGTATCAAGGTCACTTGTGAGGATGACGGCTCAACAATACTGGATTATGAATGTGGTCACAGTGGACAACCTGGTACTTATTCAGTACCGAAAATGGTTCCTGTCTATCCTGGCAGTTTTTTTATTGGTGGAAACACTTACCGCGTGGAAATAGCATTTATATGCATGACGAAGCATGGCTGGAGTTCAACAGATTTAGTGACAGTGCAGACCGTTTCCTTTTCTTTCGGGGTTGGTGAAGACCAATCCGAAGAGCCCTCTGATGATGACGAGAATTCGGATCCAGAGCCCGGTGGAGAAGTCTCTGATAAAGGAGAAGGGGGCGACGATACTCCCAGCGGTGGAGGAGATGGAGATAACGGCAACAACCGGCCGGCAGACTCAGGAGACCCGCAGCTGCCTACGAGTCCTGGTGAGGGAGAAGACAACGGAGAAGGCAACAACACGGGCGAGGAGGAAGGCGGCGCCCCTCAGCCTGGGGAGGAGCCGGGAGAGGAACCCGGTGGAGTTCCTGATAATCCTGGCACTGAGACAGGTGGGGAAGGCACCGATCCTGAAATGCCAGGTGCCCCTGAGCAGCCAGGCGGAGAGACGCCCGCAACGCCAGACGAGAGGCCTGGGCAGCCAGGTGGGGATACGCCGACTGCACCAGATGACAACCAACCAGAAGGCGAAGCTCCTGCTGAGCCCGCTGGCCCAGAGGATTCTACCGACTCTGGCGACGAGAACAACAGCACAGAGGATGCCCCCGGGATAACCGACCCGACAAACCCGGATATCGAAGACGGTCCTTCTGATATGCCGGAGGGTCCCGAGACCCCAGAAGACCCTCAAGAGCCTGAGAATCCGCAGGAGCCTGAGGTGCCTGAACAGCCTGAGCAACCGGGCAATTCCGAGCAACCAGATAATCCGGGCCAACCGGCCGAGCCTGAGCAACCGCAGGAACCCGAGAATCCGCAGGAGCCGGAACAGCCCGTTGATCCGGTAGAGCCAGAACAGCCGCAGGAGCCTGAGGTACCGCAGGAACCCAATCAACCCATTGATCCTGCCGAGCCTGAGCAACCTCAGGAACCCGAGGCGCCCGTTTTGCCGCAGGTTCCCGAGCAGCCCGATCCTCCGCAACAACCTGCTGAGCCAGAGACTCCTCAGGAGCCGGAGCAGCCAGCTGAGCCAGAACAACCGACCGAGACTGAGGAGCCCGAGCAACCTGCTGAACCCGAGGAACCTGTTGAACCCGAGGAACCGGTAGAAGCGGCAGAGCCTGAGACGCCTCAAGAACCGAATGAATCGAGTGAGAGCCATGATGCTCAGACGCTTGCACCGTTGACCAAGGTCATTGCAGATGCCGAGGATGTGCCAGATGAGGTGACGGCAGTTGAGATTGCCGGCGCGCAAACCGCCCATCAAGGTAGGGTGACTACCGGCTCTGCAGTTGCAGACGCGTACCTCTCGACTCTGGGTACGGTGTATCGCCTCAACGGCGGTGGGCAGACGGCAACCCAGGACATGAAGGTCATCGGCATTCCGTGGCTGTTTGCACTGCTCGCAACGCTTCTGCTGGTTGCCGGGCCGTTCGGCATCGGGTGGCGCATGCTCAAGAACCTAACCAACTCGCGGCGTAAATCGCGGCTGACCCACATCTCGTAAGACCTCAGGAAAGGACCTCTTCGCAATGGACTTTTTGCAAGCAACGTATCTATCCCAGATGATGCACACCATCTCTGAGTCCCTGACCGTGCCGGTCGTCGTCATCCTGATGCTGCTCATCGTCTACTCGCTCTACACGATTGGCAGCGTGATCGTGGAGTTCTGGATCGAGCGGCGCTCCTATGCGGCCATGGTGCCGGAGCTCGTGGCCCGCTTGGGCGAGGCCAAACCAGAGGAGCTCGAGCCCATCATCGAGAACAGCGGCCTGCTCCGCAGCCAGGTGGACGACCTGAAGGAGATGGTGAGCTACCTCTACCTCTCCGAGGACGCCCGCACCGAGGTCGCCAAGCGCCTGCTCGCCAACGAGAAGCAGGGCTACCAGAAGGCGGTCGGCCGCACGGACGTCGCAGCCAAGATCGCTCCCATGCTCGGCCTGATGGGCACGCTCATCCCCCTGGGGCCCGGCATCGTGGCCCTGGGCGCGGGAGACACGCAGACCCTGTCCCAGTCCCTGCAGTTCGCCTTCGACACCACGGTGGCGGGCCTGGCGACTGCCGTTGTGTGCTTTGCCGTGACGCGTGTGCGCAGGCGCTGGTACTCGGACTACCTGGTAAGCATGGAGGCCGCCTTCAACACGCTGTTGGAGAAGGGAACGATCATGCACGAGGAAGGCTATGACTTCGATCGCAGCGTGTGGCATTACGACAAGATGGGCCGCCGCGCTGTTGCCGCGCAACTCGAGAGGGCGTTGTGATCATGGGGCTCAACAACAGCAAGAAGCTTGTCTCTGGCGGGCTCGACTCGTTTGACGACGGTGTGATGGGCGACTCCGGCGACCCCATGGAGTCGCTGGGCAACCTGATGGACGTCATGCTCGTCTTTGCGGCGGGCCTCATGGTGGCGCTGGTTGCGCGCTACAACGTGCAGCTCAACTCCGCAGACATCGCAGACACCGCGCAGGAGATCGAGGCGAGCCAGCTGGAGGTTGTGGACGGCGGCATGTCGTCTGACGGCACCTCCTACGCAGAGGTCGGCATGGTGTACCGCGACGAGGCCACCGGCCAGCTCTATGTGGTCGCTCCGGAAGGGGTGGAGTGATGAGACACCAGACGAGCCTTTGTCGTTCGATCTCTGCAGCTTTCGCATTTGCAGTTGCATTCATCCTGGCGGTGAGCGCGTGGGCGGTTCTTCCTCTCTCTGCCTATGCGGGTTCGCCGGCGGTTGTTGCCTCCTCGCCTGAAGCGGGCGAGGAGGCGGCCCCTGCCCAGGGGCGCTACTGGGTGCAGTTCGAGAACGCGGTTGCCTCGGTGGAGGCAAACGCGGACCTCATCGTGCTGGAGACGGCAGACGGCAAGGCTGTGAGCAAGAAGCTCTACAGCGTGAGCCTGCCGGACATGGAGCTGGAGTTCGGGTACAGGCAGTACGTGTGGATCGATGTGGACGGGCTGGACGCCGGCACCGCGTACCGCATCCACGTGCTGCCCGGCGTGACCGCCAAGAACGGCATGGTCAACCCGGACGAGGCGGTTATCGAGTTCAAGACCGCAGCTTCCGGGAAGAAGGCTACCGCGCTCGCCGAGCCCGGGGCCGTTGAGGGCGGCACCGGCGGTGGCGGCGGTAACGGCGGTGGCGCCGTAGGCGCTGGGAGTGCCGGGAGCGCTGGCGGATCGGCGGCTGGTGGCGACGAGGGCTCGGGCGAGGGCCTGGGCAGCGAGCCGGTCGTGATCGACGCGAAGGGCAATGTGCTGGGCGATGACGCGGCAGAGGAGCCGGAGCCGGTCGACCCGCGCCTGGTTGTGGCGGTGGTCGCGGTGATCGCCGTGGTGGCAGCCGGGCTGGTGTTCGACGTCAAGCGCCGCAGGAAGAACGTGGCCAAGCGCTGACACCGGCGCGCGGCAGCACAATCTGAGAGAGATACGGGGAAACCATGAAGCAGATGGAGCGGATCGCCCTGTGCGTTGACGACACGGACGACCTCACCAAGGATACCTCAACGGGCAAGGTGGCAGAGCTGATCGCAGGCCGCGTTGCCGGGCTGGGCGGGCAGGTGGAGCTGGGGATCACGCGGCACCAGCTGCTGCTGGACGAGAGCGTGCCCTACACCAGCCACAACTCCTCGATGGCGTTCACGGCCTGGGTGCCGCAGGGTTGCTGCGAGGAGCTGTGGCAGCAGGCGGCGGAGGTTGTGCGCGCCGAGATGTCCGCCGCGGCGGACCCGGGGCTGTGTCTGGCGGTGCTGCCGCAGGACGCCGACGACCCTCTGCTCTACGAGCTCATCGACTACGGGCGCCGGGCGAAGGCGGAGTACGTCTCGAAGGCGCAGGCTTACGAGCTGGCCGAGCGCATCCCCTGGCTGCGGCTGGAGGAGCTCGGCGGCGACGGGCAGGGTGTCGTGGGCGCGCTGGCCGGCGTGGGCCTGCGGCTCTCCGGCAGCGACGGGCGCTTCCGCGGGAAGTGGGACCTGCAAGCTGTGTGCGACGGCGCGGGCGTGGCCGGTGGCCGGCGCGGTGACGGGTCCGGCGGAGGCCGCGGGCGCGGGAGAGGCGACGGGTCCGGCGGCGGAAAACACCGCGAGAAGGAGGCGAGCGCAGCTGCGGGTGCGGCGGGTGTGTCCTCGGGGGTCTTGGACGCAGCAGCGCCATCGACCGCCACGGCCGCGCGCGTTTGCGAGGCGCTCGGCGCGCAGGTCAACGGCCGCGTCGCCGTGCTGGACGCGCAGTGCAACGCGCTTACCGCAAGCCAGCCCGTCGCCACGAGCGCCGAGGCCAAGCCCCTGCTCTTCGCCGGGTGCATGGCCATCGTGGCGCAGCTGGGCGACGACGGCATCGCGCGCCCCTGCGACAAGGACGCCCTGGGCGGGCTGGAGAGCGGCTGCTTTGACGACGATGCGCGCAGCTGCCCGGTGTTCGAGTTCGACAACGACCAGGAGGAGTACGGCGCCACGGGCGAGGTGCGGGCCTGCCCCAACTGCCTCTACCGCCGCTGGACCGCCGGCGGCTTCACCTGCATGCGGCAGACGGGCGCGCGCTCCTTCAGCGAGGTGGTCGGCTGATCCTGCCTGCCGCACCGGGCGCGGCGGCAGGGGAGAGAATCTGAGAGAAAGCGAGCTGTAGATGCAGAAGTTCGACGTTGTGGTGATCGGCGGCGGGGTGTGTGGGTGCATGATCGCCCGCGAGCTGGCCCGCTACCAGCTGGACGTGGCGGTGCTCGAGCGCGCCAACGACGTGGGCAAGGGCTCGAGCAAGGCCAACAGCGGCCTCATCCACACCGGCTTCCACGCCCGCGGCGGCTCGCTCAAGGGGCTCTCCACCGTGGAGGGCAACGCGCTCTACACCCAGCTGGCCGCCGAGCTGGAGGTGCCCTTCAGGCGCATAGGCGGACTGTACTGCGCCTTCGGGCCGGCCGGCATGGAGCGCCTGCGCGAGAAGCACGGCCGCGCGCTCGCCAACGGCGCGGGCGACCTGCCGATCATCAGCGGCGACGAGGCCCGGGAGCTCGAGCCGCGGCTTTCCGAGGGCGTGATCGCCGCCATGGTGGCCGAGTCCACCGGCATCATCAGCCCCTTCGCGCTGGTCATCGCCTGCGCGGAGAACGCCGCCGCCAACGGGGCGAGGTTCCTCCTCAACGCCCAGGTGGAGCGCATCGAGCACCTGCGCGGCTGCTGGAACCTGCACCTGGCAGACGGCCGGAGAATCGACGCGCGCTACGTGGTGAACGCCGCCGGCGACATGGCGGCCGTGCTCGACGCCCAGGTGCACCCGGCGGATCTGGTGGTGCTGCCCAAGCGCGGGCAGTTCTACGTGTTCGACAAGCAGGGCGCGCTGGATGCCCCCGAGCCCATCCGCCACGTGCTCTTCCAGGCGGCGGAAAACGACGAGGGCGGCACTCTGCTAGCGCCCACGGTCGATGGCAACATCCTGGCCGGCCCCACCAGCGAGGACGTCGAGGGCTTCGGCGACCGCGCGACCACGGCGGCGGGCCTGGCGCACGTGGAGGCGGTGGCGCGCAAGATCGTGCCTGATATCCGGCTAGGCCGTGTCATCACTAGCTTCGCCGGGGTGAGGGCCAACATCGACAACGTGGTCAAGGAGAAGAAGGACTTCGTGGTGCGGGCGAGCGCGCCGGGCTTCGTGAGCCTGCTGGGCATCAAGAACCCGGGCATGACGAGCGCGCCGGCGCTGGCCAGGCGCGCTGTCGAGCTGCTGCGCCGCGAGGGTCTGATGCTCTTGGAGGACCCCGCCTTCGACCCGCACAGGAGGGCGCGCAAGCCCTTCCTGCAGTGCGGGCCCAGCGAGCAGCGCCGGCTGCTGGCCAAAGACCCGAGCTTCGGGCACGTGCTGTGCCGCTGCGAGAAGATCACCGAGGGCGACGTGCGCCGCGAGCTCTCCGGCGCGCTGCCACCCGTCGACGTCGAGGGCCTCAAGCACCGCCTGCGCGTGACCATGGGAAGGTGCCAGGGCGGCTTCTGCAAGCCCCGCGTGCAAGCTGTGATCGACGAGATGGCCGGCCGAAAGCCCGCCGACGCCCTGCCTGCACATGTGGCCGACGAGGCCCGCGAGGCCTCGGAGCTCATCGCCCACACCCGCCCCGCTCGTCTGCGCTGGGCCGACCCCCGCTTCGCCCCAGCCCCCGGGGCCTGTCCCCCGGAGTTTGACTACGACGTCGTCGTCATCGGCGGCGGCGCGGGCGGGCTCGCGGCTGCCACGGCTGCGGCGCGAGCCGGGGCGCGCACCCTGCTGCTCGAGCGCGAGGAGTACCTGGGCGGCGTGCTGCCCCAGTGCATCCACGACGGCTTCGGCCTCTACGTGTACAGGCAGAACATGACTGGCCCGCAGTACGCCAAGCGCTGGATCGCGGAGCTGGAGGCCAGCGGAGCCGAGTGGGCCTGCGCCACAAGCGTCACCGGTCTAGAGCACGATGACACGACCGGTTCCTTCGCTCTGCATGCCTGCGGCGCCGCGATCGGCGGGCCGCGAGCGCTGCGCGCCAGGAGCGTGGTCGTGGCAGGCGGCTGCCGCGAGGTCACGCGCGGCCAGCTGCGCATCCCCGGGGACAGGCCCGAGGGCATCTACACCGCGGGCACGGCGCAGTACATGCTCAACATCGAGCACAGGCTGCCGGGCAGGGAGGCGGTCATCCTCGGCGGCGGCGACATCGGCCTCATCATGGCGCGCCGCATGACCCTGAGCGGGGCCCATGTGCGCATGCTGGTGGCCAAGGAGGCAACGGGCCTGGTCCGCAACCACCGCCGCTGCATAGACCCCTATCGTATAGAGACCCGCTACGGCTGGGGCGTGGCGAGCATCAGGGGCGCCAGGCGGCTGGAGGGCGTGTGGGTCGCGCCGTTCGGCGAGGACGGGGCGCTGGACGGGTCGCGCGCCGAGTTCGTGCCCTGCGACACCCTGCTCATCAGCTGCGGCCTTGTGCCAGAGCGCGAGCTCTTCGAGGGCGTGGAGGGCAGCCCCGGCCTGTTCGTCACCGGCAACGCCGAGAGCGTCCACGACCTGGTCGACCGCGTGAGCGTGGAGGCCCTCGCCTGCGGCCAAAACGCCGCCGCCTACGCCGGCTGCCTGCGCGAGCTCCCCGAGCACCTAGCCGCCATCGCCGCCCTCAACGTCCCCCTGCTACCAGTAGGCGAGAGGGTGGGTTAACAAAGGTGAGATAGCCTGCAATGGCGCTCTTCGCACGTCATTTCGACCAAGCGAGTGCGTGGGGAAATCTCCGGTGGAGCCAGGGGAGCGGGGCTTGAGACACGGTCTTGCGGCTCAACCTGGGATTTCTCCACTCCGGCGCTGATCGCGCCTCCGGTCGAAATGACGGCCCGGGGGTCGGCGCTGCGGCGGCGGCCGAAATGACGGCCCGGGGGTCGGCGCTGCCGCGGCGGTCGAGGTGGCAGCCCCTCCTCTGGCTATAGCGTGTTAGATAGCACTACATAGTAGTGCGCAAAGAGGGCCTGGCTGAGACGAGAAATCACAGCTCAGGGGCGGCTTTTGGGAATTTCAGAGAGAGGTAGTGTTACTTTTGGCTGCATCTAGGGATTAACCGTTAATCGATTAATCGTCGGCTCTCTCCATTGCTACGCCTCCTCAAGCAGCCAGTCGAGAACGTTCTTCTTGCGTATACCCTCGAAGTCCGAATCGGGATCCTCGTCCAAAGTCAGCAGGTACTTGGGGTAGTTGTCATGGATTTTCTGCAGGACGCGGAGCTCCCTCTGCAGGGTGGAGGTATCGCGCACGCTTGCTGCCACCTGGTAGTAGGCGAGCCCGTCACGACCCTCCGCCACGAAGTCGACCTCCTGGTCGCCCACCTTGCCCACATGGACGCTGTAGCCGCGGCGGATCAGCTCGAGGTACACCACGTTCTCGAGAATATGGCCCGTGTCCGCGTGCTTGCGGCCCAGCAGCATGTAGCGAAGCCCGATGTCTGCCACGTAGTACTTCTCCAGCGTCTTGAGGTGCTGCTTGCCCTTGACGTCGTAGCGCTGCGCACGGTAGAGGATGTAGCTGTCGATAAAGGCGCTCAGGTAGCGCTCCACCGTCCTGGTGTCGATCTTGCGCCCCATGGAGGTCAGGGTGTCGGCGATTTTCTTGGTGGAGAGCCTGCTGCCGATGCTGTCGAACACGAAGCGCAGCACGCTCTCGAGCATCATCGGGTCGACGCTCCTCAGGCGCCCCACCACGTCCTTGAGCACCACTGTGCTGTAGATGCCCTGCAGGTACTCGTCTACCGCCTTGATGTCGCCCCCCAGCTCGGTTGCGTAGGGGAAGGAGCCCTGCTCGAGATAGTCAGCGTACTTCCTTTGCAGGTCGCCCTTGTCGCCAGTCCATGACACGTACTCGGCAAAGGACAGGGGGAGCATCTCGATGGTGACGTAGCGCCCTGTGAGCAACGTGGCCAGCTCGCCAGAGAGCATGTAGGCGTTGGACCCCGTGATGTAGAGGTCGATGCTCTCCCTCAAAAAGAGGCTGTTCACCATGCTCTGGAAGTCCGGGACGTTCTGTATCTCGTCCAAGAAGACGTAGGCCTTCTTGCCTGCCGGAACCTTCTCGAGCACGTACGCATGGAGTTTCTTCGGGTCCAGCAAATCCGCGAAGGCGTAGTCCTCCAGGTTGACGGCTACAATCTGGTCTGCCCCCACCCCGCTTTGCAGCAGCTTCTCTTGGAACTGCGCCATGAGCGTGGACTTGCCGCAGCGGCGTATTCCTGTGATTACCTTAATGATTCGCTTGTCCCGCCATCGCTTGAGGCGGTCAAGGTAGTGCGTTCTTTCAATCATTGTTTTTCACCTCGCTTCAAGTATATCCAAAAAGGTGCTGCTAATACAAAGTTTTTGCACGAACATGCAAATATTTTATGATTTAGGAAAGTTATTACAACTTGGTGATTGTATTTGGAATGCCTTAGCTCAGGACCTAATTGTTGGCAGAGGGCGTCAAGTCCTTGTCACGCTTGATACTAGCTGCCGTAGCACTTGCTTTCGCTGTCGTGATGCTCCATTACGGCTTTGGAGCTGACGGAAAGGCGTATTACGGGGCAAAGGGAGCGGTTGAGATCCTGCTGTTTGCCGCGATCGGTCTTGTGTGCAGCGTTGTGTTGAATACCGGAATGAAGCGTTTGCTCGTGCTGTTCAAGAACAGCGAGAACGCATGGTCCTATGTTCGCGCGCTCCTAGTGCTGGTGCTCGGTGTATCCGTTGTCGTATTTGCTCCTGCATTCTATCTGTTGATCGCTCATGGTTTTGTTATCGACTTTGGATGATTTGTTGCGGAGCTCTACTTGATTATTGGAAGGCGAGAAATAATGAAACGAATTACTCCGCATCCAATACTGCGTGGAGTGTTGATTGCTGCCTTAGTGTTGGCTGCTTTGGCTGGTGCCGGAGCGCGAGCTCCCCGAGCACTTAGCCGCCATCGCCGCCCTCAACGTCCCCCTGCTACCAGTAGGCGATAGGGTGTAGATGGGAGAGGAGCCGAGCACCTCTTCTTCAGACTCGCTCTGTTTGTCCATGCTATACTCCCAAAGGAGTATAAGGAGGGTCAGCGTGGCGCAAATCCTGTATCACGGTTCGAGCAAGATAATCGAGAAACCCGTTTTCGGGGTAGGCAATCCGCACAACGATTACGGGCTCGCTTTCTACTGCACTCGCGAGCGCGATATGGCGATGGAGTGGGCTGTGAGCAGCTGCGATGATGGTTTCGCTAACAAGTACAGCTTCGATGACAGCGGCTTGTCAGTGCTCGACCTCTGCTCAGACAACCTCGTTGCCCTTCATTGGCTCACTGTTCTTCTGAAATACCGCAAGTTTGACTTGCGTGCTCCGCTCGCCGTAAGGGGCAGAAACTACCTCTTTAATAACTTCTCCCTCGATACGGAGGGGGTGGACGTGATCGTGGGCTATCGCGCGGACGATCTCTTCATAGGGGAGATTGTCACCAAGGGAATGGTGCCGGGCGATGCTCGCTTATGAGGAAAGCTATGTGGGCAGCGTGCAGCAGGCCATGGGCTCGATGCTCGATTATGCCGTCAACGTGCGCGGCGAGGACATGCGCTCGTACTATGCGCTCTTCCTGCGCAGCAGGTTCCCCAGCCTGCTTGAGAGGGGATGCCCCGGCATCTTCATCGGGCGCTCTGGAACGGAGATGGCCATCGAGCTGCTGGGAGAGCCTCCTGTGTCTGCGGCGCGGCAGATGCTCTGCCCGGGGCGCGAGTACTGGGCGGGCTGGGCACTGGCGTACTACCAGTGGCGCAGCGGCCGCAGCCTGGCAGAGATCGAGCAGCTCGTGCCCATTACTCAGGTCGAGCTGCTGTACCACCCCTACCACGAGATGGACATCAGCTCGTTCTGCCTGCGGATGGACGAGCTGTGCGTCGCTGCGCAGCCATTGACGAACCTGCAGCTGTTGCGCACGCGGGCACAACTCAGTCAGCGGCAGCTTGCCGAGCTTTCCGGCGTTCCAGTTCGCACCCTGCAGCAGTACGAGCAACGTCAGAAGAGCATCAATCGGGCCCGCGCCGAGTACATGGTGCGCCTTGCCCGTGCGCTGTGCTGCGAGCCCTGGGACCTGCTCGAGAAACGCTGCGAGCGCCTCGTGGAATACGAGGTCGTCAGCCTCCCCAGCGAGTAGCGGGCGGCACTAAGGGAGCTTAGGTGTCTCGGTTAAACGATTCCAGCCCCTCCGCGAATCCTTAGGTGCGCCCGTTAAACGA
>JBJEHN010000010.1:0-43186 GCA_051876105.1 Coriobacteriales bacterium | reverse complement strand
CAAACGGCATCGTCGAGTTCAAGGACCGCCACAGCGGCGTCAAGCGCGAGCTGCCGGTGGAGGAGGCCGTCGCCGCCATCGCCGAGGCCGTCGCCGAGGCCCGCAGGGCCTGCGAGGCGCGCACCACCTCGCTGTAGGATCGCGCGAACAAACACATTCGAGCGGGCCGGGTGGGATGTCTTCCGCCCGGCCCGCTCTTTGTGCTCTATCATCTTCTTGTGAGAACAGAGTCGCCCGAGGAGAGAGGGGAGCCCATGGGGAAGGAGCGCCGCACGCGCCCGCGCCTGCGCAGCACGCTCAAGACCGTTGCCTGGGCGCTCAGGCTCGCCTGGTCGATCGACTCCAGGCTCCTGGCCGGCACGCTCGCCGCCGTGGTGCTGCTCTCGGTGCTGCCGGCCGTGGCCCTGGTCTTCAACCGCGAGGCCATCGAGCAGCTCTCCGCTTTCATCGCCACTGGGCAGGGCAGCTTCGAGCAGCTGCTGCCTGTGCTCGCCGCCTACGGCGCGCTGCTGGCGCTGATCGCCGTCTCCAGCCGCATCAACGCGGAGTTCCTGGGCACCCTGCTCCAGAACACCTACACCTACGGCATGCAGGGCCACCTCATGGACGTCGTCAACGGCAGCGACCTGCTCACCCTCATGCGCCGCAACGTCAACGAGGACTTCAACTACATCATGCGCCGCTCCATGGCCCTCAACCAGCTGGTGAGCTGCATCTGCGCCATGGTGGCGAGTGCGTTCTCCATAGGCTCGCTGTGCGTTGCCGCCTACTCGCTGGCGCCGGCGGTGCTGGCCATCACGCTCGTCTACGTGGTGCTGGTCGTCGCCGTCTTTGGCCGCTTCTCCAAGGGCACGCGCTTCTCGTGGCCGCGCTTTCGGAAGGCCGAGGTCAAGGCCCAGTTCCTCAGGGGCATGCCCGCAGAGCCCAACGTGGCCAAGGAGCTGCGCGTCTTCGGCTGCGCGGGGCAGCTGGTGCAGGGCTGGCGCAGCGCCTACGACGTGCGGCTCGGGCTCGCCCTGGAGCGCGCGCGCTCCGCCGAGCTGCGCGGCTTTGCCTCCGGCGCGATCTTCTACCTGTTCCTGGCCGCCTGCGTGGGCGCCATGCTGTGGCAGATGGCCCAGGGCCTCACCACGCCGGCCGTGGTGCTTACGGCGCTCACCCTGTGCACCAAGCTCTTCACCGCCGTGAGCCCCCTGCTGCGCGACCTGGTGGCCTTTGACGAGGCGCTCTTCAGCATCGAGCAGCAAAACGCGCTGCTCGCCGCGGGGGGCGCTGCCCCCGCCCCGCAGCCGCAGGCCGCGGAAGCCGCCCGCCCCAGCGCCACCGCGCCCGTCTTCAGCGCGCGCGGGGTGGGCTTCTCCTACACCGGCTCCCGCCAGGAGCTGCGCGGCGTCGACCTCGACATATACCCCGGCGAGGTCGTGGCCTTGGTGGGGGAGAACGGCTCCGGCAAGTCGACCCTGGTCAAGCTCCTCATGGGCGTCCTGCCCCCTCAGGAGGGCGAGCTGCGCTTCAAGGGCGTGCCCTACAGCCAGCTGCAGCCCGGCCAGCTCTCCAAGGGCATCGGCGCCTTCTTCCAGGACTTCTACCTCTACCACCACACCCTGGGCGAGAACATCGCCTACGGCAACGTCGAGCAGATGGGAGACGAGCAGGCCGTGCTCCAGGCCCTCGAGAGGGGAGGGGCCGCCCACCTGTTGCAGCGCCTGCCCCGCGGGCTGCAGACCATGGTGCGCAAGCGCATCGACCGCAACGGCGTGGAGTTCTCCGGCGGCGAGAAACAGCTCCTGGCCTGCGCCCGCGCCTACATGGGCGACAAGGAGGTCATGGTCTTCGACGAGCCCGCCAGCATGCTCGACCCCCTGGCCGAGCTCGACCAGTTCGCCCGCATCCGCCAGCGCATAGGCGGCAACACGGGCATACTCATCAGCCACCGCGTGGGCTTTGCCCGCCTGGCCGACCGCATCGTCGTCATGGAGGGCGGGCACGTGGCGGAGCAGGGCACGCACAGCGAGCTGCTGGCCGCAGGGGGCCTTTATGCGCGCTTCTTCAGCGAGCAGGCCATGTGGTATGAGGGCGGGGAGGAGGCCCTATGAGCGGCGGAACGCAGCGCCCGCTGTCGAGCGTGGCCCCTCCCGAGCGCCCCGACGCGCGCATCGGCTTCCTCGGGTTCCTCCGCCTGGCGGGGCGCGCCCTTGCCGTGAGCTTCAAGGCCCGCGGGGCGGCCTCGTGCGCGGTGAGCGCGGCCGGCTTCCTGCTGGCGCTGCTGCCGTCCCTCATCGCCGCCGCCCTGGGCGCCTTCACAGACCAGGTGCAGGGGCTCTTCGAGGGCAGCGGCAGCCTCGAGGCGGCGCTCGCGGGCCTGGCTGCCCTGCTGGGCCTCTACCTGCTGCAGCTGCTCTACGGCTGCGTGCGCAGCTACTACGAGCAGGCAGACACCGAGCGCATCGCCCGCTACATCAACCAGCGCACCCTCGAGCTCACCTGCCGCGTGCGCATGCGCTTCATCGACAACTCCCAGGGCTTTGCCGAGAAGGTCGCCTTCGCAGACACCGCGGCCGGCCCCCAGGTGGCCGGCTCCATGCAGCTGGTGGCCCAGTGGCTGCAGAACCTCGTCGCCTTCACGGCGCTGGCGCTGGTGCTCGCCGGTGTCGACCCCTGGATGGTGCTCGTCGTGGTGGCGACCGCCGCCCCGGGCATCCTCATCGCCTACCGCCAGGAGCGCGAGAAGTACCGCCTGGGCGTGGAGACGGCGCGAGCCCAGGCCTTCGCCTCCATGTACTACCAGGACGCAACGCGCTTCCAGACCTTGCAGGAGACCCGCTTCAACCGCGTCTTCCCCTACATCAAGCACCGCAAGTGGGTCCCTGCCGTGGGGGAGTTCGTCGGCGCGGACACCGCCATGAAGCGCCGCCACGTGCTCCAGAACGCCGCCGCGGACCTGCTTGGCGGCAGCGTCTACCTCTTCATCCTCTGCCTGGCGGCCTGGCAGATCTTCCAGGACCCCGCGTTGGGGCTGGGCGCCTTCACCTTGGCCCTGAGCGCCGCCGGGCAGATGCAGCAGCTGGCCGGGCAGCTCTTCTTCGGGGTGACGCAGTTCATCGCCAGCGCCCCCTACATGCAGGACTTCTTCGCGCTGGACTCCTTCGAGCAGGAGGAGGACGCCCCCCTGGCCGCCGGCGAGCGGCTCCAGGGCGCAGACGTCGTCTTCGAGGACGTGCGCTTCACCTATCCGGACGCCCCCTCCGAGGCTCTCAAGGGCGTGAGCGTGCGCATACGCGCCGGCGAGCACGTGGCCGTGGTGGGCCGCAACGGCAGCGGCAAGAGCACCTTCGTCAACCTGCTTTGCGGCCTCTACGCGCCAGACAGCGGCAGCGTGCGCGTGTGCGGGCTCGACCCCTACCGCCACCCCGGCGCGGTGCGCCCGCAGCTCTCCGCGGTGTTCCAGGACTTTGCCCGCTACGAGGACACGATCCGCGCCAACATCACCGTCTCCAACCCACAGCGCCCCGCAGACGACGCCGCCCTCATGGAGATCGCCGAGCACGTGGGCGCCGCGGAGTTCATATGCGCGCGCAGCCTCGGGCTCGACGACGTGGTGGGCTCCTACAGCGAGCAGGGCAACAACCTCTCGGGCGGGCAGTGGCAGCGCGTGGCCATCGCGCGCGCCGCCTGGCGCGACCAGGCGCGCATCATGCTGCTCGACGAGCCCACCTCCGCGCTCGACCCGGCGGCGGAGGCCCTGATCTACCGCAACTTCGCAGAGCTGGTGGGGGAGCGCAGCGCCATACTCGTTTCGCACCGCCTGGGCGTGGCCTCGGTGGTCGACCGCATCCTGGTTTTCGAGGACGGGCGCATCGTGGAGGATGGCACGCTCGAGGAGCTCCTTGCCGCTGACGGGGTCTTTGCCGAGCTCTACCATGCCCAGGCCCAGTGGTACCTGTAGGCTGTCTTCGGCGGGCATGAGCCCGCCCCTGTGCGGAAAGGACCCCCCCATGCTCTTGGACGTGCTGGCAGTCGGCTGCGGCGGATTCATCGGCGCTGTCGCGCGCTTCCTCGTCACCACCCTCACCAACAAGCTCGCCTACTTCACCGTGGGCCAGGCCTCCTTCGGCTTTCCCATCGGGATCCTGGCCATCAACTTCGTCGGCTGCTTCCTCATGGGCTGGCTCGCCCTCTTCCTCCCGCAGGCAAGCGGCGGCAACGCGCGCCTGGTGGCCTTTGTGACCACGGGCTGCCTGGGCGGCTTCACCACGCTGTCCACCTTCGGGCTCGACACTTGGAAGCTCATGGTGGGCGGGGAGCACCTGCTCGCCCTCCTCAACGTGGTGCTCACCTTGCTGGTGTGCTTTGCGGGCATCGTCGCCGGCGTCGCGCTGGCGCGCTCGATGACGAGCTCCTAGGGGTGCCCGGCGGAATGCTGCGAAAAGCCCCGCCAAACGCCAAATTGCCTCTCCCCAAAAGCTGTTTCAGCATGTACAATATCAAGTCGCTGTGTGGCCCGTCACCACACGCAAGGTCTCAAATAAGCGCCTGCACAAGGGGTGCAGGGTTAATTTGAAGGAGTAGTTTTGGTAGTCATCCGTCTCGCACGTCATGGTGCACACAAGGCCCCGTTCTATCGCGTCGTCGTCGCAGACCAGCGCAAGCGCCGCGACGGCAGCTTCATCGAGCTCGTCGGCACCTACGACCCCAAGCTGGAACCCTCTGGAATCAACTTGGACATGGACAAGATCAACGCCTGGATCGCCAAGGGTGCCCAGCCCTCCGAGCGCGTCGCCAAGCTGATCGCCATCGCCACCGGCTCCGAGAAGCCTGCCAAGATCCAGGCCCGCGAGCAGCTCAAGGCAGCCGAGAAGGCAGCTGCAGAGAAGGCTGCAGCCGAGGAGGCAGCACGCAAGGCAGCCGAGGAGGCCGCTGCAGCCGCCGCCGAGGAAGAGTAGGCGCCTCATGAGCCAGAACCCGACTGATGTGACCGACCTGGTCCGCTCCCTCGTCGAGCAGATCGTCGACGAGCCGGAGGCTGTGGCCGTCGACTTCGTCTACCAGGGCAGCGACGAGATCGAGGTCCAGATCACCGTTGCCGAGGGAGACATCGGCAAGGTCATCGGCCGTCAGGGCCGCATCATCAAGGCTATCCGCACCCTCGCCCGCGCAGCCGCCTCCCAGTGCGGCCTGCACGCAGAAGTCGAGCTGGCAGACTAGCTTGTCGGGCACGCCCTACGTCAACATAGCCCAGGTCGTCAAGACCAGGGGCTTGGAGGGGAAGGTCCTGGTGCGCTGCACCGAGGGCCTTCCCCTCTGCATCTACGAGGGCCTCGAGGTCCACGTCGTGCCGCCGCTGCTGCGCGGCGTGCGCTGCGGCGCCGTCAGCTCGCTGGAGTCCTGGGACGGCAGCTCCGCCGTCATCGGCATCGAGGGCCTGGACGGCATCGATGCCGCCGAGCAGCTCGTAGGCCGCTACCTGCTCGCCCACGGCGGCGACCTCGACCTGCGCCCGGAGGAGGACATGGTCCTCGTGCTGGGCTGCAGCGCCGTGAGCGACGACGGCCGCGAGCTGGGCACCGTCACGGAGTACCTCGAGACCAAGGCCAACGACGTCCTCGTCATCACCCGCCCGGGTGGCGGCGAGCTGCTCGTCCCCGTCATCGACGAGACGGTGGTCGCCGTGCCCTCCGCGCCCGGCGAGCCGCTGGTGCTGCACCTGCTGCAGGGTCTGGAGGAGCTGTGAGCATCCGCATCGACGTGCTCTCCGTCTTCCCGCAGATGTTCGAGCCGTACATGTCGCTTTCGATCATGGGCAGGGCCGCCAAGAAGGGCGCCCTGGACTTTCGCGCCTACGACCTGCGCGCCTGGACGCACGACCGCCACCGCACCACCGACGACGAGCCCTACGGCGGCGGCCAGGGCCTGCTGATGACCTGCCCGCCCGTCTTCGAGGCGCTCGACGAGCTGTGCGCCCAAAGCCCCCGCCCCACGGTAATCTTCTTCACGCCCACCGGCGAGCCCTTCACCCAGGCAGCTGCCATGGAGCTGGCAGAGCACGAGCGCCTGCTCATGGTCTGCGGCCGCTACGAGGGCTTCGACGAGCGCGTCTACTCCCTGGCAGACCGCTGCTACTCGCTGGGCGACTACGTCCTCACCGGCGGCGAGCTGCCGGCCATGGTGGTGGCAGACGCGGTGGTGCGCCTCATCCCCGGCGTGCTGGGAGACGAGGGCAGCGCGGTGGAGGAGTCCTTCGCAGAGGGGCTGCTCGAGTTCCCCCAGTACACGCGCCCGGCGAGCTACCGCGGCATGGACGTGCCAGAGGTCCTGCTCTCCGGCGACCACGGCAGGGTCGAGGCCTGGAGGCGCGAGCAGGCGGTCATCCGCACCGCGCAGCAGCGCCCGGACCTCATCCCGAACGCAGCGCTCACCCCCGCAGAACTTGCGCTCGCGCACGAAATCATGGGCAACTGCCAGCCGTAGCCCGCATGCCGCGGGGTATCATGGGGCTTCGTATGTTTTGGTCCCGGACAAGCACCCATGCAGGCAGGAACATGAGCAAGGAACACAACACCACCCCCGAAGAGGAGCCCGGGCAGCAGCAGCCGGCTGCCAAGCCCAGCCCCGCAGCCGGGATACGCAACTCCATCATAGAGTTCGCCGTCATCATCGTCGCCGCGCTCGCGCTGGCCTGGGGCATCACCACCTTCGTGGTCAGGCCCTACGAGATACCCAGCGGCTCCATGCTGGAGACCATCCAGCTCGAGGACCGCATCCTCTCAGAGAAGATCAGCTACTACACCCGCGGCCCCCAGCAGGGCGAGGTGGTCACCTTCATCGACCCGCTCGACGCCAACACCACGCTCATCAAGCGCGTCATCGCCGTGGGCGGGCAGACCGTCGACCTCGTCGACGGCGTGGTCTACGTCGACGGCCAGCCCTTGGAGGAGAGCTCCTACACCGGTGGCAAGCCCAGCTACCCGCTCGAGGGCCCCGCGCAGATCCAGTACCCCTACACCGTCCCAGACGGCTGCATCTGGTGCATGGGAGACAACCGCACCAACTCGAGCGACAGCCGCTACTTCGGCGCCGTGCCGGTCTCGAGCGTCACCGGCCACGCCTTCTTCACCTACTGGCCCATCGGCTCCTTTGGCTTCCTCGAGTAAAGGCGCCTCACACCAAGCACCCGTCCCTTCGGCAAAGGAAGAACAATGCTCACATTCCAGGACATCATCCTCACGCTGCAGCGCTACTGGGCAGACCAGGGCTGCATCGTCTTGCAACCCTATGACTCCGAGGTTGGCGCCGGCACCTACCACACCGCCACCACCCTGCGCTCCCTGGGCCCCGGCACCTGGCGCACCGCCTACGTGCAGCCCTGCCGCCGCCCCGCAGACGGCCGCTACGCCTCCAACCCCAACCGCATGCAGCACTACTACCAGTTCCAGGTCATCATGAAGCCCTCCCCGGACAACATCCAGGACCTCTACCTGGGCTCGCTGGAGGCCATCGGCATCAACCCGCGCGAGCACGACATCCGCTTCGTCGAGGACGACTGGGAGAGCCCCACGCTGGGCGCCTGGGGCCTTGGCTGGGAGGTCTGGCTCAACGGCATGGAGGTCACCCAGTTCACGTACTTCCAGCAGGTGGGCGGCATCGAGTGCGACCCCGTCCCCGCAGAGGTCACCTACGGCCTGGAGCGCCTGGCCATGTACATCCAGGGCGTTGACAGCGTCTACGACCTCGTCTGGACCGAGTGCCCGGACGGCACCGTCTTCACCTACGGCGACGTCTTCTATGAGAACGAGCGCGAGCAGTCCGCCTACAACTTCGAGCATGCGGACGTCGACATGCTCTTCAAGCGCTTCGAGGCCTGCGAGAGGGAGTGCCACCGCCTCCTCGACCTGGGCCTGCCCCTGCCCGCTTACGACAACGTCATGAAGTGCTCCCACGCCTTCAACATCCTCGACGCCCGCGGCGCCATCTCCGCCACGGAGCGCATGGCCTACATCCTGCGCGTGCGCGACGTGGCCAAGGCCTGCTGCGTGAGCTACCTGGACGAGGTCGTCGAGAAGGGCGGCTCCTACATCCCGTCGCAGGACGGCCCCGTCGACAAGCGCAGCGCCGCTGCAGAGGAGGAGTAGACAATGGCTAAGAACCTCATCTTCGAGATCGGCACCGAGGAGATTCCCTCCGCCGCGCTCTACAAGGCAACCGAGCAGCTCAAGGCCCTGGCCACCAAGGCCCTGGACGAGGCAGGGCTCGCCCACGGCGCCGTCGAGACCTGCTCGAGCCCGCGCCGCATGATCCTCTCCGTCAAGGAGCTGGCCGAGTCCACCCAGGCGCTCGAGACCAAGGCCAAGGGCCCCGCCGCAAAGATCGCCTTCGACGCAGACGGCAAACCCACCAAGGCGGCTGCCGGCTTCGCCCGCGGCAAGGGCATCGCTCCCGAGCAGCTCGTCGTCGAGGCCGACGAGAACGGCGTCGACTACGTCTACGCCCTGGTCTCCAAGCCCGCTGTGCCCGCTGCCCAGCTGCTGCCCGGCATCCTGCAGGGGCTCGTCAAGGGCCTCTCCTGGCCGCGCTCGCAGCGCTGGGGCTCCCTGCACGAGACCTTCTCGCGCCCCGTGCGCTGGCTGGTCGCCCTGCTGGGCGATCAGGTGGTGCCCGTGGAGTTCGCCGGGCTCACCGCCGGGCGCACCACCTACGGCCACCGCTTCCTGGCGCCCGAGCCCGTCGAGGTCGCCAGTGCAGACGAGTTCTTCGGCAAGTTCGAGCAGATGAGGGTCATGCCCAGCGCCGAGCAGCGCGCCGCCTCCATCCGCGAGCAGATCAAGGCCGTCGAGGAGCAGACCGGCCTGGTGGCAGACACCCCGCAGGGCACCTTCGACGAGGTCGTCAACCTGGTCGAGTGGCCCACCGTGATCGTGGCGCACTTCGACGAGGAGTTCCTGGAGGTCCCGCCCGAAATCATCACGGACGCCATGCTCGAGCACCAGCGCTACTTCCCGCTGTACCGCAAGGACGGCTCGCTCGACAACGCCTTCATCGTCACCGGCAACGGCGACCCGGCCTGCATTGACACCATCCGCGACGGCAACGAGCGCGTGGTCCGCGCCCGCCTCGAGGACGCGGCCTTCTTCGTCCGCGAGGACCGCCGCCAGCCGCTTGAGGCCTACGTCGAGGGCCTCAAGGAGGTCGTCTTCCAGGAGAAGCTGGGCAGCGTCTACAGCAAGACCCAGCGCATCCGCGCCATCGCCCAGGCGGTCTGCCAGGGCGCCGGCATCACCGGCCAGGACGAGGCAGACGCGCTGCGCGCCGCCTGGCTGTGCAAGGCAGACCTCATCACCGGCGCCGTGGTCGAGTTCACCTCGCTGCAGGGTGTGATGGGCGGCCATTACGCGCGCTTCTCCGGCGAGACGCCTGCTGTGGCCCAGGCCGTCACCGAGCACTACCACCCGCGCTTTTCCGGCGACGTGGTCCCCGGCAACCTGGCCGGCCAGGTCGTCGCCTGCGCCGACAAGATCGACACCATCTGCGGCATATTCGCCGCCGGCATGGGCCCCACCGGCTCTTCCGACCCCTACGCCCTGCGCCGCGCCGCACTGGGCGTGCTGAGCATCCAGGACGCAGGCCTGCAGCTCTCCATCCCCGCGCTGGTCGAGACCGCGCTCAAGGCATACGCCGAGCAGGGCATCGAGTTCGATGCAGCGGCCATCCGCGCCCAGGTGGTCGAGTTCTTCGTCACCCGCACCAAGGTCATGCTGCGCGACGCCGGCAACGGCGCAGACGCCGTGGATGCCGTGCTCGCCGCCGGCATCGAGGAGCCCGCGCAGCTCGTCAAGCGCGTCGCCGCCCTCGAGGCCGCCCGCGCCAACGAGCCCGAGGCCTTCGCGGACCTCGCGGCCGCCTTCACCCGCGCCAACAACCTCCGCGAGCCCGCCGAGGGCTGCGCATACGAGGAGTCAGCGCTCACCGAGGTCCAGCACGCCCTGAGCTGCGCCATCGTCGAGGCCGAGACCAAGGTCGCCGCCGCGCTGGCCGCAGACGACTTTGCCGCGGCGCTGGCCTGCCTGGCCGCCCTGCGCAAGCCCATCGACCTCTTCTTCGACAAGGTCATGGTCAAAGACCCCGACCCTGCCGTATACCGCACCAACATGCAGCTGCTCAACCGCTTCGCCGCCGTCTTCGCCAACGTGGCAGACATCGGCAAGCTGGCAAAGTAAGCTTGTGCCAGACCTGCGCCGGCCCGCCCCGCTGGGGCGCGGCCGGCGCCGTGCTTTGAGTCAGCGCGCGGGCGTGCGCGCAGGAGGGAGCTTGGCGTGAGGAGATGGATCAGGCAGGGCGACCGCGTTGAGGGCTTTCCCACCATCCACATTCTTTCAGACGGGGCGGGCAGCACCGCGGTGACCGTTGCCAAGGCGGCAGCGGCGGCGTTCGGGATCACCAACCCCACCATCGAGCTGCTCTCGGACGTCACGGACCCAGACGACGTCCGCTGCGAGCTGCAAGAGCACCTCGACTACCACCGCTCGCGCTACGAGCTCGAGCCCTTCGTGCTCTTCTACACCACCTCCAGCCGCCTCGTTGCCTTCGAGGCGCGCGACTTCGCCGCCCGCAACCCCCAGGTCTGGGCCGTCGACGTGCTCGAGACGGCCGTCAAGACCCTCATCGACGTCACCGGCACCAAGCCCACGGCCAAGGCGGGCACCCTGCGCGCCCTGAACGACAAGTACTTCGAGCGCATCGAGGCCATCGAGTTCACCATCGCCCACGACGACGGCTGCCGCCCCGAGGAGCTCACCGCGGCAGACATCGTCCTCATCGGCGTCTCGCGCACCTCCAAGACCCCGCTCTCCATCTACCTCAGCCAGCAGGGCTACAAGGTGGCCAACGTGCCCCTCGACCCGCTCAGCACCCCGCCCAAGCAGATCTACGAGGTCGATCCGTCGCGCCTCTTTGGGCTCATGACCGTGCCCGAGGTCCTCGTCGACATCCGCAAGCGCCGCCTGGGCAACGCCAGCGAGGTCGCCTCCTCCTACGCCGACTACGAGCAGGTCTGCCGCGACCTCGAGCAGGCCCGCACGCTCATGCGCCGCCTGGGCTGCATCGTGGTGCGCACGGACAACCGCGCCATCGAGGAGACGGCCCAGGAGATCTTGCGCTACTACACCAACGCCCACCCCTCTGAGAACTTCAGTGCCCGCCGCCGGGTGCTCGACCAGGCCCACACGGGCTTCTAGGAGGCGCCCATGGGCTTCCTGCTCAACACCTGCCTGCCCGTGCTGCTCATTGCCGCGGGGCTCGTCATCAGCGCGCTGGCGCTGGTCAACCCCACCCTGCTCTTCGGGGCGGGCTCGCGCCTGGGCTCCAAGCCGGGCACCGCGCGCGCCGCGGGGCTGGCCTTCGGCATCGCGTTGCTGGCCGTGGGCACCTGCGACCTCGTCTTCAACTAGGGCTTCTCGCTGCACTGCTCATCCGCCGCCAGCGCCCTGTCACGGTTTGGAAACCTGCGCCAGGCGCAGTTTCTGCTCCTGCGGAGTAGTATTTGGGAGTACGCCGCGCGGGCAAGAGGACCCGCGCCGCGCCAGCCCGCCCGGGCTGCAGACGCAACCTATCAAGAAGGAGCAGAAAGTTGGCTGAGAACGTTCAGCGCGTCTTCGCATTTGGCAAGGACGCCCATGGCAACAACGTCACTGAAGGTGACAAGTCCATGAACTACGTCTTGGGTGGCAAGGGCGCCAACCTCGCCGAGATGGCGAACATCGGTCTGCCCGTCCCTCCCGGCTTCACCATTTCCTGCCAGACCTGCGTGGAGTACTCCTCCAACGGCAACACCTTCCCGGAGGGCGCTGTCGAGGAGATCGAGAAGTACCGCCTCGACCTCGAGGAGCGCATGGGTAAGAAGCTGGGCGACCCCAAGGACCCCCTGCTGGTCTCCGTGCGCAGCGGCGCTCCCTTCTCCATGCCCGGCATGATGGACACCGTCCTCAACCTGGGCCTCAACGACGTCTCCGTCGTGGGCCTGGCCGAGCAGACCGGCAACCCCCGCTTTGCGTGGGACTCCTACCGCCGCTTCATCCAGATGTTCTCCAACGTCGTCATGGGCGTTGACGGCGACCTCTTCGAGAACGCCATCATCGCCAAGAAGATGGAGCGCGGCGTGCGCCTTGACACCGAGCTCACCGCCGAGGACCTCGAGGACCTCGTCTCCACCTTCAAGGGCATCTTCACCTCCAGCGTCTCCGCAGCCGACTACCCCGAGCTGGTGGTCGACGGCGCCATCGCCTTCCCGCAGGACGCCACCACCCAGCTCATGCTGGCCATCCAGGCCGTCTTCGGCTCTTGGATGAACGAGCGCGCCATCATCTACCGCAAGCAGAACAAGATCCCCGACGACCTCGGCACCGCCGTCAACGTGCAGACCATGGTCTTCGGCAACAAGGGCGAGACCTCCGCTACCGGCGTCGCCTTCACCCGCGACGCAGCCACCGGCAAGAAGGTCTTCTACGGCGACTTCCTGGTCAACGCCCAGGGCGAGGACGTCGTGGCCGGCATCCGCAACACCAGCCCCATCTCCGAGCTCAAGGAGCAACCGGGCCTCGAGGAGGCCGGCCGCGAGCTCGAGGAGATCTTCACCCTCCTCGAGGACCACTACCGCGACATGATGGACATCGAGTTCACCATCGAGCAGGGCAAGCTCTACATGCTCCAGACCCGCGTGGGCAAGCGCACCGCCGCCGCCGCCCTGCGCATCGCCATCGAGATGGTCGACGAGGGCATGATCGACAAGAAGACCGCCGTCTTGCGCGTTGCGCCGGAGCAGCTCGACCAGCTCCTGCACCCGCAGATCGCCAAGGGCGCCGTCAAGAACGTCGTGGCCAAGGGCCTCAACGCGTCCCCCGGCGCTGCCGTGGGCGAGGCCGTGTTCTCTGCCAAGGACGCCGTCGAGGCCGCTGAGCAGGGCCGCAAGACCGTCTTGGTCCGCTGGGAGACCACCCCTGACGACCTCGCCGGCATGATCGCCGCCGAGGGCATCCTCACCTCCCACGGCGGCAAGACCTCCCACGCCGCCGTCATCGCCCGCGGCATGGGCGCTCCCTGCGTCTGCGGCGTCGAGGCGCTCAAGATCGACGCAGAGGCCAAGCAGGCTGCAATCGCCGGCACGGACATCGTCATCAAGGAGGGCGACGTCATCTCCATCGACGGCCTCACCGGCGAGGTCATGCTCGGCGCCGTCGAGCTCGTCGAGCCCGAGATGACCGGCGACCTCGGCAAGCTGCTCGAGTGGGCAGACGAGTACCGCGTCCTGGGCGTGCGCGCCAACGCCGACAACCCCGAGGACGCCCAGCTCTCGCGCGACATGGGCGCGCAGGGCATCGGCCTGTGCCGTACCGAGCACATGTTCCTGGGCGACCGCAAGCAGATCGTTGCGGACATGATCTTGGCCGAGAAGGGTGGCGCCGCCTACACCGAGGCCCTCGACAAGCTCTACGAGCTGCAGCAGGGCGACTACTACGGCATGCTCAAGGCCATGGACGGCCTGCCCGTCATCATCCGCCTGCTCGACCCGCCCCTGCACGAGTTCCTGCCCGCCCCGCGCGAGCTGGCCATCAAGGCCGCCGTGGCAGAGGCCAAGGGCCAGGACGCAAGCGAGCTCAACAAGCTGCTCGCCGCTGCAGACGGCATGGCCGAGATGAACCCCATGCTCGGCCTGCGCGGCTGCCGCCTGGGCATCGTCATGCCCGGCCTGTCCGCCATGCAGGTGCGCGCCATCGCCACCGCAACCGCCAAGCTCATCAAGGAGGGCTTCGACCCCAAGCCCGAGGTCATGATCCCCTTGGTCTCCATGGAAAATGAGCTCACCTACGTGCGCGCCGAGGCCGAGAAGGCCATCGCGCAGGTGGCGCAGGCTGAAGGGGTCGACCTCTCCTTCATCCAGATCGGCACCATGATCGAGCTGCCGCGCGCCGCCGTCACCGCCGACGAGATCGCCAAGCACGCCGACTTCTTCTCCTTCGGCACCAACGACCTCACCCAGACCACCTTCGGCTTCTCCCGCGACGACGTCGAGGGCAAGTTCTTCAAGGACTACGAGGACCTGGGCATCATGAAGGTCAACCCCTTCGCCACCGTCGACGACGGCGTGGTCAAGCTGGTCGACATCGCCGCAAAGGGCGGCCGCTCCACCAACCCGGACATCTGCCTGGGCGTGTGCGGCGAGCACGGCGGCGACCCGGACTCCATCGCCAAGTTCCACAAGGTGGGCCTCAACTACGTCAGCTGCTCGCCCTACCGCGTGCCCGTCGCGCGCCTGGCGGCAGCCCACGCAGCCCTCAAGGCCTAGCACAGCGCTGCATTTGATGGCATCGGCGCCTGCGCATCAGCGCGGGCGCCGTTTTTTGTGCAAAAATCGTAAGGGCCTGCGGCTGCCACCTGGCCAGTCGTAGAATCAAACGGTTTGAAGCACTGTGACACGATAGGAGCCACCATCATGGCCAACAACATCCCTGGTAAGCTCACCGTGGCCAACGATGTCATCGCCGACATGGCAGGCTACGCCGCCCTCGAGAGCTACGGCGTCGTCGGCATGGCAGACCCCACCCTGCGCGACGGCATCGCCAAGCTCCTGCCCAACAGCCGCCTGCGCAAGGGCATCGAGATAAGCAAGAACGAGGAGGGCAAGATCTGCGCCGACCTCTACATCGTCGTCGAGCACGGCACCAACCTGGCCGAGGTCAGCCGCATGCTCGCCGAGAAGGTCGCCTACGTCCTCCAGGACTCCGCCCAGCTTCCTGTGGAGTCCGTCGACGTCCACGTCCAGGGCGTGAAGATCCGCGACTAGCGCCCTCCACCACAGACCAGTCAAGCAAGGGAACAAACCGCCAATGAACATCACAGAACTCCGCGTTTGCATCGCATCGGCCGCCTCTGCGCTCTCGGAGCGCAAGGAGGAGGTCAACCGCCTCAACGTCTTCCCCGTCCCAGACGGTGACACCGGCACCAACATGTCGCTCACCCTCGAGTCCGTCGCCAAGGAGGTCAAGGCGCTGCCCATGGGTGCAGACGGCAAGGCCCTGCGCAAGGCTGTGACCCACGGCTCCCTCATGGGCGCCCGCGGCAACTCCGGTGTCATCACCAGCCAGATCCTGCGCGGCCTGTGCGAGGGCCTGGAGGGCGTCGAGGTCGTCGATGCAGACGCCATCGCCGCCGCCATGCAGCGCTCCGTGGCCGTGGCCTTCCAGGCGGTGCGCAAGCCCGTCAAGGGCACCATCCTCACCGTCCTCGAGGACTCCTGCGCGGCTGCCGTGCGCGCCGCCCAGGAGGGCAAGTCCGTCAACGACACCCTGCGCGCCATCGCAGAGGAGTCCCTTGCTTCCGTCAAGCGCACCCCGGAGTTCCTGCCCGTGCTCAAGGAGAACGGCGTCGTCGACTCCGGCGGCTTCGGCCTCGCCATCCTCATCCAGGCCTTCGTCGCCGCCGTCACAGGCGACGCAGGCGAGCTGCCGGATGCTGCCGAGTTCTCGCGCCCCCAGGCCAAGGTGGCCATCGAGCAGGTCAACGACTGGGCGGGCTCCGACTACATGTACTGCACCGAGTTCCTCTTCAAGAGCGACGACATCGACGTCCAGGAGACCCTGGAGTTCCTGGGGAACCTGGGCGACTGCGAGCTCATGGTGGGCGCCCACCCGGACTTCAAGGTTCACGTCCACACAGACACCCCCGGCGTCGTGCTCAACTACATGACCGAGCGCGGCCAGGTGGCCGAGGTCTTCATCCACAACATGGTGCTGGAGTCCGAGGAGCGCAACGAGGGCCTCAAGGCGCAGGAGGGGCAGCCCCCCAAGCCCCTGGGCTTTGTGGCGGTTGCCGCCGGCTCCGGCATGGCAGAGATCCTCAAGTCCCTGGGCGTCGACTACGTGGTGAGCGGCGGCCAGACCATGAACCCCTCCACCAAGGACCTCCTGGAGGCGATCGAGCAGGTCAACGCAGAGAGCGTCATCCTGCTGCCCAACAACAAGAACATCATCATGGCGGCCCAGGCCGCGGCAGACTGCGCGGACAAGCCCGCTGCCGTGGTCCCCACCAAGAGCGTGCCGGCCTCGTTCTCGGCCATGTTCGCCGTCAACCCGGACGCCAGCCTTGAAGACAACGTCGAGGCCATGGAGGAGGCGCTCGAGGAGGTCTCCTGCGGCGAGGTCACCGTCGCCATCAAGGACTCCAAGACCAGCACCGGCGCCGCCATCGCTCCCAACGACTTCATCGGCATCGCCAACGGCTCGCTCGACGTGGTGGGCTCCAGCATCGAGGAGGTCACCTTGGCCCTCATCCGCCAGCTCAACGATGACCTGGACACCCTCACCCTGCTCGCAGGCGAGGACTACAGCGACGAGGCCCTCGAGGCGCTCGTCGAGATGATCGAAGACGAGTTCGAGGACCTCGAGGTCGACGCCCAGCGCGGCGAGCAGCCCCTGTACCCCATCGTCTTCTCCATCGAGTAGGGGAGGCCTCCTACCATGCCACGCCACACTTACGCCATCGTCACCGACAGCGCCTGCGACGTCTGCCCGGAGGAGCTCGAGGAGTGGGGCGTCCTCTGCGTCAACCTGCAGGTCTCCGACCAAGCGGGCAACCCCCTCGTGAGCGACAACTCCGCCCAGAGCGTCGAGGAGTTCTACGACTGGCTCGCCTCCCACGACGAGCTGCCCAAGACCTCGATGCCCTCGCCGCTGGTCTTCGGCGAGCTCTACAGCGAGCTTGCCCGCGAGGGCTACACCCGCATCATCTCGCTGCACATGTCCGAGGCCATGTCCGGCACCTGCAACTGCGCCCGCATGGCTGCGCAGTCTGCGCCCGTGCGCGTCGACGTCGTCAACCTGCGCCGCAACACGCTCACGCAGGCCCTGCTCGTGAGGCTGGCCTCGCGCATGCGCGCCGCCGGCCGCAGCGCCGATGAAGTCCTGGCCGCGCTGGAGGAGACCATCCCCTCCAGCAGCATCTGCTTTGCTGTCGACCAGCTCGACAACCTGGTCAAGGGCGGGCGCGTGGGCCGCGCCACCGGCTTGGTCGCCAACGTGCTCGACATCAAGCCCATCCTCATGGTGGGCCAAGACGGCGCCGTAGAAAGCGTCGGCATGGCCAAGTCCATCAAGCGCGCCGTGAGCCGCTTGGTCAAGAAGGCCGCCGAGCTCGCCGCCGAGATCGGCCCCCTTGAGGGCTACCTCGTGCACGTGCGCAACATCGGCGCGCTGGAGATGCTGAGAAGCGGCCTGCGCGAGGCCGGCGTCGAGTTCAAGGAGCTCGGCGTGCGCCAGGTGGGCCCCATCATCGCCACCCATGTGGGCCTGGGTTGCGTGGGCTTTGCCTACGTTCCCGCCGAACGCTAGATGGCAGCCCCCTCACAGCATCAACTCGAACTGGACAGCCCCGTCACGCTTGTGCGGGGCTGCGCTGCAGCACGGGCCCAGCGCCTGGCCAAGCTGGGCATTGCCACGGTCCGCGACCTCGCCTGCTGGTATCCGCACCGCTACATCGACCTCTCGAACAAGGCCAGCTGTGCCCAGGCCCCTCTGGGCGAGGTGGTGAGCGTGGTGGGCAGGCTCGAGGGCGTGCGCCAGAAGCAGCCGCGCCCCGGCATGCGCGTCATCGAGGCCGCCGTCGTCGACGAGACCGGCGCCATGGCCCTGGTGTGGTTCAAGCAGCCCTGGCTCCTCAACTCCCTGCACCCGGGCGATCGCGTCTGCGCCACGGGCAAGGTGGCTTTCAACTACGGCATGCGCCAGATGAGCTCGCCGATGATAGAGGTGCTCGGCTCCGGCGATGACGCCCCGCGCCAGGGGATGGTGCCGGTCCACCACGCCTGCGAGGGCCTGTCCCCCGCGTGGATGCGCCGCCTGGTGGCCAACGCTCTCAACCAGCTCGGCGACCTGCCGGACCCGCTGCCCGCCGCGCTGCGCGCCCGGCACGGCCTCATGGGGCGCAAGGCGGCGCTGCGCGCGATCCACTTCCCGCGCAGCCCGCAGCAGCTCGAGCAGGCGCGCCGCAGGCTCGCCTACGAGGAGGTCCTGCGCCTGCAGCTCGAGATGATGCTGCGCCGCAACCGCGAGCTTGCGGGCTGCGTGCCCGTCGCCCACCTGCCCGGTGCGGCCACCGCCGCCCTGGAGCGCGCCCTGCCCTTCGAGCTCACGGCAGACCAGCGCCGCGCCGTGGCAGAGATCCAGGCCGACATGCGCGCCCCGCGCCCCATGAACCGCATGCTCTTGGGCGACGTGGGCTGCGGCAAGACGGTGGTGGCCGCCTTCGCCCTGGCGCTTGCGGCCGACAGCGGCTGCCAGGCGGCCATGATGGCCCCTACGGAGATCCTGGCGCGCCAGCATGCAGAGAAGCTCGGCCCCCTGCTGCGCCAGGCGGGGGTGAGCTCGGCCCTGCTCACCGGCTCGACGCCCACCGCGCAGCGCCGCGCGCTGCTCGGGGAGCTGGAGGCCGGTGGGGTGCAGGTGCTCTTCGGCACGCACGCCCTCATCGAAGACGACGTGCGCTTCAGGCGCCTGAGCCTGGCCGTCATCGACGAGCAGCACCGCTTTGGCGTGGGCCAGCGCGCCGCCCTGAGGGGCAAGGGGGAGGGCTGCGACCTGCTGGTGATGACGGCGACGCCCATCCCGCGCACGCTGGCCCTCACACTCTACGGCGACCTCGACACCAGCTGCATACGCCAGCGCCCGGGCAACCGCCCGCCCGTCACCACGCAGCTCATCTCGCGCGGCAGCCGCCGCATAGCCTACGAGGCCATACGCGAGGAGCTCGCCAAGGGGCACCAGGCCTACATCGTCTGCCCCCTGGTGGGCCTTAGCAGCAAGCAGCGCCGCGAGGCTGCCGAGGATGGCCGCATGGGGGGTGCGCTGAGAGGGGAGGGCGAGCTCGCCAACCTCAAGGCCGCCCGCGAGGAGGCGGCCTACCTGGGCGCCAAGGTCTTCCCCAACGCGCGCGTGGGCCTGCTCACCGGCAACATGCCGCCCGCCCAGAAGGCCCAGGTCATGGAGGAGTTCGCCAGCGGGCAGATCCAGGTGCTCGTGGCCACCACGGTGGTCGAGGTGGGCATCGACGTGCCCGGCGCCACGGTGATGATGATCGAGGACGCGGACCGCTTCGGGCTCTCGCAGCTGCACCAGCTGCGCGGCCGCGTGGGCCGCGGGCAGCACCCGGCGCGCGTCTTCTTGGTGGCAGACCCCGGCGACGACGACGCCCTGCGCGCCCGCATGGAGGCGGTCGTCTCCACGACGGACGGCTTCGCCCTGGCCCAGGCCGACCTCGCCGCCCGCCGCGAGGGCGACGTGCTCGGCAGCCGCCAGCACGGAGACGCCCACCTGAGGCTCGTGAACGTTGCAGACGACGCGGAGCTCGTCTCCCTGGCGCATGGCGACGCCCGTGCTATCCTTGCGGCCGACCCTGAGCTCTCCGCACCGGAGCATGCGCTGCTCGCAGCAGAGCTCAAGGCAGTGTTCGCAAGCTCAGACGGCAGCTGTTCGAGGGGAGCCTAGCGTGAGGATCGTTGCAGGCGAGTTCAAGGGGCGCGTCATCAAGTCGCCCAGCGAGGAGACCACCCGCCCCACCACAGACAGGGTGAGGGAGTCGGTGTTCTCGTCTGTCTGCGCGCGCATGCCGCAGCTGAGCCTGGCCGGCGTCAGCGTGCTCGATGCCTTCGCCGGCAGCGGCGCGCTGGGCTTCGAGGCGCTCTCGCGCGGGGCGCAGCGCTGCAGCTTCTGGGAGTCAGACGCCGCCGCGCGCAAGGTGCTCGAGGCCAACGCCGCCTCGCTCGGGCTCGACAGGCGCCGCTACAGCTGCAAGGGGGCAGACGTCCTGCAGGCCTCGCAGCGCCCGCTTGCCTTCGGGCAGGGCTTCGGGCTGGTGCTCCTCGACCCGCCCTACGCGCTCGAGCCCGCCCAGATGGCGGCCTTCCTGGCGCGCTTGCGCGAGCACGGCGACCTCGCGCCCGGCGCCATCGCGGTCTACGAGCACGCGCTTGCCAAGCAGGCGCTGGTGCAGGAGGAACTGGGGCAGCTGGAGGGCTTCGAGCTCACCGGCCTCAAGAAGTACGGCAAGGTGGGCGTCGCCTATCTCGAGCTCAAGGAGGAGCAGGATGCGTAAGGTCATAGTCCCCGGTACCTTCGACCCCATCACCAACGGGCACCTGGAGGTCGTCGAGCGCTCGAGCCGCCTGTTCGACCAGGTGGTCGTCGCCGTCGCCCTCTCGCAGAAGAAGAACGGGCGCGGCACGCTCTTCACCCTGGAGGAGCGCGTCGAGCTGGCGCGCGAGGTGACGGCGCACCTGGGCAACGTCGAGGTCCTGCCCTTCGAGGGCCTGCTGGTGGACTTCGCCGAGCAGCTGGGCGCCTGCGCGCTCGTCAAGGGCCTGAGGGCCACCACGGACTTCGAGTACGAGTTCCAGATGGCCGCCCTCAACTACCGCCAGGCCCCCCAGCTCGAGACGGTCTTCGTCACCGCCAGCCCGGGCAACACCTACATCAGCTCCAGCATCATCAAGGAGCTCGCCTCCATGGGTGGCAAGGTCTCCGGCATGGTGCCGGCGCGCGTCGAAGAGGCCCTCGCGCTCAAGTTCCCCCGCTGAACCTGCCCAGCGGGCCGTGTAATAAAGACGTAACTCACGTTCATCGGGGGCTTCATCGCCATCGTCTATAATTCTCTGTCTATATATCGACATTCACAGACAGGGGCCAGGCGCCCCGTGAGAAGAAGGGAAGGTGCTTGCGATGAAGCCGCTGTGCATCATGGACACGACACTGCGTGACGCCCATCAATCACTGTGGGCGACCCGCATGGAGACCAGCGACATGCTTCCCATCCTGGATAAGATGGACAAGGTGGGCTACTGGGCGCTCGAGTGCTGGGGAGGTGCCACCTTCGACACCTGCCTGCGCTTCTTGGACGAGAACCCCTGGGAGCGCCTGCGCGTGATCAAGCAGCACTGCCCCAACACGCCGCTCTCCATGCTCACCCGCGGCCAGAACCTCGTGGGCTACCACCACTACTCCAAGGAGATAGTGAGCCGCTTCATCAAGGCCGCCCACCGCAACGGCATGGACGTCTTCCGCGTGTTCGACGCCCTCAACGACATCCGCAACGTCATCGACACGGCAGAGGCCCTCAACGAGTGCGGTGCGCACTTCGAGGGCGCCATCTCCTACACCATGAGCCCCGTCCACACGCTCGACAGCTACGTCGAGTACGCCCAGGCCCTCAAGGAGCTGGGCGCGGACTCCATCTGCGTCAAGGACATGGCCGGCATGCTCACGCCCTACCGCACCGAGCGCCTCGTCTCCGCCCTGCGCAAGGAGGTGGGCCTGCCCGTGCACGTCCACTGCCACTACGTGGGCGGCATGGCGCCTGCCAACTACATCAAGGCCGCGGAGGCCGGCGCCTCCATCGTCGACACCGCCGCTGCGCCCCTGGCCTTCGGCAACTCCCAGCCCGCTGTGGAGATGGTCGTCGCGGCCCTCAAGGAGTCCGGCTACGACACCGGCCTCAACCTCGACCTGCTCTTCGACGTCGCCGAGTACTGGGAGGAGGTCCGCAGGCGCGGCAAGTACAGCCGCGGCATCTCCACGCTCGACCACATGAAGGTCTACAGCCATCAGGTCCCCGGCGGCATGATGTCCAACCTCGTCTCGCAGCTCGAGGTCCAGAAGGCCTCCGACCGCCTGGGCGAGGTTCTGGCAGAGATCCCGCGCGTCCGCGCCGAGGTGGGCTACCCGCCCCTGGTGACCCCGCTCTCGCAGATCGTGGGCACGCAGTCCGTCTTCAACGTCCTCACCGGCAAGCGCTGGTCCGTGGTCTCCAAGGAGATGAAGGACTACGTCGCCGGCTACTATGGCAAGGCCCCCGGCCCCATGGAGGGCTGGGTCGTCGAGAAGGTCCTCAACGGCGAGAAGCCCCTCGACCCCAGCGTCTCGCCGGGCTCGCTCGTCACCACCACCTACGCGCAGGTCGAGGAGGAGATCGGCGAGCTCGCCACCTCCGAGGAAGACGTGCTCATGTACGCCCTGTTCCCCAACGAGGCCCGCACATACCTTGAGAAGCACCGCAAGACCCCTGCCACCTACTTCCGCATGGACGAGGCAGTGGACATGACCAAAGAGGAGGATTACGTGGACATCGCACAGATTCGCGAGCTGGTGAAGATGGTCGAGGAGGCCGGCATCGGCGAGATCACCGTCGAGGAGGCCGGCACCAAGATCGTGGTCCGCAACCCCAGCATGGCCGCAGCGGCACCCGCTGCCGTGGTCGCCGCCGCACCTGCCGCAGCCGCCGCTCCCGCGGCAGCCGCAGCTGCGCCCGCCAGCAGCCGCCCCGCCTCCTGGAAGCCCGTCAAGGCCCCCATGGTCGGCACCTTCTACGCAGCTCCGTCGCCCGGCGCCGACCCCTTCGTCAAGGTCGACGACAAGGTCTCTGCCGGCGACTCCATGTGCATCGTCGAGGCCATGAAGCTCATGAACGAGATCCCCGCCGAGGAGATGTGCGTGGTCAAGGAGGTCTGCGTGCAAGACGGCGACCCGGTCGAGTTCGGCACCGTGCTCTTCTACGTCGAGCCCATCTCCGAGTAGGCGGGTGCCCATGTTCGACAAGATTCTCATCGCCAACCGCGGCGAGGTGGCCGTGCGCATCATACGCGCGGCCCACGAGCTGGGCGTCAAGACCGTCGTCGTCTACTCCGAGGCAGACAGGGACTCCCTGCCCGTCAAGCTCTCCGACGAGGCCGTCTGCATCGGCCCCGCGCCCTCTGCCAAGTCGTACCTGGTGATCCCCAACATCATCGGGGCGGCCCAGATCACGGGCGCCCAGGCCATCCACCCGGGCTACGGCTTCCTCTCCGAGAGCGCGGAGTTCGCCCGCGCCTGCGCTGACAACGACATCGTCTTCATCGGCCCCTCCCCAGAGGCCATCGAGCAGCTGGGAGACAAGGCCAACGCCAAGGCCACCATGGCGCGCTTCGGCGTGCCCACGGTCCCTGGCTCGGACGGCGCTGTGGAAAGCGTCGAGGATGCCGCCCGCTTCGCCGCCGAGGTGGGCTACCCTGTGTTGATCAAGGCCTCGGCAGGCGGCGGCGGCAAGGGCATGCGCGTGGCCGAGTCCGCCGAGGAGCTCGAGAAGATGTTCGTCGCCGCCAAGACCGAGGCGGCCAACGCCTTCGGCAACGACGAGGTCTACCTCGAGAAGTACCTCTCGCACCCCCGCCATGTGGAGGTTCAGGTGCTCGCAGACACCTGCGGCAACGCTATGCACCTCTGCGAGCGCGACTGCTCCATCCAGCGCCGCCATCAGAAGCTCCTGGAGGAGGCGCCCAGCCCCGCCTTGGACGAGCAGACCCGCCAGGCGATGGGCGAGGCCGCCCTCAAGGCCGTGCGCGGCGTGGGCTACGTCAACGCCGGCACCATCGAGTTCCTGCTCGACACAGACGGCCGCTTCTACTTCATGGAGATGAACACCCGCGTGCAGGTCGAGCACCCGGTCTCGGAGATGATCACCGGCTCGGACATCATCAAGGAGCAGCTGCGCATCGCCGCAGGCGAGCCCATCTCCATCGCGGGCCGCGCGCCACTCAGCCCCAAGTGCCACGCCATCGAGTTCCGCATCAACGCCGAGGACCCGAGCAAGGGCTTCATGCCCTGCCCCGGCACCATCGAGCGCTTCGACGTGCCCGGCGGCCCCGGCGTGCGCGTGGACACCCACATCCGCGCCGGCTACAAGGTGCCTCCCACCTACGACTCCCTGCTCGCCAAGCTCATCGTGTGGGGCGACACGCGCGAGGAGGCCGTCGCGCGCGGCAAGCGCGCCCTCTCGGAGTTCGTCATCGAGGGCGTCGCCACCACCATCCTCTTCCATCAGGCCGTGTTGGAGAACGATGTTTTCCTCTCCGGCGAGGTTTACACTGACTTCATCGAAACCGAGATGAACGGAGGAACGCTGTGAAAGAGAAGAACGCCCCCCAGGGCTTTTGCGTGAACGGCATCACCATCGCCCCCGGCGTGGTCGAGACCATCGTCTCGCTTGCCGCCGCCGAGGTCCCCGGCGTCGCCGGCGTGGGCACTGCCGGCCCCATCTCGGCCATCGCAGCCGCGCTCAACGCCGGCCGCTCGGTGCCCACCGCGGGCATCAAGCTCTCTGTGGCAGAAGACAACACCGTTGCCGTGAGCATCACCGTCCAGGCCTACTACGGCTACCGCTTGGCAGACGTCGCCGCCCAGGTGCGCTCTGCCGTGGCAGACGCCCTCAAGGGCCAGGTCGGTGCGGACACCTCTTCCGTCGACGTCTGCGTGGACGCCCTGGCCTTCGAGGAGAACTAGGCATGGGCTCCAGGCAGCAGAACAACACCGCCTCGCGCAGGCAGGCCCTGCAGGTCATGTTCCAGCAGGAGTTCGTCGGGCGCGACATCTCGCAGATCGACGCCGGCTCCCAGGACCTGCTCGTGGTCTCGCGCTGCCCCAAGGGCGTGCAGGACACCGACCTCGTGGGCGAGCCCCTCAACGACTACGCGCGCGAGATGCTACAGGGCGTGATCGAGCACCAGGAGCAGATCGACGCCTGGATCGCAGACGCAGCCTTCAACTGGACCATCCAGCGCATGCTCAACGTCGACCGCAACATCATCCGCATGGCCTCCTTCGAGATGGCCTACGTGGACGAGATACCCGTCCCCGTCGCCATCAACGAGGCCGTCGAGCTCGCCAAGGTCTTCGGCGGCGACGAGAGCCCCAAGTTCGTCAACGGCGTCTTGGGCCGCATCGCCACCCGCCTCGCCTCCGAGGGCATCGTCTCCGAGGACGAGCTCCTGGGCAAGGACGCCTTGGCCCAGGTGGCCGAGGAGGCCGAGCCGGCACCGGAGCCCGCCGCCCCCGAGGAAGCAGACGGTGAGCAGTGATGGCTGAGTACGGCAGCTTCTCAGAGGTCCGCGCCCGCCTTGACGAGATAGTCACGGAGGTGCGCAAGAAGGACCTCTCGCTCGAGAAGAGCCTCGACCTCTACGAGGAGGCCATCAAGCTCGGCAACCGCGCCGCCGAGCTCGTCGACAAGCCCGAGTTCTCCGCAGAGGAGCTCGAGCGCGCGGCATCTGAAGAAGAAGCCCAGGGCGGGGAGCCCCCCGCTCCTGCCCCCGCGCAGGAGGAGGGCGCCCCTCCCTCTGAAGAAGAGGCGGAGCCTGAGCCCCGCTCTTGAGAGAGCCTATGACTGAATCCATACTCGACCGCATCCCAGACCCGAGCGCTCTCAAGGAGCTCTCGTACAGCGAGCTCGAGCAGCTGGCAGCAGAGCTGCGCAGCGAGATGGTCGCCACCGCCGCCGTGCACGGCGGGCACCTGGCGTCCTCGCTGGGCGCCGTCGAGATCATCCTCGCGCTGCACCGCGTGCTCGACTGCCCCTTCGACCGCATCGTCTTCGACGTGGGCCACCAGGCCTACGCGCACAAGCTCCTCACCGGCCGCAGGGAGGCCTTCAAGACCCTGCGCACCATGGGGGGTGTCTCGGGTTTCCCCAAGATCACGGAGAGCCCTTACGACTCGCATAACTCCGGTCATGCCTCAGACGCCCTCTCCACCGCGCTGGGCTACGCCCTCGCGCGCGACATCGACGGCGACGGGCGCACCATCGCCGCGGTCGTGGGCGACGCCTCCTTCGCCGGCGGCATGTCGCTCGAGGCCCTCAACGAGATAGGCAACAGCGGCACCAAGGTCATCATCATCCTCAACGACAACGGCATGTCCATCTCGCGCAGCGTGGGCGGGTTCGCCAACTTCCTGGGCCGCGCGCGCCTCGACCAGCGCTATATCAGCACCAGGGACCGCGTCATGGACGGCCTTGAGTCGCGCGGGCGCCTGGGCAGGCTGCTGGCAGAGACGGGCAACGCTGTCAAGGACGCGACCAAGCAGTTCCTGGCGCCCAACGGCACCATGTTCTTCGAGGGCTTCGGGGTGACCTACGTCGGCCCCGTCGACGGCCACGACCTGCTCAACCTCGAGACCCTCATCCGCGACGCCAAGGAGGTCGACGGCCCGGTCCTCATCCATGCCGTCACCACCAAGGGCAAGGGCTATGCGCCTGCCCAGGACCGCCCGGACATCTTCCACGGCGTGGGCCCCTTCGACGTCGAGACGGGCAGCAAGCTCTCCAAGGGTGGCGGCCCCAGCTGGACGAGCGTCTTCTCCAACGAGCTGCGCGCCATCGCCGCCACCGACGAGGACGTGGTCGCCATCACCGCGGCCATGCCCGACGGCACCGGCCTGAGCGCCTTCCAGAGGGACTTCCCGCGCCGCTTCTTCGACGTCGGCATAGCCGAGGAAAACGCCGTCACCATGGCGAGCTCCCTGGCCATGGCGGGCAAGAAGCCCTTCGTCGCGCTGTACTCTACCTTCGCGCAGCGCGCCTTCGACCAGATCGTGATCAACGTCGCCCTCCAGGGCCAGCACGTCGTGTTCTGCCTCGACCGCGCAGGCTTGGTGGGCGAGGACGGCCCCACCCACCACGGGGCCTTCGACCTCTCGTACATGCGCATGGTGCCGGGGATGACCGTTCTCGCGCCCTCCACGGACGTCGAGCTGCGCAGCGCCCTGCGCACAGCGCACGCCCTCGAGGGCCCGGTGTGCGTGCGCTACGCCAGGGGCACGGCGCTGCAGGAGGAGGGCGCCCGCGTGGAGACCTGGACGCGCCCCTGCGCCCGCCAGCTGCGCCAGGGCGCAGACGTGGCGCTGCTGGCCGTGGGCACCATGGTCAAGGCCGCGATGGACGCCGCGGAGCTGCTGGCAGAGCGCGGCATCGAGGCCGACGTGTGGGACATGCGCTGGGTCAAGCCGCTCGACGCGGCGGCCGTGGCCCAGGCGGCGGCCTGCGGGCACATCGTCACCATCGAGGAGAACAGCATCGTGGGGGGCTTCGGCTCGGCGGTGCTCGAGGAGCTCGCCTGCAGCGGCTTGCACCCCGCTGTGTGCACGCTGGGCCTGCCGGACGGCTTCGTGACCCAGGGCTCTCCCAAGGAGCTGCTCGCGAGCTGCGGGCTCGACGCCGAGGGCATCGCCTCCTCTGTCCAGGGGGCGCTTGCGCGATGAGCCTCAAGCCACGGCTCGACGAGCTGCTGGTGGAGCGCGGCCTGTTCGCCAACCTCCACGATGCCCAGGTGGCCGTGCTGGCCGGCGAGGTGGTCGTGGGCGAGCACCGCGAGACCTGCGCCGGCAAGCGCCTCAAGCCGGATGTTGCGATACGCCTCAAGAACCAGGCGCGCTTCGTCTCGCGCGGCGGCGAGAAGCTCGCCGGCGCGCTCGAGGCCTTCGCCATCGACGTGCGCGGCCTGCGCGCCGCCGACCTCGGCTGCTCGACCGGCGGCTTCACCCACTGCCTGCTGCAGGCGGGGGCGGCCTCCGTGTGCGCGGTCGACGTCGGCTACGGGCAGTTCTCCTGGACCCTGCGCCAGGACCAGCGCGTGAGCCTCTTCGAGCGCACCAACGTGCGCGGCATCGACGTGCAGGCTGTGGGCGGCCCCTTCGAGCTGGTGGTGGGCGATCTCTCGTTCGTCTCGCTTGCCAGCCTCATGCCAGACATCGCGCGCCTCACCGCGCCCGGCGGCCAGCTCGCCATGCTCGTCAAGCCCCAGTTCGAGCTCGACTCCGAGCAGGTGGGGGAGGGCGGCGTGGTCCGCAGCCCCGAGCTGCACGCGGAGGCCCTGCGCCGCGCCCTGGCCGCCGCCCGCAGCTGCGGCCTGCAGCCGCTGGCGCTGGCGTGCTCGCCCATCAAGGGCCCCGCCGGCAACATCGAGTTCCTGCTGCACGCGCGCCGGCCCCTCGAGGGGAGCGCGCCACACGACCTGCGCGTGGAGACTGCCGTCGAGGAGACGGTGCTGCGCGCCCACCAGCCCTAGCGAGGAGGGGACATGGCTCCCAAGGTACTGCTCATCCCCAGCGTGAACCCCGCAGCGCGCGAACACGCGCGCCTCTTGAGCGCACGCCTGGCCGTGGCCGGCATAGACGCCGCCGTCCACCCCGCGGAGCAGGCTGCCCTGCCCGCTGCCGCGGTCGGCGAGCTGGCCCTGGCCGTCCCCATGGGCGGAGACGGCACCTTCCTCGCCGCCGCGCGCGCCCTGGGCTTTGCCCCGGTGCCCCTGCTGGGCCTCAACTACGGCGACCTTGGCTTCCTTTCCGGCAACCCCTCGCGCGACGAGCTCGACCTCATCGCAAGCGCCCTGGCAGGCGAGCTGCCCGTGGAGCGCCGCTCGACGCTCGACGCCCGCCTGTGCGCGCTCGATGGCACAGAGCTCTCCATCACCGCCCTCAACGAGGTCGCCTACACCCGCGGCGCCAGCGGCCATGTGGTGGAGTACACCCTGGGCGTCAACGGCATCGCGGTGGCGCGCCTGAGGGCAGACGGCCTCGTCATCTCCACCGCCACCGGCTCCACCGCCTACGCGCTCTCCGCTGGCGGGCCCATCGTCTCGCCGCGCTACGGCGGGCTGGTCGCCGTGCCCTTGGCACCCCACGCGCTCAGCAGCCGCGCCATCGTCACCGCCCCCTCGGACGTCATCGAGGTCACCATGGGCGGGCGCAACATGGAGGAGGCCTCGGTCTTCGTCGACGGCCTCGCGCTCGACATCCGCGGTGTGGCCTCCATCACCGTGGCGCGCGGCGCAAGCGAGCTGCTGGTGGTGCAGGGCGGCGACGACTTCTTCAAGAGCGTCTCGCAGGTCTTCTTCAACGGGGGCGAGCTGCGATGATCGACGAGCTCCGTGTGCATGACATAGCCCTCATCGAGGACGCCGGCATGGAGCTCTCCGCCGGGCTCACCGTGCTCACGGGCGAGACCGGCGCCGGCAAGACGGCCCTGCTCTCCGCCCTCAAGCTGCTGAGCGGCCAGCGCGCGGACTCCAAGGCCGTGCGCGACGGTGCCCAGGAGGCGCGCGCCGAGGCACGCTTCACTGTTGGGGGCGCCGAGCATGTCGCCATCCGCCGCCTGAGCGCCCAGGGCCGCAGCCGCTGCAGCCTCGACGGCGAGATGGCCACCGTAGGCCAGCTCGCAGACGCCCTCTCGTCGCTGAGCATCCACGGCCAGCACGAGCAGGTGCGCCTGCTGCAACCGGCCGTGCAGGTCGAGCTGCTCGACCGCTTCATCGACCCGAGCGGCGCCCACCTGCAGCCCTACCGCAGCGCGCTTGCCGCCTACCGCGCTGCCTCCAAGCGCTGCCGCCAGCTCAAGGAGGCCGCCAGCCAGAGCCAGCAGGAGCTGGAGTACCAGCGCTTCGTGGAGGGCCAGATCAGCGCCGTCGACCCGCGCCCGGGCGAGTACGAGCAGCTCGAGGCGGAGCTGCCGCGCCTCCAGGGCGCCCAGCAGATCGCCGAGGCCGTCCAGGCGGCGCTCGGCGCGCTGAGCGCAGAGGGCGCCGTGCTCGACGAGCTGGCCCAGGCGGGGGCCCAGCTCGCGCGCCGCCAGGGCGCCGACCCCGAGCTCGACTCCCTGGCCGAGCGCCTCGACGGCCTGCAGGGCCAGCTCGCCGAGCTCGCGCGCGACCTGCGCGCCTACGGAGACTCGCTCGACTGCGACCCGGCCTCCCTCGAGCAGCACCTCGAGCGCCTGGGAGCCCTGAGCGGGCTCATGCGCCGCTACGGCCCCGGCATGGAGCAGGTGATGCAGGCTTGGGAGCACGCGCGCCAGGCCCTGCGCGCTGCCGAGGGCTCGCCCCAGGAGCTCGAGAGCGCCCAGCGCGCCAAGGACGAGGCCGCAGCGCGCCTGCAAGCGGCCGGCAGGGAGCTCCAAGCCACGAGGGACGCGCGCGCAGGGGAGCTCTGCCGCAGCTTGGAGGCCTCGGCCGCCCAGCTCGCCATGCCCCAGGCCCGCTTCGCCTTCAGCTTCGAGAGCCTCGCTGGCTCGCGCTGGGGCGACGCCGGCCCCGCGGCAGGCGAGCTGCTCTACAGTCCCGCGCCGGCAGCCGCCCCGCGCCCGCTGCGCCAGATCGCCTCCGGCGGCGAGCTCTCGCGCATCCTGCTCGCCCTGGAGTGCGTCATGCGCCAGGGCGCCGGCAGCTCGGAGGACACGATCGTCTTCGACGAGGTCGACGCCGGGTTGGGCGGGGAGGCGGGCGAGGCCGTGGCCCAGCGCCTGCAGGAGCTCTCGCGCTGCGCCCAGGTGGTCGTCGTCACCCACCTGCCGCAGGTCGCCGCGCGCGCAGACGCGCATTTCGTAGTCAGCAAGCAAGAGCGCGAGGGCGCCCTGCCGTCAACAACACTGCGCCGCGTGGAGGGTGAGGAGCGCGTGGCAGAGCTCGCCCGCATGCTCTCGGGCCGGGCAGACGCCACCGCCCTCGAGCACGCGCGCAGCCTTCTTGGGAAGGGAGAGGGGCGATGACGGAGGACAAGGGGCTCGCCACCTTGCAGCAGGGCGGCTGCCTGGTCGTCTCAACAGACACGGTTTACGGCCTGGCAGCCCTGCCGGGCTCTGCGGGTTACCGCGAGATATTCGCCCTCAAGGGCCGCCCCACCGGGCAGGTGCTGCCCTGGCTGGTGGAGGGCGCGCTGGCGCTCGACGAGCTCGCCTGCGAGGTACCGGCCTACGCCCACCGCTTGGCCGGCATGCTGTGGCCCGGCGGCCTCACCCTCGTGCTCAAGGCCTCGAAGAGGGCGCTCTCTCTGGGCGGCACCGCGCCAGACGGCACCGTTGCCTTGCGCATGCCCGACGACCCCCGCTGCCGCCAGCTGCTGCGCGCGCTCGACAGCCCGCTCGCCTGCACCAGCGCCAACCTCCACGGCCGCCCCGCCCCGGTGCTGGCCGCCCAGGTCGACCCCTCGCTGCGCCCCTACCTCGACCCCAAGGCCGCGCCCTCCTGCCCCGGCGGACTGGCCTCCACCATTGTCGACTGCACGCAGCCTGTTCCGCGCGTCCTGCGCGAGGGCTGCATCCCGGCGCACATGGTGCTCGCCGTGGCCCTGCTCGACGCCCCCGCCTCCTAGCCTTTCTGCCCAAAAGCGCGCCGCACCCGCCTTTACCTGCCCGCAATACCCGTTGCGCATACTGGGGATGCTAGACTAGCGAGATTAGCGTCCAGTCCCAGAGCAAAGGAGAGAGAAGAGATGGGCAGCGTTCGCTTGAGCATCGGAAGCGACCACGGCGGCTTCGAGCAGAAGGCCCAGCTTGCCGCATGGCTGCAGGAGCAGGGCTACGAGGTCGAGGACAGGGGCTGCCACGGCGCGCAGAGCGTCGACTACCCCGACTACGCACTCCCCGTGGCCGAGGACGTCGCAGCTGGCAGGGCCGAGTTCGGCATCTTGGTCTGCGGCACGGGCATCGGCATGGCCATCGCCGCCAACAAGGTCAAGGGCATCCGCGCCGCAAACATCACCAACCCCGAGTTCGCCCGCCTCACCCGCCAGCACAACAACGCCAACGTCCTCACCCTCTCCGGCCGCTTTGTGAGCCTCGAGGACAACAAGGCCGTCATCGAGGCCTTCCTCGGCACGCCCTTCGAGGGCGGCCGCCACTGCAACCGCGTCGACAAGATCGCAGCGATCGAAGAAAGGTAAGACATGGGCTTCAAGTACCTCAACAACACCGATCCCGAGGTAGCGGGGATCATCAACGCGGAGCTCATGCGCCAGCGCGACCAGATCGAGCTCATCGCGTCTGAGAACATCGCCAGCCCCTCCGTCATGGAGGCCATGGGCACCGTCCTCACCAACAAGTACGCAGAAGGCTACCCCGGCAAGCGCTACTACGGCGGCTGCGAGAAGGTCGACCTCGTCGAGGACCTCGCGCGCGAGCGCGCCTGCACGCTCTTCGGTGCCGGCTTTGCCAACGTGCAGCCTCACTCCGGCGCCCAGGCCAACCAGGCCGCCTACGCCGCGCTCATCAAGCCGGGTGACAAGATCATGGGCATGAGCCTCGACCACGGCGGCCACCTCACCCACGGCTCGCCGGCCAACTTCTCCGGCAAGCTCTACGAGGTCTGCTCCTACGGCGTCGACAAGCAGACCGAGCGCCTCGACATGGACCAGGTCCGCGAGCAGGCGCTTGCCGAGAAGCCCCAGGTCATCGTCGCCGGCGCCTCTGCCTACCCCCGCGTCATCGACTTCGCGGCTTTCCGCAGCATCGCCGACGAGGTGGGCGCCTACCTGGTGGTCGACATGGCCCACATCGCCGGTCTCGTGGCCGCCGGCGTGCACCCCTCCCCGGTGCCCCACGCCCACATCACCACCTCCACTACCCACAAGACCCTGCGCGGCCCCCGCGGCGGCATGATGCTCACCAACAGCGAGGAGCTCTTCAAGAAGTACAACTCCGCCGTCTTCCCCGGCTCCCAGGGCGGCCCGCTCATGCACGTCATCGCGGCCAAGGCCGTGGCCTTCGGCGAGGCCCTGCAGCCCAACTTCCGCACCTACATGGAGCACGTGGTCGAGAACTGCCGCGTCATGGGCGAGGGCATGGTCGAGGGCGGCCTGCGCCTGGTCTCCGGCGGCACGGACAACCACCTCTGCCTCGTCGACCTCACGGCGTCCGGCGTCACCGGCAAGGAGGCCGAGGCCCTGCTCGACTCCGTGGGCATCACCTGCAACAAGAACACCATCCCCAACGAGCAGCTGAGCCCCTTCGTCGCAAGCGGCATCCGCGTGGGCACGGCGGCCATGACCACCCGCGGCTTCGAGGCCTTCGAGGCGCGCCAGGTGGGCCAGCTCATCGCCCGCGCGCTCTTCAACCGCGACGACTCCGACGAGCTCCGCAAGATCCGCAACACCGTGACCGAGATGCTGCAGGCCCACCCCCTGTACCCCGGGCTCAGCTACTAGGAAGAAGGCCCCTCATGAGCGAGGACCAGTTCAAGCGCCCCTCTTGGGACGAGTACTTCATGGACATCGTGCGCGACGTCGCCACCCGCTCCACCTGCCGCCGCCGCAAGGTCGGCGCCATCCTGGTCAAGGACAAGCGCATCATCGCCACCGGCTACAACGGCGGGCCCACGGGCTTGGCCCACTGCCTGGAGATCGGCTGCCTGCGCGAGCAGCTCGGCATCCCCAGCGGCCAGCAGCACGAGCTCTGCCGCGGCGTGCACGCCGAGCAGAACGCCATCATCCAGGCGGCTCGCTACGGCGTCCACACGGACGGCAGCATCCTCTACTGCACCACGCAGCCCTGCGTGCAGTGCACCAAGATGCTCCTCAACGCCGGCGTGGCAGAGATCGTGTTCTCGGAGGGCTACCCCGACGGCCTCGCCCTGCAGCTGCTCCAGGAGTCCGGCATCAAGGTCCGCAAGCTCGATTAGCAACGTGATTCACAGGGCAGACGGTGACCCGCTGTAAGGTGCCGTCTGCCTTTTATGTGCCCTCCGCCCGAGGGCCCAAAAATTGGGTTGGCTATCATTTTCAGCTGTATGTAACGTCGAGGGGATGAGTGGTCGAGTCTATGGAATACGCCCTGCCGGTGCTTCTCGGCATCCTTGCTGGTGCCATCGGCTTCGTGCCCATGCTCATCGCTTTGCGCCTTTCGCGCAAGAACGCGACCACTTCGGTCGTGCGCGATGCTGCCCTCTACGGCCTTGGCGGGGTGTGCGTCTCCCTGCTGATCGTCGTGGTAGAGCTCATCGCCTGTGCCCTGGTGGCAAGGCCGCTGGTCCTTCCCTTCGGCGTTTCAGAACTGTTGGCGCTGATTGCAGTCACTGCTCTCTATGTGGTTGCGAGCAACAGGACGCGCAATCGGGTTGGAAGAGAAAAAGAAAGGTTGGGTGAATAATGGGAGAGGCTCTAGCCGAATTTGTCGCTGAGGCTCAAGGGCTCTCAGGAGAATTTAGTTCCCATACGATATTCTCTATCGGTCCATGGGACATCTCGCAGTACACGCTGTATATGTTCATCATATTGGCGATCGTGCTCGCACTCGTGCTCGTCGGAGCACGCAAACTGCAGTTGATTCCGTCCAGCAAGCTGTTGAACACCCTTGAGTACGGGTATGAGTTCGTAAAGAACGGAATCGGCCAGGATGTTATCGGAGAAGGCTTCAAGAAGCATGTGCCCTTCCTCTGCACGCTCTTCTTCTTCATCCTCGTCTGCAACATGGTGGGCTTGATTCCCGGTGCCAAGGCAACCACTGGCTCCATTAGCATCACCTGGGCGCTTTCTGTCGTCTCGTTTGTGTACTTCAACTTCTGGGGTCTCAAGACGCTCGGCCTCTTCGGATACATCAAGAGCTTGTGCCCTGGCGGCGTGCCGGGCCCGATGGTTCCTGTTATCTGGTTCCTCGAGTTCTTCTCCATGGTCATCCGCGTCCTGACCCTGGCAGTCCGACTCTATGGCAACATGCTTGCTGGCCATATGGTTCTGGCTGTCTTCTCCATTGCAACCGCCATCTTCATCCAGACGTCCATCGCGACCCTCTCCGTCGTGACGGCCCTGCCTGCAGTGGCTTGGTTCGCACTTCTGGTTGTCATGTACGCCCTGGAGTGCCTGGTCGCATTCCTTCAGGCATACGTGTTCACCATCCTCTCCGCCTCGTACGTCGGAATGGCCATCCATCCCCACTAGGCTCAGAGAGAAGCGCCCCCAGGCGCTGCAAGATCGTCCAAGACTGGCGCCAACCGCCAGCTGGTAAGTGAAAGGTTGGGTACGGACAATGCCCCGTGCCCGCAAAAGGAGGTTTAGGAAAAATGGCAGAAATCGCAACTGCACTGGCTGCTCTCAAGGTCATCGGCTACGGCCTTGCCGCTATCGGCCCTGGCATCGGTATCGGTGTCGCTACCCACGGCCTCTGCACCGCTGCTGCACGTCAGCCCGAGCTCAAGGGTACCCTCATGGGCTACTTCTTCATCGGTGCTGCAATGTCTGAGGCCCTGGCACTGCTGGGCCTGGTCCTCTTCTTCATCGGCTAGTACCTGTTCGCATACATGACTAGCAAGATTGAAGGAAAGGAGGAAGGCATCTTGAACGGAAAGATCAAGAAGGCTGCATTCACCGTAGCCGGCACTTTCTGCGCACTCGCTGCAATGCCCGCCGTGGCATTCGCAGAGGAGGAGGGCGGCATCTCCGCCATCCTGCCTAAGATGGACGAGTTCATCCCGATGCTGCTTGCTTTCATCATCTTGTGGGTAATCCTCGCCAAGTTCGGCTGGCCCATCTTCGAGGGCATGCTCTCCAAGCGCGAGAACACCATCCGCGAGGGTCTCGAGGCTGCCGAGCGCAACCGCGTCGAGAGCGAGCGTACTCTCGCTGAGTACCAGAAGCAGCTCGCTTCCGCTCGTGACGAGGCCACCGCGATCATCGCAGAGGCAAAGCAGCTGGCCGAGGCCAACCGTGCCGCTACCACCGCTAAGGCCCAGGCAGAGGCTGACGAGATCATCGCCAAGGCCCGCAAGGCCATCGAGGCCGAGAAGAAGGCCGCCATCGCCGAGCTGCAGTCCAGCGTCGCCGACCTGACCGTCGCCACCATGGCCAAGGTCATCGGCGAGGACTTCACCAGCGATGACCATCGCAAGCTGATCGAGGCCAGCGTCGCTAAGGCAGGTAACCTCGATGCCTAAGGACCGCACGCTCATCAAGCGAGAGATCACGACTTACGCGCAGGTGCTTGTCGAGGCCGCCAAGGCCCAGGGCAACATCCTCGAAGTCGCCGGTCAGCTCAAGGAGGTGCAGGAGGCTTACCTCCGCTACCCCCAGCTCAGGGAGGCCCTCAATGACGAGTCCCTTCCCGCCAGCGCCTATGCCGCTGTGCTCGAGGGAGTCCTCAAGGGCTTTGACGACGCAGTCGTCAAGACCCTGACGGTTATGGCCGAACGCCACGAGATGAGCTTGCTGCATCGCTTCATCTCTGAGTACGAGCTCCTCGCAGAAGACGCTCTCAACATGGTCATCCTGGATGTCACCACTGTTGTCGAGCTCGACGACGCGATGCGTGAGGCCATCAAGAGTAAGTACGCCGCCCAGTTTGGCAAGGACGTGATGCTGCGCGAGCACATCGACCCCTCCATCGTCGGCGGTATCGTTTTGGGTGCGCGCGGAAAGCGCATCGATGCCAGCGTCTCCACGCTGCTCGAGCAGGTACGTGTTGCACTCTCGTCTGTAAAGACCGGAGGTGAAAGGTAAATGGCGGAAATCACCGCTAGCGCTATCGACGAGGTCCTGCGCAAGCAGCTCGACGATCTCAAGACCAGCGTTGAGTCCCGCGAGGTTGGCACTGTCATCCAGGTTGGTGACGGTATCGCCCGCGTTGACGGCCTCAAGGGTGCCATGGCAGGCGAGCTGTTGGAGTTTGTCTCTTCCGAGGGAAAGACTGTCTACGGCCTCGCCCAGAACCTTGAGGAAGACGAGGTTGGCGCCGTTCTCTTGGGCGACGTCACCACCATCAAGGAGAACGACAAGGTCCACACCACGGGCCGCATCGTGGAGATCCCCTCTGGCAAGGGCTTCCTCGGTCGCGTCGTCAACCCCCTTGGCATGCCTTTGGACGGCAAGGGCCCCATCGAGGCCGAGGGCTACCGCCCCGTCGAGTTCCGCGCCCCTGGCGTTATGGAGCGCAAGCCCGTCCATGAGCCCGTCCAGACCGGCCTCATCGCCATCGACGCGATGATCCCCATCGGACGCGGCCAGCGCGAGCTCATCATCGGCGACCGCCAGACCGGCAAGACCGCCATCGGCGTTGACACCATCATCAACCAGCGCGGCAAGAACATGGTTTGCGTCTACGTCGCCATCGGCCAGAAGGCATCCACCGTCGCCACCGTCGTGGAGGCCCTGGAGAAGCACGGCGCCCTCGACTACACCATCGTCGTCGTGGCATCCGCTTCCGACTCCGCACCGCTGCAATACATCGCCCCCATGGCCGGCGCTGCAATGGGCGAGTTCTTCATGTACAACGGCGAGGACGGCAAGCCCGCTTCCGAGGACAACCCCGGACGCCACGTCCTGTGCGTCTACGACGACCTCTCCAAGCAGGCTGTGGCCTATCGCCAGATGTCTCTGACCCTGCGTCGCCCGCCGGGACGCGAGGCCTACCCTGGCGACGTCTTCTACCTGCATTCCCGCCTGCTGGAGCGCGCTGTCAAGCTCTCCGACAAGAACGGCGCAGGTTCCCTGACCGCCCTTCCCATCATCGAGACCCAGGGCGGCGACGTCTCCGCGTACATCCCCACCAACGTCATCTCCATCACCGACGGCCAGATCTTCCTGCAGAGCGACCTGTTCCTGCAGGGCCAGCGTCCCGCTGTCAACGTGGGCATCTCCGTGTCCCGCGTCGGTGGTTCCGCCCAGATCAAGGCCATGAAGTCCGTCGCAGGCACCCTGCGCCTGGACCTGGCCTCCTATCGCGAGCTTCAGGCGTTCACCGCCTTCGGCTCCGACATGGACAAGGCCACCCAGCAGCAGCTTGACCGCGGCGCTCGCATGACCGAGCTCCTCAAGCAGGGCCGCTATGCAGCTATGAACGTCGAGGACCAGGTTGTCTCCATCTGCGCTGGCAACATGGGCTTCCTGGACGCCATCCCGGTGTCCGAGGTCGTCCGCTTCCGCGAGGAGCTGGTCGAGTACATGCACGCCAACAAGTCTCAGCTTCTGGCAGAGATCGTTGCCCAGGGCAAGCTCACCGACGAGCTGAAGGAAGCAGTCAAGGAAGCGATCGCTGCGTTCGCAGCCACGTTCGCAGTTGAGGGGTAGGGGATAGAGAATGGCCAATCTCCGCGATATCAAGAAGCGTATCAGCTCGGTGCAGAGCACCAAGCAGATCACGCACACCATGGAGATGGTTGCCTCTGCCAAGATCCGCCATGCTTCTATGCGCATCGAGGAGTCCACGCCTTATTCCGAGGCGATGGCAAAGGTCCTCGCCAGCTTGGCTAGTCAGTCTGGCAGCATCGATCATCCTCTGCTGAGCGAGCATGATGCAAAGAAGAACTGTCTTGCCGTGATCGTCGTCTCCGACCGCGGCCTGGCAGGCGGTTTCAACAGCAACGTCCTGCGCGATGCCGAGCGCTACATGGCCGAGAACAAGGCCAACGGCATCGCCACCCAGTGCATCGTCTGCGGCAAGAAGGGCATCGGCTACTTCTCCTACCGCGGCGTGGAGCCGGTCAAGGTCTACAGGGACCTCTCTGCAGACCCCACCATCGACCAGGCCCGCGAGATCGCGACCTTCGCCCGCACCGCCTTCGAGAACGGCAAGGTGGACGAGGTCAAGCTGTTCTACAACCATGCACGCAACGCTGCTGACCAGGATCTGCGCGAGGAGGTCGTCCTGCCTATCCAGACAGACGTCTTCTCCGCCGGCGCATCCGAGGAAGACGGCCACGAGGTCAAGGCATCGCCCGACTTCGAGCCCTCCGCCGAAGGTGTGCTTGACAGCCTGCTCCCGGCCTACGTCGAGACCATGATCTACCATGCGCTCATCGACTCCGCGGCCGCCGAGCAGGGCGCTCGTCGCAAGGCTATGAAGTCCGCTACGGACAACGCCACAACGATGATTGCATCGCTCGACCTGCTGTACAACCGTATCCGCCAGAGCGCCATCACCACCGAGATCACCGAGATCGTCGGCGGTGCAGCGGCCCTGGAGGATTAGTAATGAGTGAGAAGGACACTAACATGAACGTTGGACGCATCGTTCGCATCGTTGGTGCTGTCGTGGACTGCGAGTTCGCGGCAGACGCCATCCCTGCGATCTACAACGCGCTGACGGTCGAGGCTGATACGCCTATGGGTCATGTGAAGACCGTTCTCGAGGTGCAGACCCACCTCGAGGGCAACATGGTCCGTACGGTTGCTATGAGCTCCACCGACGGCCTCCAGCGCGGACTTGAGGTTGTCGACACCGGCAGCCCCATCAAGATGCCCGTCGGTCCCGAGACCCTCGGCCGCATCTGGAACGTCATCGGCGAGCCCGTTGACCACAAGCCCATGCCCGAGGTGACTGACTGGTACCCCATCCACCACGCAGCCCCCTCCTTCGATGAGCTGACCACCTCCACCGAGACCTTCGAGACCGGCATCAAGGTCATCGACCTGATCGAGCCCTACATCCTGGGCGGCAAGACCGGCCTCTTCGGCGGTGCAGGCGTTGGCAAGACCGTTCTCATCATGGAGCTCATCAACAACCTGGCCCAGGAGCACGGCGGCACCTCCGTGTTCACCGGCGTCGGCGAGCGCACCCGTGAGGGTACGGACCTCTACCTCGAGATGAACGAGTCTGGCGTTATCAACAAGACCTGCATGGTCTACGGCCAGATGAACGAGCCTCCCGGAGCACGTCTGCGCGTCGGCCTGGCCGGCCTGACCGCAGCAGAGTACTTCCGTGACCAGGGTCAGGACGTTCTGCTGTTCATCGACAACATCTTCCGCTTCACCCAGGCTGGCTCCGAGGTGTCCGCACTTCTCGGCCGTATGCCCTCCGCCGTTGGTTACCAGCCCACCCTCGCCACCGAGATGGGCGACCTCCAGGAGCGCATCACCTCCACCACCAAGGGCTCCATCACCTCCGTCCAGGCCGTCTACGTCCCTGCAGACGACCTGACCGACCCGGCTCCTGCAACCGCGTTCATCCACCTGGATGCAACCACTGTTCTGAGCCGCTCCATCGCCGAGCTGGGCATCTACCCGGCCGTGGACCCGCTGGCCTCCACCAGCCGCGCCCTCGACCCCTCCATCGTCGGTGAGGAGCACTACGTCGTGGCAACCGGCGTGCAGGAGATCCTCCAGGCTTACAACGACCTGCAGGACATCATCGCCATTCTCGGTATGGACGAGCTCTCCGAGGAGCAGAAGCTCACCGTGTCCCGCGCCCGCAAGGTGCAGAAGTTCCTGGGCCAGCCCTTCCATGTGGCTACCCAGTTCACCGGCCTTCCCGGCAAGTACGTGAAGACCGAGGACACCATCCGCTCCTTCAAGATGATCCTCGACGGCGAGCTGGACGAGGTTCCCGAGCAGGCCTTCCAGAACAAGGGCGCTATCGAGGAGGTCCTCGAGGCAGCCAAGGAACTCGCTTAAGGAAAGGCTTGGTTAAATGGCAACTCTGCAATGCGAGATAGTCACGCCCGAGCGCAAGGTTTTCTCCTGCGAGGCAAGCTTCATCGTCCTTCCCGCTGCGGAAGGCGAGATGGGCATCCTGCCCATGCATGAGCCTGTCGTCACCACCCTCAACGCTGGCTCTGCCCGCGTTACGGTCGATGGCGAGAAGGAGCCGACTAAGTTCGTGGTTGCAGGCGGCTATGCACAGGTCGAATCCGAAAGGGTGATCATCCTGGCTGACCGCGCAATGGCTGTGGCCGACATCGACGTCAACGAGGTCGGCGCGAAGCTAGCCAAGCTGGAGCACTCTCTTGAGGCTCTGAAGCCTGAAGACGACGACTACGCCTTTGCCAAGGCAGAGATGACGTGGTTCGAGCTTCTCAAGTCTCAGGCCCCCAGCAAGGCCCACTAACCGCGCTTTTGCGTGAAACAGCGAGCGAGGCGACTCTCACGGGTCGCCTCGCTTTTTTGTGCGCTCCAAACCTCCTCCATGAATCGCTGCTAAACTTTCTTGGATGCATATGAAGAGAGGAACCGAATGAACGAGTCTCAGGTAATCGTCGTCCGCGGGGGCAATGAGATCCGCGGCGACGTGAGGATAGGCGGTGCGAAGAACTCGGCTCTCAAGCTCATGGCCGCCTCCGTCATGGCAGCAGGAGAGGTCACGCTTGACAACGTGCCGTGCATTTCCGACGTAGGGGTTATGGTCGAGGTCCTGCGCGTGCTGGGCGCCAGCGTGGAAGAAGACCCCGCGGAGCCCCATACCCTCCATATAGACACTGCTGCCGTCGACCGCTGGGAGACCCCCTACGAGCTCGTCGCCAAGATGAGGGCCTCCATCAGCATCCTCGGCCCCTTGATCGCGCGCTTTGGCAAGGCCCGCGTGGCCATGCCCGGCGGCTGCCAGATCGGGGCCCGCAAGCTCGACATGCACATCACCAGCCTCGAGGCCCTCGGCGTGGTCTTCGCCACGGACCACGGCTTCATCGAGGCCACCACTCCCAACGGCCTGCACGGTGCGGAGGTCGTCCTCGACTTCCCCAGCGTGGGTGCCACAGAGAACCTTATGCTCGCCTCTTCCATGGCGCAGGGCACCACCATCATCCGCAATGCGGCCTGTGAGCCAGAGATCGAGGACCTCGCCTCCTTCGTCAACTCCATGGGCGGCAACGTCAGCGGCGCTGGCACCCCTGTCATCGTGATAAACGGCGTGGACTCCATGCACGGCACCCGTCACCGCACTGTAGGAGACCGCATCGAGGCCGGCACCTTCCTAGTGGCCGGCGCGCTCGCCGGAGGCCCTGTCACCGTGCACGGCGTCAGCCCCGAGCACTTGGCGCTCGCGCTGCGCAAGCTGGCTGACATGGGCTGTACGGTGGAGACCGGCGAGGACTGGGTGAGCGTTTCGCGCAGCGGCGCGCTTGCTCCGGCAGACATCCAGACCCTGCCGCACCCGGGCTTTCCCACAGACTTGCAGGCCCAGTTCATGGTGCTCGACGCCGTGGCCCAGGGCACCTCGATCGTCACGGAGAACGTGTTCGAGAACCGCTTCATGTTCGCCTCCGAGCTCAGCCGCATGGGTGCAGACATCCGCATCGACGGCCACCACGCCCTCATCACGGGCGTGAAGGGCTTCTCTGCTGCACCGGTGAGCTCCACCGACCTGCGCGGCGGCGCTGCCCTCGTCATCGCGGCCCTGGTCGCAGACGGCGAGACACGGGTCGACAAGATCTACCACATCGACCGCGGCTACGAGGACTACGTCGGCAAGCTCCGCGCACTGGGCGCAGATATCGAGCGCCGCTAGACGCACAAGGAGCAGCCTGGCTATGGCTTTCAACAAGCGCAACAACAACGGCCTCGACTTGAGCGGGGTGGGCAGCAGCCGCATCAAGCTCAGCGGCAGCGCCAGGATCAACGTCAACGGGGGCAGCTCACGCGGGGCCTCGGGGCGCAGCGCGCGCGAGGCCAGCAAGCAGATGGGCAGCTCACTGTTCTCGCCAGACCCGCAGGGCCGCAAGCCCCGCATGCTCTTCATCGTGCTCGGGGTGGTCTTGGCGCTGGCGCTTGCCATCGGCGTTGGAGTGGTGGTGTACCGCCAGTCGATGCAAAACGCCCTCAAACCGGAGCTTTCCGCAGGCATAGACAAGATTCTCGTCGAGCCAGAGGAAGACGAGGTCGTTTGGAACCTTCTCGTCGTCAACAGCTACGCGGGAGATGGCAGGGATGAGACGGGCCTGGAGAACTGCGCCCTCTTCTCCATCGACCCCAGCAACCTCAAGCTCACCTTCCTGTGGATCCCCCCTGAGCTCAGGGTGTACGTGGCCGGCTACGGCTACCGCTCGCTTTCCGAGGCATATGCGATGGAAGAGGACGAGACCTTCATCCAGGTGTGCACCGACGTCACTGGTGTGTCGCTTTCCCATTACCTGGAGCTCACCAAGGGCGGTTTGGCCGACTACCTGGCCAAGATCGAGCTCGACAGCTCGCTTTCCAAGGAACAGGCTGCTGCGGCCGTTATGAAGAGGTTGCTGGGCACAGCAAGCGAGCAGCTGCCAGACGAGCTCGCCCTGCTCAACAAGTACCTTGCAACGGACCTCAGCACCAAGGAGCTGAGCGCGCTTGTCACCAGCATGCACGGCACAGATGTGGATAAAGACATCTTCAACGAGTCCATGCCGCTCGAGGACGACCCGACTGCAGAGGGCTATGTGCAGAGCGCGGCCGCCGGCTGGGCAACGATGACCAAGCGCGTGAGCGAGGGTCTTGACCCCGTTGCCGGCCAGGCAGAGATCAGCAAGAGCGCCGCCATTCGCAGCAACGCAAAAGTCACGATCTGGAACGGCGTGGGCGTCTCCGGCATCGCAAGCGACTGCGCCGAGCACCTGAAGAAGAAGGGCTGGGGCCTGGAGAGCACGGGCAACGCCGCCTCCTTTGTCTACGAGGAAACGCTCGTGGTCTACACCTACGACGCAGACCGCCCCATGGCAGAGCTGCTCGTCTCGGACCTGGGGCAGGGAAGGGCTGTGCGCAGCGCCGCCCGCTACAGCTTCGAGGGAGACATACTCGTAGTAGTGGGCAAGGACTACCAGCCCTATTAGATGCGCGCGCGGGCCCCGCACTTGCGGGGCCCCTGCTTCTGCATGCGGCAAACCGGTTGACCGCGGGGCGGCGGGGGTGTAGAGTAC
>JBJEHN010000009.1:0-10965 GCA_051876105.1 Coriobacteriales bacterium | reverse complement strand
CTACACAGCTGAGCTGGGCCTATGCCGGGATCTCTTCCACAGAAACCACCGAAGAGCCAAAAAAAGCCACCCGAGTGGGTGGCTGAGAATTTGGTCGCGGGAGCCGGATTTGAACCGACGACCTCCGGGTTATGAGCCCGGCGAGCTACCAGACTGCTCCATCCCGCAATTTGTGGAGCGCGTAACACGCAAGAAGATATATTACAGCCCTCAGCAGAAAAGGCAATACTTTATTTCAAGTTTTTTGCGCCGCAGCGGCGAGCGCCCGAGCAACCCGCACTCGCCCTAGCCAATGCGGGCTTCCAGCCAGGAAAGCGCATCTGCGCAGCTCAATGCCGGCGCAGCGCAATGACGCACGAGCGCCTCGTCGTTGCTGACGAGCATGTCCGCCTTGGCATTGAGTGCGGCGACCACCACGAGGTTGTCCTCGAAATCAGGGTGCACGCTGTTGAGCTTGAGGGCCATGCGCGCGTCGTTCGCGCTGCCGCACACGAGGGTGCAGTTGTCCAGCACCAGCTGCGTACACGCCAGGGCCTCCTCCTTGGCGATGAGCGCCTCTTGCTCGCCCACCTCGACGCCCTGCGCGCGCAGCCAGCTCTTCTGATCGAGCTGCAGCAGGCAGTTGAGGTCCTTGAGCACGCCCACCGCGGTGAGAAGCCCAACACCCCCGCGGATACAGCGGTGAATGAGCTGGAGCGCCTGTGCGTGCCCCCGGCGCTCGGGGATGAAGTAGTCCAGCCAGATGTTGGTGTCGAGCATCATGCGCGTCATGAACGGCCCTCCAGGAAGCGTGCAGCGCAGTCCTCCTCCTTTGCCCGAGCCAGTGCTTCGTCATCATGCGGGCAGGGCACAGGATCCTCTATGCCATACAGGGCGCCGAGCCGCGCGGCGCTGAGCTGCGCCTGCTGCAGGGCGGCGATGCGCTCCCCCGCAGCAGCACCCGGCTCCTCGCCCCGCAGCAGACTCATCGCCCGGTGCAGCTGCGCTGGCCTGCCCTCGTTGCGCTCCAGGTACTCCCAAAGCGCCTGGATGGCAAACGACGCCGTCACGCCCATCTGCTCGAGCGCGCGGGCCGCCGCTGCCTTGGTTTCGCTCTCAACGCGCGCTGTCAACACGCCACTCCCCATAGCTCCTCCAATCTGTAATACCGTATTACATTTTACACGCTCACCGCCGCATCCAGGGCCCGCGTGCCTGGAATGGAGCACGGCAGGCAGCTGGGCGCGCTGGCGGCGCTGCTCGTGAGCCTGTGCTCCGTGCTCGCCGGCAGCTTTGGGGTCGAGGCCCTCGCCTTCGTGGACCTGCTACCGCTGGGCAACCTGGGCTTTGCCTGGTTGCTGCCCACCCTGGTGGCCGCAGCGCTAGGCGCCCTCGTCGACTACGCCCGCACCCGCTAGCTGCTGCCGATCCGGCTCCTTGCCTGGAGCTCGGAATCACAATGGCGCCCCTTTCGCCAGGCATTTCGGGTTTTGTGGCAAAAAACGCGACATTGTGCGCCTCGCGACCCCCTGTGCAACGCCCCGCAAGCCGCCTTTGAGCCTCGCATCCGGCAAAAACACGCCATCGTGTGCCCCTTCAGGAGCACATCAACCCCGTTTTCGGGTGATGCATACCCAAATGAAACAACTCAAGAGACACAAAGTGGCCATTTTGACCACAAAACGCCAGATTCCTGGCAACGCCCACTCTCCGCTGCTGCTATCGCGGCCCGCGCGGCACACGGGCAGCCGGCCCCGCTGCGCGATAAGGCCGCGTGCTTGCCAGAACAGCGGCGCCCAGCGCCGTCCGCTGCTGCCCGGCGCTGCCCGGCGCTGCCCGGCACCGCCCGGCGCTGCGCTAGCTGCCCTGCTGGCGCTTGAGGCGGACGAGTGCCTCGGTGTCTTCCAGGCGGCTGAGGCCCGTGTTCTCGAAGCGCTGCGAGCTGAGCAGCTGCACACCCGCCACCGCCATGTCGCGCAGGTTGGCGGCCTGCACCTTGGGGCTGCGCGATGAGGTGGCGTCTTCGATGACGGCCACGTTGTAGCCCAGGCTCAAGGCGTCGTAGGCGGTCGAGCGCACGCAGTTGGGCGTGGTGGTACCAGTGAGGACGAGCGTGCGGATGCCGGCGTCTTGCAGGTGCTGGTGGAGCTCTGTGCCGAAGAAGGCGGAGTAGCGTGGCTTGACGATCACCTTCTCGCCCAGCAGCGGGTCGAGCACGCGCGGGCAGCGCAGGCTCGCGGGCTGCTCGCTTGAGAGCGGCTTGCCGCCGGCCAGCCAGGCCGCGTAGCGCGGGGCCTCGACATCGCTGCCGTCTGCGGCGTACTCGCGGCGCACGTGAACCACCCGCATGCCCAGCCGGCGCGCGGTCTCCAGGCAGCGCGCGCAGGGCTCCACACTCGCCGCAGCGCCGGCAATGCACAGGCTGGAGTCCTCGCTGATGAAGCCCATCTGCATGTCGATCATGACGAGCGCCGCCTGCTCGGAGCGCACCTTGCCCGCCGTCTTGCCGCCCTGCTTAAGCGTGCGGGCGCGGGGGCGCACGCCGTCGGCCTTGAGTGGCGCGCGGCCAGAGGCGCCAGCAGACGAGCCAGCAGCGGCACCCGCGGCGGCCTCTTGCTCGCGGAGCTGTTGCTCCTCTGCCGCGTTAGCGGCGCGGGCGGCGTTGATCACGTCGCGGCGGGCCACGATGCGGCGGTTGGCCACGGTGTCGTGCTCGCGGCTGAGCGCAAAACGCGGGCAGCTGCGCCAGTGGTCAGCGGGCAGCTTGGGCACGTAGGCACCCGTCGCCTGGCAGCTGCGCGTGGCAGCCAAGTAGAACATGCAGGTCGTGCAGCTGAGCTGTGAGGGCATGCGGCCTCCCCTTCCCGTCGTCGCTTCCAGGCAAGAGCATACAAAGCCGCCCTTGCCCGTTCAAGCGCACGAGCGCCGCGCAATGCAGCCGCGCCTACGAGAGCAGCATGCGGTCGTTGTCGAGGGCGGCTCCCGCGTTCTCCTTGAACTTGCGCAGCAGGTCGGCCACGGTCAGGCGGCTGCGCTCCTCTCCGCGCACGTCGTAGATAATGCGCCCGCTGTCCATCATGATGGTGCGGTTGCCCATGTCCAGCGCGTCTTGCATGTTGTGCGTCACCATCAGGCAGGTGAGCTGGTTCTCCTCCACGATCTGCCGCGTGAGCCCCAGTACCTTCTCGGCCGTGGCCGGGTCGAGCGCTGCGGTGTGCTCGTCGAGCAGCAGCAGCTTGGGCGCGTTGTAGGTGGCCATGAGCAGGGTGAGCGCCTGGCGCTGCCCGCCAGAAAGCAGGCCAACCGGCTGGTCAAGGCGGTCCTCAAGCCCCATGTCGAGCAGGCTCAGCCTCTCGCGGTAGGCCTCCTTGTCTTTGCGCGAGATGGCGGAGAACCAGCCTCCCCTGCCCGCGGCAAGCGCCATGTTCTCCAGGATGCTCATGCCCGGCGCGCTGCCCCTCATAGGGTCCTGGAACAGCCGCCCGATGCTCCGGGCGCGCTTGTGCTCGCTTTCGAAGGTGATGTCCTCGCCGCCCAGGATCACAGCGCCCTCGTCCACCACCCAGCTGCCGCTCATGGCGTTGAACATGGTCGACTTGCCCGCGCCGTTCGAGCCGATGATGGTGACGAAGTCGCCCGGCAGCACGTGCAGGCTCAGGTCGTCGAGCGCCAGCTTGGCATCTGTAGTGCCGGGGTTGAAGATCTTGGAGATGTGCTCGAGCCTAAGCATTGGCGGCCTCCTTGCTCTCCTCGCCCTGCCTGCGCTGCCTGCGGCGCATGCGCTTCTTGTGGAACTCCGGGTAGCGGCTCTTGATGTAGGGCCCGCTGATGGCGATGACCACGATCACAGAGGACACCAGCTTGAGCATGAAGGCCGGCATGTTGAAGCGCAGCGCGATGGTGTACACCACGCGGAAGATGAAGCTGCCCAGCACCGCGCCGCCCGCGCGCACGGGGATCTTGCCGCGCTTGAAGAAGCCCTCGCCGATGAGCAGCGAGGCCAGCGCGATGGTCACCATGCCCGTGCCGATCTGGATGTTGACGCTCTTCTGGTACTCCGCCAGCAGGCAGCCGGAAAGCCCAGTGAGCGCGTTGGCCAGCACCAGGCCGATGATGATGGTCATCACCGGGTTGATGGATGACGACTTGACCATGTCCGGGTTGTTGCCCGTGGCGCGGATGGCCAGGCCCAGTTTGGTGCGCAGGAAGAGGCTCAGCAGCAGCACGGCCAGGCCCACGAAGATGAGAATCACGATGAGGTCGGAGAACGCGGCCAGCGGCGTGCCCTTGAGCGCGTCTGCCATCATGGTGAAGACGGTGGTCTTCTTGTTGAGGTTGAGCAGGCTGGCGTTGCCCATGACGCCGATGTTCACCGAGTACAGGCCCGTGTTGACGATGATGCCCGCCAGCAGGCTGTCCACACCCATCTTGGTCTGGAGGAAGGCCGTGACCAGGCCGCTCAGCATGCCGGCGCACATGGCCGCCGGTATCGAGAGCAGCGGGTGGCCGGCCAGCACGAAGACGGCGGCGGTGGCCGCGCCCAGGGTGAAGCAGCCGTCTGTCGAGAGGTCGCAGACGTTGAGCATGGAGTAGCTCAGGAAGAGGGCGAGCACCGTGAGCGAGGCGATGAGGCCCAGCTCGAGCGCCGTCTGCAAGGGCCCCAGCAGCGAGAGAAGCATGGCGTCCTCCAATCGATACGTAGATCCCGGTATCCCCGGGCTGGGCCCAGAGCCGTCCTTCCCCGTCTGAGCAGAGCACCGCCAGGCGCGCCTGCGTTCAGATGGGGGCAGCTCCAGCCCCATACGCCCAAAGCGGGGCGGGCTGCTGGGCCCGCCCCGCTGGCGTTGCGCGCTGGCTTACTGCTCGGAGAACTCGTCTGCGGTGATGACTTCCTTGATCTGGGTGCACAGGTCCTTGAAGGCGGCCTTGATCTGCTCGAGGTCGAAGCCCAGGGCCTCGCAGGTCTCGGTGTTGATGGTGCAGATGCCGTTCTCGAAGGTCTGGACCGGGGTGCTGGCGGGGTCAGCGCCGTTCACGAGCACGTCGTAGACCATGTTGGCGGTCTCGACGCCCAGGTTGGCGTAGTCGACGCCGTAGCCAGCGAAAGCGCCGTTGAGGGCGAAGGAGTCAGCGCCGCCGTAGTGGGGGACGCCGGCCTCGATGAAGGTCTCGTAGATGGCGGACTCGGCGTTCTGCACGGTGTTGTCGGTGGGGGTGAAAACGGCCTCGGCGCCGTCGTTGACCAGCTGCTGGGCTGCCTGCTGCAGCTCGTCGACCGTGGTGCCGGTGCGCTCAGCGATCTTCAGGCCCTTCTCGGCCGCGTAGGCCTTTGCCTCCTTGATGGCGGTGGTGGAAGAGTCCTGGCCGGCGTCGTACAGCAGACCCAGGGTCTTCATCTGGGGGTTCTGGGCGAGCATGAGGTCGATGATGGCAGAGGTGTTGAGGTAGTCGGAGGTGCCGGTGAGGTTGGCGCCGGGGTTCTCCATGGAGTCGACAACGCCGCTGGCGACGGGGTCGCTCACGGCAGAGAAGATGACGGGGGTGCCGCTGTCCTCGGTGGCGGCCTGCATGCTCATAGCAACCGGCGTGGCGATGCCGACCATGGCGTCTACGCCGTCAGCCTGGAAGTCCGAGATGATCTGGGAGATGATCGAGTCGTCTGCGTTGCCGTTTTGGTAGTCGACCTCGAAGTCGATGTTGTTCTGCTCGCCCAGGGCGTCGAGCTGGGCCTCGAGGCTCTCGGCGATCTGGTTGAGGGAGGCATGGTCCATGTAGTTGCAGATGCCCACCTTGTAGGTGGCGGTTGCCTCGTTCTTCTGTTCGGTGGAGGATTGGTTGCCGCCGCAGCCTGCGAGGCTGGCAGCGAGTGCGAGTGCGGTGGCGCTTGCGAAAACAGCAACACCAACCTTCCTGAGGTTGAGCTTCTTCATGATGCTATTCCTTTCTCAACTACTCTCCGTCCCTTTTGCGGAGGTAACAGAACGGATTATGTTTCGGCCTGCGAGCAAAAACAAGCCCCGATTTCAAAAAAATCGCCGCGCCTTTCACCGAGGGGGGCTCCATAAAAAATCCAAATTACCCCTTGCGCGGCAGCGGGAAGCGGGCTTAGACTCTGCGTCAATTCCATAGGGAACCCGCGCTGCAGGCCAAAAGCAGCGCTGCTCCATATAACGGCGGGCAGGATTGCGTAAGGGACGCAAAAGCCCAGAGTGAAAGGAGCCATGAAAATGGCAGAGAAACGAGTTGTTTCCACCCAGGAGAAGCAGGGCTTCTCCACCCAGGACCTGATCCTGGTGGCCGTGCTGCTGGCAGCAGGCGCCGTCCTCAAGCTGACCGTATCCAGCTTCCTCACCTTTGCGGGCATGAAGCCCAACTTTATGATCGCCATGTACTGCCTGGCCATCATCCTCGTGCGCCCCAAGGTCTTCCAGGCCGTGCTCATCGGCCTCATCACCGGCCTCATCTCCCAGATCCCCATGCTCAACGCAACACCGCTGGTCAACATCGCGTCCGAGACCCTCGGCGCCCTGGTCTGCGGCCTGCTGGTGCTGGGCCTGGCCAAGGTCGCCCGCGAGAACTTCGCCGTCCAGAGTGTGGCCTTCCCCGCCGTCATCACCTTCCTCTCCACGCTGGTGAGCGGCTACACCTTCGCCCTCATCGTGGGCTGCGGCATCAACGGCCTGGGCGTGGCCGAGGTCCTGCTCATGTACGTGCCCATGGTCTTCGGCACCGGCGCCATGAACGCTGTCTGCGCCGCCATCCTCACCCCCATCCTCAAGAAGGCGCTCAAGCGCGCCTAGCGCACGCTGGCAAGCTCAGGCGCCCGGCCCCGCATTGCCGCCCTTGCGCGCAACGCGGGGCCCGCGCCGTCTGAACAACGGGAGCACACCATGATCCAGATCAAGGACTTGAGCTTCACTTACAAGGAGAGCTCCGAGCCCACGGTCCGCAACATCAACCTGACCATCCCCGATGGGCAGTTCGTGGGCATCACCGGCGCCGCGGGCAGCGGCAAGTCAACCCTCACCTACGCCTTCAACGGCATCATCCCCCACTGCTACCCCGGCGACTTCTACGGTGCCGTGCTCATCGACGGGCAAGACACCGTAGACACCAGCCTCACGGACATCTCGCGCCTGGTGGGCAGCGTCTGCCAGGACATCGACAGCCAGATGGTCTCGAGCGTGGTGGAAGACGAGCTGCTCTACGGGCTGGAGAACTTCGGCATCCCGCGCGAGGAGGTGCTCCCCCGCATGGAGGAGGCCCTGCGCGCCATGGGCATCGAGGACCTGCGCGACCGCAACATCGCCAGCCTCTCCGGCGGCCAGAAGCAGAAGGTGGCCGTGGCCTCCATCCTGGCGCTGAGGCCGCGGGTGCTGGTGCTCGACGAGCCCACCGCCGAGCTCGACCCGGCCAGCTCGCAGGCGGTCTTCGAGCTGCTGCAGCGCTACGCGCGTGAACACGGCACCACCGTCATCGTGGTCGAGCAGAAGATCGCCCTGCTCAGCCAGTTCGCGGACCGTCTGATCATCGTGAAGGAGGGCCAGATCCTCTTCGACGCGGCGCCGAGCCAGGTGCTCGAGCACGCAGACGAGCTGCTGGCAGAGGGCATCAACTGCCCGCGCTCCACCAGCCTCTCGCACAACCTGAGGAAGCTGGGGCTCTACAGCGGGCCGGCCTGCCGCAACGTGGCAGACGCCGTGGCCGCATGCGAGGAGGTGCTGGCATGATCGCCTTCGATCACGTAAACGCAGCGTATGTGGCAGAGACACCCATCCTCAAGGACCTCTGCCTGAGCATCGAGGACGGCGAGTTCGTGGCCTTTGTGGGCACCAACGGCGCCGGCAAGTCGACCACCATGCGCCTCATCAACGGCCTGCTCAAGCCCACCGCCGGCCAGGTCCTCATCGACGGCGTGCCCACCACGCAGCTCAAGACCAGCGAGCTGGCGCGCCGCGTGGGCTTCCTCTTCCAGAACCCCGACCGCCAGATCTGCTGCAACACCGTGCGCGAGGAGCTGGAGTTCGGCTTCAAGGCGCAGGGCGCGCTCACAGACGAGGCCCGCGCCCGCGTGAACGCCATCATCGCGGAGTTCGGCTTCGACCCAGACGCCGAGCCCTACCTGCTCAACCGCGGCACGCGCCAGCTGCTGGCGCTGGCCTCCATCATCGTCATGGAGCCGCCCGTGATCGTGCTCGACGAGCCCACCACGGGCCTGGACTTCCGCGAGTGCCAGAAGGTGATGGAGATCATCGCCCGCCTACACCGCGAGGGAAAGACCATCGTCATGGTCTGCCACGACATGGAGGTCGTGGCCGATTACGCGCAGCGCATCGTGGTGATGACGCGCGGCGAGCTGGTGGCCCAGGGCCCCACCTTCGAGCTGCTGCGCGACCCACAGGTGCTGCAGCGCGCGGACCTGGTGCCTCCGCAGATCGTGGCCATCTCCATGGAGCTGGTTGAGCGCCACCCGGAGCTCGCGGGCACGCCCATCGCCAGCGCCAACACGCTCGAGGAGCTCACGCGCGCCCTGCAGGCGTGCGCTGCACAGAAGGGGGGCCGGCAGTGAAGGGCTTTCTGGAATACGTGCCGGGGGACAGCTTCCTCCACAGGCTCAACCCGGTGGCAAAGCTGCTGGCCAGCCTGCTGATCATCTTCGCCTGCTTTGTGACCAAGAGCTTCATCCTGCTGGGGCTCATCTTGGTGCTCGACTTTGCGCTGGCGGCCAACTGCGGCATGATGAGGCAGACGCTGGGGCTTGCCAAGGCGGTGGCGGGGTTCTCGCTGCTGCTGGCGCTGATCGCGCTCTTCACCACCCCACAGGGCACGCAGCTGGTTGAGCTGCCCTGGGGCTACATCGGCACCGGCTCCATCCTGGCGGCCGTGCGCATCATCTTGCGCCTGGTGGCCTGCGCCGTGCCGCTGTTCCTGGTGTTCTACGTCACCAAGCTCAACGACATCGCAAACTCCCTGGTCAAGATCTGCCATGTGCCGTACAAGTACGCCTTCGTCTTCACATCCACGGTGCACTTCATCCCCGTGTTCATGAACGACATGAGTGGCATCATGGAGGCGCAGACCGCGCGCGGCGTTGAGTTCGACGGCGGGCTGGTCAAGCGCGTGCGCCTGATGATCCCGCTGTGCGTGCCGCTGCTGGTGGGCTCGGTGCGCAAGACCAACTCCGCAGCCATCGCAGCCGAGGTGCGCGGCTTCAACCTGCGCAACCGCCAGAGCGGCTTCAAGGAGTACCCCTTCGCCGGCGCGGACTACGCCTACATGCTCCTGGGGCTGGCCCTGCTCGCCGCCGCCATCGCCACCCTGGTGCTCAACATCAGCATCTAAGCGCCCTGCCTGGCTGCGCGCGCAGGTTTGGGGCGTATAATCGTTACGTTGGGCCGCTAAGCGTCGGCGGCAGGGAAAACGAGATAGGAGCACCCTATGAAGATGACACCGGAGCAGTTTGCGATGATCAAGGCGCAACTCAAGCGCCTGATGGACATCCCAGACGGCTTCTACGCCAAGAAGTTCGCAGGCATCGACATCGACGCCATCCAGTCCCAAGAGGACTTCGAGAAACTCCCCTTCACAGAAAAGGCAGACCTGCGCGACGCCTACCCCATGGGCCTGGCCGCCGTCCCGCAGAGCGAGATCATCCGCATCCACTCTTCCTCTGGCACCACGGGCACCCCTGTGGTCATCCCCTACACCCAAAAGGACGTTGACGACTGGGCCAAGATGTTCGCGCGCTGCTACGAGTACGCCGGCATCACCAGGGAAGACGTCATCCAGATCACCCCGGGCTATGGCCTGTGGACCGCGGGCATCGGCTTCCAGGCCGGTGCGGAGCGTCTGGGCGCCATGGCCATCCCCATGGGCCCCGGCAACACGGAAAAGCAGCTCCAGATGATGCAGGACTTCGGTTCTACGGTGGTCTGCGCCACCAGCTCCTATGCGTTGCTGCTGGCCGAGGAGATCGAGAAGCGCGGCATCCGCGACAAGATCAAGCTGAAGAAGGGCGTCATCGGCTCCGAGCGCTGGGGCGAGAAGATGCGCCGCCGCATCTCCAACGAGCTGGGCGTTGAGCTCTACGACATCTACGGCCTTACCGAGGTCTACGGCCCCGGCATCGGCATCAACTGCAAGGCGGACAGCGCCATGCACATCTGGAACGACTTCATCTACCTGGAGATCGTCGACCCCAACACCGGCGAGCTCGTGCCAGACGGAGAACCGGGAGAGATCGTCATCACCACGCTGCAGAAGGAGGGCGCGCCGCTCATCCGCTTCCGCACGCACGACCTCTCGCGCATCGTGCCCGAGCCCTGCGAATGCGGCAGCCCGCACCCCCGCATCGACATCATCACCGGCCGCACGGACGACATGGTCAAGGTCCGCGGCGTGAACATGTTCCCCGCCCAGATCGAAGAAGTCATCGCCTTCACAGACGGTGCCTCCAGCGAGTACCAGGTGATGATCGACCACGTCAACGGCCGCGACCACCTCACGCTCTTCTTCGAGACCGACCGCCCCAAGAGCGAGTGGCCGCGCATCGAGGAGAACCTGGCCAGCATCTTCAAGGGCAAGATCGGCATGACCCCGCACGCCAAGGCCGTCGAGGTCGGCGAGCTGCCCCGCTCCGAGAAGAAGACCCGCCGCATCTTCGACAACAGGTACTAGCGGGCACTGGGCAACCAACACATCCAGGCGAAAAGAGGCGCATCGGCGCCTCTTTTCATTGGGGTCGAGCACCAGCATGGGCCAGCGCTGTCCAAAAACCCCAAGCAGGCGGCGTTTTCTGTCCAGGAATGCCAGGTAGGCGGCGTTCGTAAAACTACAAACGCCGCCTAACCCTCATTCCTGGACAGAAAACGCCGCCTAACCCACCTTTGTGGCGCTGTTAGACCAGCATGGAGCTCAGGCCTCAGCCGTCAATTCGACCCCCGCGGCGGCGAGCGCCCCTTCTGTCATTTCGACCAAGCGGACGTA
>JBJEHN010000008.1:0-2251 GCA_051876105.1 Coriobacteriales bacterium | reverse complement strand
GTGCTTCTTGTAGCCGGCGGGGTTGGAGTTGAACACCCCCTTGGAGGCAAAGTTGCGCCAGCTCTTGAGGCTCTCGCCCTGGCCGGCGGCCTCTGCGCTGCCGTCCCAGAAGGGCGCCGTCATCAGCTTGACCGCGATCTCTGCGAACTGCGCCGCGCTGGTGGGTGTGCAGCCCGTCTCCGGGTCGACGAACGCGCGCGAGAAGTAGGCGTAGATGTCGTGGAAACCGCGCTCGTCGAGCTTCTTGGCCAGCTCCCAAGCGATCTCGGTCTCGTCGGTGAGGGTGTCCCACAGCGGCGTGATCACCGGCTGCTGCACGCTCATGTAACTGTAGAGGCCCTGGTAGTTCTTCTGGCAGCCCCAGCGCTCGAAGAGGTGGTGCTTGGCTGGCAGCACGATGTCTGCGAACATGGCCGACTCGCTGGCATGCGTGGTGATGCAGCAGTAGAACGGCACGCTGGCCAGCGCCTTCTCCCAGCGCTGGGCCCCGGTGGCGGAGTAGGCGAAGTTGCACCAGGTGCTGATGAGGACCTTTGTCTCGTACCAGCCCGCGTCCTCGACCTCGCCGTTGAGGACGTCTGCCAGGCGGTTGGTGATGACCATGTCGTTGATCTTGCCGCCGTGGGCGCCCAGGAACTCTCTCTCAACGCGGCCGTCGATCTTGGGCTTCTTTGCCTGCGAGCGCGCGTTGGAGTTGCGCCAGCGGTTGTGGTCGGGCAGATGGCCCGCGCTCATGGAGGCCGTGCGCATGGTGCCGCCCTCGTGCTCAGTGGAGCCGACCAGCCCGTTGAGCGCGTTGGCCGCCATGGCGCCGTAGACCCCGCGCGGCTGGTTTGAGACACCCGGGCTCATCCACGAGATGGAGTTGGCCCCGTACTTGCCGAACTGGGTGGCCACCTCCTCGATGGTCGCCGCAGGGATGCCGGTGATGCCCTCCGCCCACTCGGGCGTGGCGTCCTTGAGCTCGATGTTCCACCAACGCACCAGGCCGTAGCCGTTGTTGTACTCGAACTTCTCCTCGTCGACCAGCTCGCCGGGCCTGAAGAGGTTCACGCGCGCGGTGGCGTCCATGGAGATCTCGCGGTTCCAGATGCCTTGCTTGAAGTCGCCCACGAACTCCCTGTTCCACAGGCCCTTCACCAGGATGACGTGCGCCATGGCGCAGGCCAGCGCGCCGTCTGTGCCGGGGATGATGGGCAGCCACTTGTCCGCCTTGGCCGCGGTGACAGAAAGGCGCGGGTCGACCACGTAGATCTTGGCGCCGTCCATCACGTCGCCCCAGCGCGCGCAGCAGCTCGAAACCTGGCGGTTGGAGGCGATGGGGTCGGTGGACCACATGATGACGCACTTGGTCTTGGCGAGGTCGTAGTCGCGGTAGCCGAAGTACCCTTCCGTGTAGTACGCAGCGGCCTTCTCTACCTCCGCGCACAGCGTGGAGTGCCCGTAGTAGTTGGGCGTCCCGAAGAGCACGGGGAACTTCGAGTTGAGGACGTCGCCAACCTGGGTCGAGCGGCCCTTGAGCATCATGAGCTTGTGGGTCTCCTTGGACTCCTGCAGCTCCATGAGCTTGTCCGCGAGGGTGCCCAGGGCCTCGTCCCAGCTGATGGGCACGAAGCCCGGGTCCTCGCCGCGCCCCTTCTTGGGATTGGTGCGCTTCATGGGCGTCTTGATGCGGTCTGGGTCGTAGAGCTGTTGGATGGCCAGGTGCGGCCGGGGGCAGATCTTGCCGCCGGTGGCCGTGCAGTTGGGATTGCCCTTGATGCGCAGCACGCGCCCGTTTTGGGTGTAGACCTTCACTGGGCAGAAGCTAGTGCACCCCTGGCAGGTGGAGGACGTCCATTTGCCCAGCTCGTTGGTCTTGTGGGACTCGTCCGCCGCCGCCGTGAAGGGCGAGCCTGCGCTCAAGCCAGCCGCCGTCAAGCCAACGGCCGCGGCCTTGAGAAACGCCCGTCTGTTCATGTTCACTTCTTGTATCCCTCTCTCGCCGTCACGTCTTCGGGCGCTGCGCCATGCGGCGCGCAGCCAGCTCCCGTGCGCAGTGCGCACGGCGCCCGATGCAAGCATCCCCAGGTGTCTGTTGAGAGAGGTCCAGACGTTATTCGCTGGCGGATAACAGCGGCGATTGTATCAGATACATTAGATGTTCTTTGCGACTATTTGCAGATAACCACTAGCGGAGTGAAAGGTATCGTTTAAAAAAAATTCTACTGAATGATTTCACTATACTGCCCTGCCAGGAGAGCTGAAGGAG
>JBJEHN010000007.1:0-11025 GCA_051876105.1 Coriobacteriales bacterium | reverse complement strand
TCTCCAGCACTTTCAGCAGGTAAACAGCCATTTTTCAGACAGTCTGGGGAGGGGGTGACAGTCCACGCCTGGGCCGGCAGCGTCAAGGCCCCCTGCTTCCCCGAGCTGCCACCCGCATGGGCATAACGTACGGGGCCCGGCTCAGTGGCGAGCCGGGCCCCGTTGGGCTGCGCTTGGGGGTGGAGCCTAGTCGACGACGGTGATGCTCTTGATCACGGGCTGCTTCTTGGCGGAGATGATGCCGCTGGAGGGGTCGGCGCTCTTGATGCAGCTGGCGACGATCTTGTCGACGGTTGCCATGTCCTTCTTGGAGATGGAGCCGAAGGCGGCGTACTGGCCGTTGAGGCTGCCGCTGTAGACGTCGCCCAAGGTGATGAAGAACTGGCTGGTGGCGGAGTTCATGCTCACACTGTTGCGCGCCATGGCCACGGTGCCGCGCTTGAAGCTGTCTGCCAGCTTGTTTGCCACGCCATTGCCGGAGAACTCGCCCTTGATCTCCTGCTCGCTGCCGCCGGTGCCGTCGCCGTTGGGGTCGCCGCCCTGCAGGCAGAACTCCTCGACGGCGCGGTGGAAGGTGAGGCCGTTGTAGAAGCCGTCCTCCACCAGCGCGCAGAAGTTGCTCACGGTGATGGGGGCGGAGTCTGCGTCGAGCGCGATGGCGAAGGCCTTGTAGCCCTCGACCTTGACCTTGACGTGGTGGGTGCCGCTGGCGTAGGGGTCCGCCTCGTCGACGCTGTCGATGTAGGCGGGCTGCTCCTCTTCCTGCTGCTGTTGCTGCTGGCTGGTGCCGTCCTGCTGCTGGCTGGTGCCGCCGCAGGCACTCAGGCCGATGCAGAGGCAGGCGGCGAGGGCGGCGCTTGCGATGATGGTGACGAGCTTCTTCAAATCCTTCTCCTTCGTGTCGGTTGCGGGAGCGGGGTGCGTGCGGGTGGTGCGCCTAGTCCTCGAGCTCGATGCTCTTGATGAGCGGGGCGGACTTCTTGCGCTCGATGCTGCCGTCCTCCTCCAGGGGCGAGACCTTCTGGATGTCTTGGCAGATCTGGTCGAAGACGGCCATGCCCTGGGTGATCTTGGCAAAGCCGGCGTAGGTGCCGTCGAGGTAGCTGGCGTTGGTGAGGAAGATGTAGAGCTCCGAGGCGTCGCTCCTGATGATCTGCGGGCCCTGGGTTTCCCCAGAGCTGTCTGCGCGGCCCATGGCGATCACGCCGCGCTTGAGGCCGATGTGGTTGTCACCGTAGCCCGCTTCCTCGAATTCGGCGGTGACGACCTGCTGGCCGCTCTTAGAGCTGGCGCTGACGCCGGCGTAGAGGCCGGGCATGAGCGTGGAGATGCGCACGCCGTCGTAGTAGCCGCGGCGCACGAGCTTGCAGAAGAGCGCCGAGGTCTCCGGCGCGGTGGATGAGTAGATCTCGAGCTCCATGGGGTCGTAGCCCTTGACGGTGAGCGTGGCGTGGTGGATGCCGCTGGCGTAAGGGTCGAAGAGGATCACGGGGCCGATGGCGCCGGTCTGCGCGTCTACCAGGCCTGCGACGGGCTCGTCTGCGCTTGCGGGCTGCTCTTCGGGCTCCTGCTGCTCTTGCCCTTGCTGCTGGCCCTGTGAGGGGGCCTCCTGGGAGCCTCCCTGCGCGCATCCGGCCAGGCACAGGCCCAGCGCCGCCGCGGTGAGAAGCGCTACCAGTCTCTTCACATCTGCCTCCAATAGCTAGGCGTCAATCTGGGTGATTCTAGCGTATAATTATCGAGATTGTGTGGATTTGGCCGCCTGCCTCTGCGCTTGGGAAGCATCTAGCCCGGGCTGCGAGCGGGCTTTCTTCTTTCCTGGAGGATCAGGCATGACGTTCCCGTTCTCGAAGGTGCTGGTTGTGGGCGTGGGCCTCATCGGCGGCTCGGTGGCCGCCGCCATCAAAGCCAACTGCCCCTCTGTGCAGGTCTGGGGTGTCGACCCCGTGCAGGCTTCGCTCGACGCCGCTCTGGCCGCCGGCGCGCTCGACGCAGCTGCCCAACCCCAGGATCAAGTGGTGTGCGAGTGGATCGCCCCCGGCGCTGCGGAGCTCGTGGTGCTGGCCATCCCCGTCTTCGCCGCGCGCGAGTGGTTCGCGCGCCTGGCGGCAAGCGGCTACGACGGCATCATCACAGACACCGCCTCCACCAAGGCCGTCATCACGCAGGTCGCCAGCGAGGAGCTGGCCGACATGGGCAGCTACCTGCCGGGCCACCCCATGGCCGGCTCCGAGGTCAACGGCTTCGACGGCGCCCGCCCGGACCTCTTCCAGGGCGCGTACTGGATCTTGTGCCCCAGCGACGCCACCCAAGACGAGGTCTTCCTCAAGCTGCACGAGGCCTTCTCCGCCCTGGGCGCGCGCATCATCTCCATTGACCGCGAGGACCACGACAAGGCCGTTGCCATCGTGAGCCACGTGCCCCACATGGTGGCAAGCTCGCTGGTGGAGCTGGCTGCCAACCACGCCGGCGAGCGCAAGGAGCTGCTGCGCCTGGCCGCCGGCGGCTTCAAGGACACGACCCGCATCGCGGCGGGCAGCCCGCGGCTGTGGTGCGGCATCGCGCTCGACAACCGCGATGCCCTGGCAGACGGCATCAGCGAGATGCGCCAGATCCTGGGCGAGTTTGAGGACTCCATCCGCAACGAGGACGCGCAAACCCTCACGAGCAAGCTCAAGCGCAGCTCGGAGCTGCGCCAGAGCCTGCCGGCCAAGTGGGTGCCGGACAGCGCCAACCTCACGCAGGTGCGCATCCCCATGACCGACCGCCCCGGCATCATCGCCGAGGTCACTGGCATGGCGGGCCACGCCGGCTGCAACATCCAGAGCATCGAGATCGACCACATCAACGAGAGCAGCGCCGTGCTCGAGCTCATACTCACGGACGAGGGCGACATGGGCCGCCTGGGCGGCGAGCTCATCAACGCGGGCTTCGACTTCTCGTTCCGCAACCTCGGCATGAGCAACCACTAGGCGCGCAAGGGGGTAAGCATGGCACTCAAGGGCTCGATCCGCGTCCCGTCAGACAAGTCCATCTCGCACCGCGCGGTGCTCTTCTCGGCGCTGGCCAGCGGGACCTCGCAGCTGCGCGACCTGCTCCCCAGCGACGACGTGCTCTCGTCGCTTGCCGCGGTGGAGCAGCTGGGCGCCGTGGTGGAGCGCAGCCAGGGGGCCAACGGCATCGACGCCGTGGTCACCGGCTTCGGGGGGCAGCCCGTGCGCGGCAGGCAGCTGCAGCTCGACTGCGGCAACTCCGGCACCACCACCCGCCTGCTGATGGGCCTGGTCTGCGGCCTGGGGGTGGATGCGGTGCTCACGGGCGACGAGAGCCTCTCCAGCCGCCCCATGGGCCGCGTCATCGAGCCGCTGAGCGCGATGGGCGCGCGCATCGAGGCCGCCGGGGGCACCCTGCCCGCCCACGTGCTGCCCGCCCCGGGCGAGCTGCGCGCGGCCAGCTACACCAGCCCCAAGGCATCCGCCCAGGTCAAGAGCGCCGTGCTGCTGGCCGGCCTGCAGGCCCGCGGCACCACGAGCGTGACCGAGCCCGCCAAGAGCCGCGACCACACGGAGCGCCTACTGCCGGCCTTCGGCGTGCCCGTGCAGGTCGACGGCCTCACCGTGAGCGTCACCGGCCCCGCCCAGCTGCATGCCCACGACATGCGCGCCCTTGGAGACCCGAGCTCCGCCGCCTTCTTGGCCGTTGAGGCCGCCGTGCTCGAGGGCAGCGAGCTGCTCATCGAGAACGTGGCCCTCAACCCCACGCGCACCGGCGCCTTCAGCGTGCTGCAGCGCATGGGCGCAGAGCTCACGTACGAGAACGAGCGCCTGGAGGGTGCCGAGCCCGTGGGCGACGTGCGCGTTGCCTGGGGTCCGCAGCTCGTTGGCACCGTAGTCGAGCCCGAGGAGATCCCCACGCTCGTCGACGAGGTGCCCGTCTTGGCGATCGCCGCCGCCGCCGCGCAGGGCGAGACCGTCTTCAAGGGTGCCGGGGAGCTGCGCGTGAAGGAGAGCGACCGCTTCGCCGCCGTGGTCGAGGGCCTGGCCGCGTTCGGCGTGCGGGCCTGGGGCGAGGGCGACGACCTCCACATCCAGGGCACCGGCGCGCCCCTCTACCTGCTGGGCGACGCCCTGGCAGAAGACGGCTGTCTCGAGCTTCCCACCTACCACGACCACCGCCTGGCCATGACCTGGTACCTCATGGGCCTTGCCACCGAGGCGCCCGTCGTGCTCGACGACGCAGCCTGCGTGTCTGTCAGCTGGCCGGGCTTCTACGCAGATGTGGAGTCGCTCTTGCAGGCTGCTACTATGTAGCGGTTGTATCCCAGTCAACACGAGGAGTTACCCATGATCATCGCCATCGACGGGCCGGCAGGCTCCGGCAAGTCAACCGTGGCCAAGCAAGTGGCCAAGATGCTGGGCTTCCACTACCTGGACACCGGCGCGATGTACCGCTCCGTCGCCTGGCTGGCCCTTGAGCGCGGCGTCAGCCTGGACGATGCAGAGGCTGTGGCGCAACTTGCCCGCGAGGAGGCCATCACCTTCACCCACGAGCCCGGCAATCCGCTGCCCAGCGGCGTGGCGATCGCCGGCTGCGATGTCACGCTGCAGATCCGCACCCCGCGCATCGACAAGGCGGTGAGCCCGGTTTCCGCCATCCCCGCTGTGCGCGAGGCCCTCACCCAGCAGCAGCGCGCCATCGCTGCCTCCGAGAACATCGTCATGGAGGGCCGCGACATCGGCACTGTGGTGTTCCCCAACGCAGAGCTCAAGGTCTTTCTCACCGCCTCTGCCGAGGAGCGCGCGCGCCGCCGCGCCCTGCAGAACGCCGAGCGCGGCTTTGGCGAGACGGACCAGGCCGCCATCCTGGCAGACATCATCCGTCGTGACCAGGCAGACTCCACCCGCAGCGTGGCGCCCCTGTGCGCCGCGGAAGACGCCGTGCAGCTCGACACAACGGGCATGGGCATCGACGAGGTCTGCGAGGCCATCGCCAACCTGGCCCGCCGCCGCTAGGGGGCGCGCATGGCAGAGCAGCAGCCCACCAAGGGCGCGCCGGCCGAGCAGGGCGGGTTTCGCCTGGTCAAGCCCCGCGTGTGGTTCTACGGCCAGGACCTCACCGGCGCAGACGGCCGCGGGCGCACTTGGCTCATCAAGGCCTGCAAGGTGGTCATCCCGCCGCTGTGCAGGCTCCTCTACAAGCTCGAGGCCCGCGGCACGGAGAACATCCCGCCGCGCGAGGAGGGCCCGGTCGTCTTCGTGGGCAACCACGTCTCGTACATGGACCCGGTGGTGCTGTGGGTTGCCGCCCAGCCGCACAAGCCGCGCTTCCTGGCGCGCTCCAACCTGTGGCGCATCCCCGTCTTCGGCGGGCTGCTGTGCCGCATCGGCGCCATCCCCGTCGACCCCGAGAGCGCCGACCTCAAGGCCGTGAAGACCGCCGCCGCCGCCCTCAAGCGCGGCGAGGACGTGGGGATCTTCGCGGAGGGGACGCGCATGCGCACGCCGGACAAGGTCTACAAGCCCCATGCGGGCTTTGTGCTCATTGCCAACATGGGCAAGGCCAAGGTGGTCCCTGTGGGCATCGCGGGGGCAGACCGCATCAAGCCCTTTGACAAGAAGGGCCTGCACTTCCCCAAGATCACGGTGAGCTTTGGCCCGGCCATCGACCTGGCCTCCTACAAGGAGCTGCCCAAGGCCGAGCGCACAGACACCATCGTGCGCGACGTCATGCGCGAGGTCTTCGCCTTGCGCGACGCAGCGGACCCAGCGCCCATCCGCCCCGGCCTGCCGCCGTACGGCCAGGTCGAAGACAAGTATCTGGAGGCCGAGTGAAGGTAGAGGTGGCAGAGAAGGCGGGCGCCTGCTACGGCGTGAACCGCGCGCTGGAGCTTGCCCTGGGGTGCGCTGGGGCCCCGCAGCCTGTGCACACCTTGGGCCCGCTCATCCACAACCCGCTCGTGGTGGCCGAGCTCAAGCGCCAGGGCGTGGGGGAGGCCGCCAACCTGGACGAGGCCGGCAGCGGCACCGTGGTCATCCGCAGCCACGGCACCAGCCCCCAGGTGATCGAGGAGGCGCTCGCCCGCGGCTTCAACGTGGTCGACGCCACCTGCCCCTTCGTCGCCAAGGTGCAGCAGCACGCCGTGCGCCTTGGCCAGGAGGGCTACGCTGTGGTGATCGTGGGCGAGGAGGGCCATGCGGAGGTCGAGGGCATACGCGCCTGGGGCGCCAAGGCCGTGCTCGCCGTGGTGGAGGAGCCCGGGCAGCTGCCCGCAGAGCTGCCGCCCAAGGTGGGCGTAGTGGTGCAGACCACCCAGAGCGAGGAGCGCTACAACCGCGTGCTCGCCGCGCTCGAGGAGCGCTGCCAGGAGGTGCGCGCCTTCAAGACCATCTGCAGCGCCACCCAGAAGCGCCAGGAGGCAGCCGGCCAGCTGGCCGCGCGTTCGGACGTGATGCTCGTGATCGGCGGGCGCAACAGCGGCAACACGCGCCGCTTGGTGGAGGTCTGCTCCGCGCACTGCCCCACCCACCACATCGAGAGCGCCGCAGAGCTGCAGCGCGAGTGGTTCACCCCAGACGCCCGCGTGGGCGTCACCGCGGGTGCCAGCACGCCGCAGTCGCACGTAGACGCCGTGCTCGCCGCCTTGGGGGAGCTCTTCTGATGGCTTGGGACGTCAACCACACCTCCCAGCGCCCCTGCCTGGCGCCCATCACCGCCGTGGAAGAGGACTCCCCGGCCTGGTGCGTTGGGCTGGAGCCCGGCATGGCGCTCACCCACGTCAACGGCGTGCCCCTGCGCGACATGATCGAGTGGCAGTGGCAGTCAGACGGCCTGGAGGTGGAGGTCACCACCGCGGAGGGCGATGTGGCGCTGTTGGAGCGCGAGCCGGGCGAGGACTGGGGCATCACCTTCGGCGACTGCATATTCGATGGCATCACCACCTGCCGCAACGCCTGCAGGTTCTGCTTCATGGCCATGTTGCCCGCTGACATGCGCCCGGCGCTCACCGTGCGCGACGACGACTACCGCCTGAGCTTCATGCAGGGCAACTTCGTCACGCTCACCAACGTCACGGAAGAGGACCTGCAGCGCATCGTCGAGCTGCACCTGAGCCCTTTGCACCTGAGCCTGCACGCCGTGACCCCGGAGGTGCGCCGCCAGCTCATGGGCCGCAACGCAGACCGCGGCCTGGAGGTGGCCGAGCGCCTGCTGGCGGCCGGCATCGAGCTGCACACCCAGCTGGTGGTCTGCCCCGGCATCAACGACGGGCTGGAGCTCATCCGCACGCTGGGCTGGGTCGAGGCGCACCCCGGCGTGCTGAGCGTCGGCATCGTGCCGCTGGGCTACACGCGCTTCCAGGACCGCTTCACCAGCTCGTTCAGCGACGACCCGGACGCCGCCGCCGAGCTCATCGACATGGTGCGCGAGTTCCAGGAGGACTCCCGCAACGACACCCGCGTCACCAAGTACCACGTGAGCGACGAGTTCTACCTGGCGGCGGGCTACAAGTTCCCCCCGGCGGAGTTCTACGACGGCTTCCCGCAGTACGAGGACGGCATCGGGATGATGCGCGTCTTCATGGACGAGTGGGAGCAGCGCGAGCCCGAGCTCAGGGCGGCGGGGGAGGCCCATGCGGGCGCGCCCGTCACCGTGCTCACCGGCGAGGGCTTTGCCAAGGTGCTCGGGCCCCTGCTGCGCCGCACCTTCGCGGGCGGGCAGGTGCAGATGCTTGCAGTGCACAACGAGTTCTTCGGCGGCAACGTGGATGTGGCCGGCCTGCTCACCGCCCAGGACATGGAGCGCGCGCTGCTGCAGGCGGCCCCGGAGGGCCTGGTGCTCGTGCCCGCGAGCGCCTTCAACGCCAGCGCCCTCACGCTCGACGACAGGAGCCTCGAGGACATGGCGGCCGCAACTGGCTGCACGCTCAGGACTTCCGCCAGCGTGATCGAGAGCCTGCTCGAGGAGCTGTAGGGGCCCGCTCGGCGCGCTGCGCGCCGGCAGCGGGTGCGCAGCTACTCGCCCTTGGCAGCCAGCTTGTCGGCGCTCTCCAGCGTGAGGTCGCCCTCCTTGATCCAGCCCACCTTACGCAGCAGCTGCCCGAACGCCCAGCTCAGCACGGCGGGCAGCACGATGCAGATGAGCAGCAGGCCCAACCAGTCGAAGGCCGTGATCTGGGTCATGAGGCCGGTCTCGATGTCTGCCAGCCAGCCCGTGTAGACGCCGATGGGGCCCACCATGCCGCAGGTGCCCATGCCGCTGGAGATGGCGGCGCCGTCCATGCGCAGGCCGAACACGCAGGTTGCCAGCGGGCCGGTGATGGCGCTTGCCAGCGTGGGGGCGATCCAGATGCGGGGGTTGCGCACGATGTTGCCCATCTGCAGCATCGAGGTGCCCAGCCCCTGGCTCACCAGGCCGCCCCAGCGGTTCTCCTTGAAGCTCATCACGGCAAAGCCCACCATCTGTGCGCAGCAGCCCGCCACGGCGGCGCCGCCGGCCAGGCCGGTGAGGCCCAGGGCTGCGCAGATCGCCGCAGACGAGATGGGCAGGGTGAGGGCCACGCCCACGATCACGCTCACCAGGATGCCCATGAAGAGGGGCTGCAGCTCCGTGGCCCACATGATGAGGCCGCCCAGGCTGCTTGCCGCCGCGCCGATGCCCGGTGCCACGGCGTAGCTCAGCAGGCAGCCGGCCATGATGGTGACGAAGGGCGTGACCAGGATGTCGATCTTGGTGGTGCCGGAGACGAGCTTGCCGCACTCGCTTGCGACGATGGCCACCACCAGCACGGCCAGCGGCCCGCCCGCGCCGCCCAGCTGGTTGGCAGCGATGCCCACCGCCACCAGCGAGAACAGCACCAGAGATGGCGCGCGCAGGGCAAAGCCGATCGAAACCGCCATGGCCGGGCCGGCGGCGCTCTTGGCAAAGGCCCCGATGTCCACCAGCAGCTGCATGCCCAGCTGCGTGCCGATCGTGGAGATGATGGTGCCCATCAGCAGCGACGCGAAGAGCCCCTGCGCCATCGCGCCGAGCGCGTCGATGAGGTAGCGCTGCACCGAAATCTCTATGTCCTTGCCTTTGAGGAACTCTGCCGCCTTGCTCACTGCATGCCTTCTTTCCCTGTTGCCGTGCTTCTTGTAAGGCAAGCAGTCTAGTTATTGTTAAGACAGGTGACAAGACACAAAACCACTCGGCGGGCCCCACGCTGGCCGGCGGCGCCCATCTGGCGATTCACGCCGAAAAATGCCCACAGCAGCCGTGCGAGCGCGCAGTGCCGCGGCAAGCGTGTAGTACCATGTGCAGATACTGCAACCACGACTGATGAGGGGATTTCCTGCCATGGCGTTTTTCTACGAAGAGCCGTCTCACACCTTCAGTGAGTACCTTCTGGTTCCTGGTTACACCACCAAGGACCACACACCGGACAAGGTGAGCCTGAAGACTCCGCTTGTTCGCTTCAGGAAGGGCGAGGAATCCCCCATAACGATGAACATCCCCATGGTCTCCGCCATCATGCAGGCCGTCTCCGGCCCGGAGCTGGCGGTTGCCCTGGCCAAGGAGGGCGGCGTCTCCTTCATCTACGGCTCCCAGTCCATCGAGGACGAGGCCGCCATGGTCGCCAAGGTCAAGTCCACCAAGGCGGGCTTCGTTCCCAGCGACTTCGCCCTCAAGGTCGACATGACCATGGCAGACTGCGTGCGCCTGAAGGAGGAGTACGGCCACTCCACCATGCCCGTCACTGACGACGGCACGCCCACCGGCAAGCTGCTGGGCATCGTCACCAGCCGCGACTACCGCCCCAGCCGCATGGACCCGGCCACCAAGGTCGAGGAGTTCATGACCCCGCGCGAGAAGCTCATCGTCGCTCAGGACGGCACCACCCTCAAGGTCGCTAACGACATCATCTGGGACCACAAGCTCAATGCCCTGCCCATCGTTGATGCTGATGACCACCTGGTGAGCTTCGTCTTCCGCAAGGACTACGACTCCCACAAGGCCAACCCCCTCGAGCTGCTCGACGACCACAAGCGCTTCGTGGTGGGCGCCGGCATCAACAGCCGCGACTACGCAGAGCGCGTCCCCGCCCTCATCGAGGCCGGCGCAGACGTCTTGTGCATCGACTCCTCCGAGGGCTACTCCGATTGGCAGAAGTTCACCCTCGAGTGGATCCGCGAGCACTACGGCGACTCCGTCTACGTGGGCGCCGGCAACGTGGTCGACGCCGAGGGCTTCCGCTTCCTGGCAGACGCCGGCGCGGACTTCATCAAGATCGGCATCGGCGGCGGCTCCATCTGCATCACCCGCGAGCAGAAGGGCATCGGCCGCGGCCAGGCCACCGCTGTCATCGAGGTCGCCAAGGCGCGCGACGAGTACTTCGAGGAGACCGGCATCTACATCCCGCTGTGCGCAGACGGCGGCATCGTGCAGGACTACCACATGACACTGGCGCTGGCCATGGGCGCGGACTTCATGATGCTGGGCCGCTACTTCGCCCGCTTCGACGAGTCTCCCTCCAACCGCGTCAACATCAACGGCAACTACATGAAGGAGTACTGGGGCGAGGGCTCCGCGCGCGCACGCAACTGGCAGCGCTACGACGACGGCGGCAAGGGCGGCAAGATGGACTTCGTCGAGGGCGTCGACTCCTACGTGCCCTACGCCGGCCCCCTGCACGACAACGTCCGCGTGAGCCTCTCCAAGGTCATCCACACCATGTGCAACTGCGGCGCACTCACCATCCCGGAGCTGCGCGAGGTCGCCAAGATCACCCTGGTCTCCTCCGTCTCCATCATCGAGGGCGGCGCGCACGATGTCCAGGTCAAGAACACGGACGCAGACGCCCGCTTCCGCTAGGATCCGCGCCCGCGTCACCCCATAGCGCGCACAGCGCCCCGCAGGCTCGCGCAGCCTGCGGGGCGCTTTCTTGTTGTGGCTCCTGCTGTCCAAGATGGCGGGTTAGGTGGCGTTCATAAAAAGGCTCTTCGCAGATTCTAGTGGGTAGCACAGACCTGCTCGACTAGGGGCAGCTTT
>JBJEHN010000006.1:0-11090 GCA_051876105.1 Coriobacteriales bacterium | reverse complement strand
ATCAAGCGACGGGGCTTCCCGGTTTCACTGACGCCTTGATGAACATATTGTCTAGGAGGGCACATGAACATCCTCATCGCAGAAGACGAGCGCGGCCTGGCCGATGCGCTGGCCCAGATCTTGAGGCAGGAGCGCTACATGGTCGACGTCGTCTACAACGGCACGGACGCCCTGGCCTACGTCACCGGCGCGCACTACGACGCCTTCATCTGCGACGTCATGCTGCCGGGGATGAGCGGCTTCGACGTGGTGCGCCAGGCGCGCGCTGCAGAGGTCAGCACCCCCATCATCATGCTCACCGCCCGCACTGCCACCATGGACAAGGTGACGGGGCTCGACGCCGGCGCGGACGACTACATGACCAAGCCCTTCCAGCCCATCGAGCTGCTGGCTCGCCTGCGCGCGCTCACCCGCCGCCAGGGCGAGGTGGTCATGGACGAGCTGCGCGTGGGCGACCTCTCCCTCAACCTCTCCACCTGCGACCTCAGCTGCAACGGCGGCGAGCCGGTGCACCTCTCGTTCAAGGAGTTCGAGGTCCTGCGCCTGCTCATGGGCAACGCCCGCGTCACCGTCTCCAAGGAGACCATCATCGCGCGCGTGTGGGGCGCGGACTCCACAGAGGAGAACAACGTCGAGGCCTATATCTCGTTCCTGCGCAAGAAGCTCAAGTTCCTGGGCTCGAGCGTGCAGATCGTCACCCAGCGCATGATGGGCTACCGCCTTGAGGAGGGGGTCTAGATTCTCAAGAGCTTCCAGAGGAGGTTCGTCGCGATCACCATGGTCTTGGTGGCCGTGGTCTCGCTCGTCGCGTTCGCCTGCATGGGCGTGCTGATGCACGGCAACCTCAAGAGCGGCATCGACCAGGCCCTCGAGTCCGCGCTCGACTACGGCTCGGAGCGCAAGGACCTCCCGTACCTGGGCGGCGAGGGCGGCCGGGGCAACTCGCTGCTCTCGTACAGCGTGACCGTCACCTGGGACGGCACCATCTACGCAGATGCGGAGCTGGGCACGCAGATGGACGCCGAGGTCTTGGCGAGCGCCGTGCAGACGGCGCTCTCGGGCCTGGGCGGCAGCGCGAGCGGCCAGGGGCGCATCGACGCCTACAGCCTCTACTACGCGGCCAAGGCCTCGACCCTGGGTTACCGCGTCGCCTTCGTGGACTCGAGCAGCTTTGACCGCTCGATGGCGCGCATGCTGCTCACCTTGGCGAGCGCCTGGCTGCTGCTCATGCTGGCGCTGCTGTTCGTGACGGTGTACCTCTCGCGCTACGCCACCAGGCCCGTGGCCGAGGCCTGGGCCAACCAGCAGCGCTTCATCGCAGACGCAAGCCACGAGCTCAAGACGCCTCTCACGGTGATCCTGGCAGACGCTGCCATCCTCGCCAAGGACCCCGGCAAGACAGTGGGCGAGCAGGGCAAGTGGCTGGAGGGCATCTCGAGCGAGGCCGAGCGCATGCGCCGCCTCACCGAGGACCTGCTTGCCCTGGCCCAGGCAGACGCCAAGCAAGGCGAGCCCCCCGCCCTGTGCCGCGTGGACCTGAGCCAGCTCGCCCAGCGCGCGGTGCTGCAGTTCGAGGCGGCGGCCTTCGAGCGCGGGCTGATGATCGAGGAGGACATCGAGCCGGGCCTCGAGGTCATGGGCCTGCCGGACAGGCTCGAGGGCATGGTCAAGACCCTGCTCGAGAACGCCTGCAAGTACGGTGCGGGCAGCGGCCAGCCCATAGGCGTCAGCCTCAAACGCCAGCACGGCAGCGCGGTACTGGCAGTGCGCAACGGCGGCGAACCCATCCCCGCGGCAGACCTCCCGCACGTCTTCGAGCGCTTCTACCGTTCCGACAAGTCGCGCGTGCAAGTCGGCGAGAGCGCGAGCTTCGGCCTGGGGCTGGCGATCGCCAAGTCGACCGCGGAGCTCTGCCGGGGCAGCATCGCCGCGGACTCCGGTGCGGGCGGCACCGTCTTCACCGTCATGCTCCCGCTGGTGCGCCGCTAGCAGGCGGCTCGGCGGGCGCTGGGGGCTGCGACAGCGCACCGCTTGCCGAGCGTTGCCGCGTCTAAACCCAAGGCCAGGAGGGTATGGGTTAAGGTTGCGGGGCAGAGAAGACAAACCTGATCTTGGAGGATTCCCATGGCTGTGAATATCGACACCGACGCCTGCATCGCCTGCGGTGCATGCGAGACCGCCTGCCCCCTCGACGCCATCACCGTCGAGGACGTCGCCACCGTCGACGAGGACGTCTGCTGCGAGTGCGGCGCCTGCGTCAGCTCCTGCGCTGTTGACGCCCTCTCCCTGTAGAGAGGCGCCGAACGCACTGCCGGGGGGCCCATGTGGGCCCCCTTCTCATACCCGCGCCCGCCTTCGCGCCCGGCGGTTCTGCAGCCGGGCGCTGGTACACTGTGAGCCTGCACGAAACACGACCCGCCGAGGAGCAGCGATGATCACCGAGGAGATACGCATCCAATCCCTAGCCTACGGCGGAGACGGCGTGGGCCGTCTTGCCAGCGGCCAGGCGGTCTTCGTCCCCGGCACCTGCCCCGGCGACCTCGCCCTGGTGGGCGTCAAGGAGAGCAAGGAGCGCTTTGCGCGCGCTGTTGTGGAGGAGCTGATCGAGGCCTCCCCGGACCGCTGCACCGCGCCTTGCCAGGAGGCCTGCACCGGCCGCTGCGGCGGTTGCCCCTGGGCGCACGTTGCCTACGAGCAGCAGCTCTACTGGAAGCGCCGCGCCGTGGCAGACGCGCTCATGCGCGTTGCCAAGATCGGGGAGGAGAGCGTCGAGGCCCTTGTGCGTCCCTGCATCCCCAGCAAGAAGCAGTGGCACTACCGCAACAAGGTGGAGTTCCAGGTGGGCCAGGACGTGGCCGGGCGCTTCAGCCTGGGTGCGCATGCCGCAGCGGGCAGCTTCGACCCGCTGGCGAGCTGCTACCTGGCACCCAAGGGCTACCTCAAGGCACCCAAGGCGCTCACCGGCTCGCTGCGCTACCTGCAGCAGGGCGGCGAGCTGGGCATCGAGCGCGTGGGCCTGCGCGTCTCCGCCCGCACAGGGGACGTGGAGGTGGCCGTGTGGACCCGCACGGGGCGCTTCCCACGAGCGCAGGCGGCCAAGGTGCTCACAGACGCCCTGCCCGCCAAGAAGCCCAGCATCGTGCGCGTGCTCCTCAAGGACGACACCAAGACCAAGGCCCGCAAGGTGACCGGTGTGGAGAGCCTCGCCGGGCGCGGTGCCTGGACGGAGGAGGTGGGCGGCCTCACCATGCGCCTCACGGCGCCGAGCTTCTTCCAGGTGAACACCCACGGTGCCGAGGAGCTGGTGCGCTTGGTGATGGAGGGCCTGGAGCCCGACGGCAGCGACATCGCGCTCGACCTCTACTCCGGTGCCGGCACCTTCACCCTGCCCCTTGCCCAGGCCTCCCACGACGTGGTTGCCGTGGAGAGCGCGGGCAGCTCCGTGCGCGACCTGCGCTACAACCTGGAGCGCAACGGCCTGGACGCCGAGGTCATCGGTGGGGACGTGGGCCGCGAGCTGCCCGAGCTGGGCTATGCGGACGTCGCCGTGGTCGACCCGCCCCGCGCGGGCTTGGCGCCAGAGGCCCTCAGGGCCCTGCTCGACACCCGCGCCCGCCGCATCGCCTATGTGAGCTGCGACCCGGCAACGCTCGCGCGCGACCTCAAGGCGGTCCTCGCAGACGGGCGCTACAGCATCTACAGCGTCCAGCCCGTGGACCTCTTCCCACAGACCTACCATGTTGAGACGGTCTGCATTTTGGACAGGAACTAGATTCTGCGCACAGCAGCTGGGGCAGCTGTGCTAGCGTGGCTTTGCGAGAAGGAGCAAGGCGGCAGGCATGTCCACTATCAACATATTCGGCTCTTCTACGGGTTGTCGCTCATCAACGTGGCGATCACCGTCTCGCTGCTGCTGCTGTACCTGAGACGCTTGAAGGCGCAGTACGACAAGCTCCTGGAGAAGCGCGTCGAGGAGGCGGTGCGGGACACGAGGGAGCTGTGCATGTGGAAGCAGACCGGCGAGTGCTTGGGGCAGCCGGAGGGGAGGGAGCGCGGTGAAGAGCACCAAGAATAGCCTGGTCACCCTCATCGTTCTGGGCATCGTCATCGCCTCGCTCTCGATCGGCACGATCGCCGTGGCGAGCTTCAGGAACGTCGCCGAGGAGAACAACCACGAGATACTGCTCCACTACTGCAAGGAGAGCACGGAGCTGCTGAACGGCCGCCTCGCCCAGATCGAGGGGCTGGTCGACACCTTGTCGGAGTGCTGCGCGCACCGGGCGGGCTCTGCCGCCAAGCTGCAAGACAGCGCCTTCCTCGAGGCGTGCGTCGAGGAGGTCGGCCAGGTCGCCTACTACATCACCCAGAACAACGATGCCATCGTCACGGCCTACTTCAGGGTCGACCCCGCCATCGCCGGCCCCAGGGCGGGCTTCTTCATCAGCCGCAACTCGGCGGCCGAGAAGCCCGAGTTCCTCGAGCTGACCGACCTCTCGGCCTTCGACCCCAGCGACGTGCAGAACGTGGGTTGGTACTACATCCCGGTCGAAGCGGGCCAGGCGGTGTGGCTCGACCCCTACGTCAACCCGCGCAACGGCGTGCTCACCATCTCCTACGCAAAGCCCCTCTATCTCGACGGCGTGCTGGCGGGTGTGGTGGGCATCGACCTCGACTTCGGGGTCATCGGCAAGGCGGTCGACGAGGTCTCCCTGTTCGACAGCGGCTTCGCCGTCCTGATGGACAGCAGGGGGCTGGCCTACACCGGCACGCACGAGCTCGCCGTTCCCGCAAGCGCTGCCGACCAGATCACCAGCGAGCAAGACGAGTACCTGTTCTCGCAGTTCTTGGAGCGCCAGCAGCTCTACGTCACCGCGTCGAGAACGTCGACAACGGCATGCACCTCGCGCTCATCGTGCCGGAGGCAGAGCTCTACAGCACGAGAAACCAGCTCACCTTCACGGTGTTCCTGGTGGCCATCGCGGTGAGCGCCCTGGTCATCCTGGTGCTGACCGGCATGGTGAACCGCGTCATCAGCGTTTCGCGCACAGATGGGCTCACGGGCGCCAGGAACAGGAACGCCTTCCTGGAGAGGAGCGAGGAGGTCGACAGCGCCATGCGCTCGGGCAAGCGCCCGACCTTTGCCATCCTGGTGTTCGACATCAACGGCCTGAAGGCAGTCAACGACACCGCCGGCCACGCCGCAGGCGACAAGCTCATCGTCAGCAGCTACCGCGAGATAGCGGAGCGGTTCCCAGACGAGGAGATCTACCGCATCGGCGGCGACGAGTTCGCGGTCTTCATCGAGAAGCGCACTGCCGCCATAGCCGAGAAGATCGCCGAGGACTTCAGGGAGTCCATGGAGCGCAAGGTGCGCGAGGGCGGCCAGAGCTTCGACGAGGGCTTCATCTCCTGCGGCTGCGCCCTGTACAACCCGCAGACGGACGCGAGCTGCGAGGACACCTTCAGCCGAGCCGACAAGAGCATGTACGAGGACAAGCAGCGTTTCTACGCCGAAAACCCGCAGCTCAAGCGCCGGTCCTAGCTGCTGCGGAGCCGCATCTGCCCAGCTGCTACCCAAGCTTAATTACTGCCCTGCCGCCGAGGTGGTAGGATGGGCCTGCCCCGGTGCGAGCCGGGCATTCTCACAACGAGCCACATGAGGGAACCGCCTTGGAAGATAACGCAGCCAGAAACGACGAAACCATCAAGATGGAGCCCGCAGGCCAGGACCTCGGGAACACCCAGGCCATGCCAGCCGCCGATGACGCCACCCAGGTCTTCGGCGCGGCGCAGCTGCCCGGGGGCGGCGAGGGGGAAGACCCCGGCGCCACCCAGCTCATCGCGCCTGCGCCCGCAGACCCCGGCGCCACCCAGGTGCTCGGCGGCCCCGAGGCCGAGACGCTCTGCATCCCCGTGATCACAGCGGAGGAGGCCTCTGCGCCAGGCCCTGGTCAGGATACCGACCCCTTCGCCCCGCGCGAGCCGCTGGGCGCGACGGGCCCCCTGCCCGTGGCAGGGCAGGCCTCCGCCCAAGCCGAAGACCCCCTGCCACCGCGCCACACCCTGCGCAACATCGCGCTCGGCATGCTCTTGGCCGTGGTGGTGGTGCTCGGCGGCTTTGCAGGCTGGCTCGCCTGGGACGACTCCCGCAACGCCTCCTGCCACGTGCCTGCCAACGTCACGCTCGACGGCGACGACATCTCCGGCTTCACGGCAGCAGAGGTGCGCTCCGTGGTCAACCGCCACATCGTGGCCGGCACAGCTGGCAGCGCCGTGCTCGTGGTCTCAGAGGAACAGCAGATCGGCTTGGAGTACCCCAAGCTGGGCGACGTCAACGTCGACGCCACCGTGAGCGCCGCCATGGCGACCATCGAGCCCAACATGCTTCAGCGCTGCCTCAACCGCGCGCTGGGCCTGGTGGGTATGGACCCCGAGCCCGAGCCCCGGGCGCTCGTCACCGTGTGCGCGCTCAGCGAGGAGCGCGTGCGCTCCAAGGTGACCGCCATCGCCCGTGAGGTCGACGTCGCAGTGCGCGACGCAGGCTACCGCTTCAACCAGGAGAAGCGCAAGGTCAAGGCGGTCAAGGCGCGCCAGGGCTTCCAGATCGACGTCGACGCCACCACCAGCGCCGTGCTCGAGGCCTCCCAGAGCGGCCAGACGCAGGTCGACGCCGTGATCGTCACCACCAACCCTGCCGTCACCAAGGTGGGGCAGGCCATCTTCGTCGACCTCCAGCAGTGCCACCTCTACTTCTACGTGGCGGGCAGCGTGGCCAAGGACTACCCCTGCACCCCGGGCATGAGCGGCTACGAGACCCCCCAGGGCGACTGGACCGTGAGCTACAAGGACCCCAGCCCCTCGTGGTACAACCCCCACAGCGACTGGTCCTCGGAGATGCCCGAGGTCATCGCCCCTGGCCCCACCAACCCCCTGGGCTTGCGGGCCCTTGCGCTCAGCTGCGGCGGCGGCATCTACATCCACGGCACCACCAACCTCGGGCAGCTGGGCTACCCCGGCAGCCACGGCTGCATCCGCCTGGCCAACGAGTCCATAGTCGAGCTCTACGACCTGGTTGAGCTCGACATCCCCGTCTTCGTCTACTAGCCCTCTCGGGGTGCCGCCCTGCAGGGCAACAAGACGGTTGCGAAGCCCCGCGCGGCTCTAAGCGGCTGCGCCCATGGTCTACACTCCTTTCTTAAGTGCGCATTTCGGCCAGCAGTAAGGAGAGAAACGTGCCAGACATACGCTTCGAGCTCGAAGAGGACGCGACGCGCAAGCGCATCTTCGCGACCCTCATCAGCTCGCTGCCCAACGACGTGGAGCGCGGCAAGGTGGGCCGCATCGTCGGGGACAACAGCATCCGCATGGAGCAGCAGCTCCGCAACGTGGAGGAAATCGAGCAGGCGCTCGAGCTCACCGTGGCGGGCAGCTTTGCCAAGGAGAACACCCTCGCCATCTACCGCATCCTCGCCGCCGCCGAGGCCAAGGCCCACGGCTGCCCGGTGGAGGAGGCGCACTTCCACGAGGTGGGCAAGGGCATGACCGTGAGGGAGATACTGGGCATCTGCACGGCCGTCGAGCTGCTGCAGCCCGAGCACATCACCTGCTCTCCTGTCCAGGTGGGCAGCGGCACGGTCGAGTGCTCCCACGGCACCCTCGACATCCCCGCCCCGGCCACCAAGATCATCCTCGAGGACTACGGCATTCCCGTGGCGGCAGCGCGCCTGGAAGGCGAGCTGTGCACCCCCACCTCCGCCGCGATCCTGGCCCACTTCGTTGACAGCTATTCCTAGCGCCCGCCCCTATCTGTAAGGAGAGACGATGAAGAAATACGGCATACCCGCCATCCTCTCGCTCATCATCATCGCCATCTTGTACTACGTCACCATCCCGGCGATGAACATCCACAGCACCGGCTTTTGGTGGTTCGTCATCTACTGCGTGATCATCATCACGGTGCTCTTCGCCATCCCGCGCGCCAGCGACGGCGTGAGCGGCATGGTCTTGGACATCCAGGACTTCTTCGAGGACCTGGGAGACACCCTCAGGGCCGGCGCCACCCGCAAGACCCCCGAGGAGAAGGAGGCGGAGAAGGAGCGCAAGGCGGCGGAGAAGGCCGCCAAGAAGGCAGACCGCGAGGCCGGCCGTGCGCGCGGCAAGGCGGGCCTGCTCGCTGCGGGCGGTATCCTGGCGGTGTGCGCCCTGGCCCTGGTGGTCGGCGGCATCATCTCCGGCCCGTTCTTCAACGCAAAGGCGTACTCGCAGCTGCTCGACGTCCAGGACGGCGAGTTCTCCGAGGACATCGCGGAGATCTCCATGAGCAGCGTGCCGGTTGTGGACCGCTCCACCGCGGTGCGCCTGGGCAGCCGCACCATCGGCGAGATGAGCGACCTCGTCTCGCAGTACGCGGTCGACGAGTCCTCCAGCGCCTACACCCAGATCAGCTACAAGGAGACCCCGTACCGCGTGAGCTCCCTCAAGTACGCTGACATCATCAAGTGGATCACCAACACCCGCAACGGCCTGCCCGGCTACGTCACCGTCAACATGGTGACCCAGGAGACCCAGCTCGTCCGCCTGGCAGAGGGCGAGTACATGCACTACTCCACGGCCGAGCACTTCAACAACTACCTGTACCGCCACGTGCGCTTCCAGTTCCCGACCAAGATCTTCGGCGAGGCCGCCTTCGAGATCGACGACAGCGGCCACCCCTACTGGATCGTGCCCACCGTCAACTACCGTATCATGCTCTTCGGCGGCAGGGACTACGACGGCGCCATCCTGGTCGACGCCGTGAGCGGCGAGAGCACCTTCTACGCCCTGGCAGACGTGCCGCAGTGGTGTGACAAGGTCTTCAGCGCGGACCTCGTATACGACCAGCTCGGCTCCTACGGCAAGTACCGCAGCGGCTTCTGGAACAGCCTCATCGGCCAGAGCGGCGTGCTCGTGCCCACCGGCTCCAGCGCACCCAGCCTCTTCAGCAGCTCCGAGGACTCCGACTCCAGCACCGACCCGAGCACCAGCTCCACCAGCGGCTACAACTACCTGGCCATCGACGACGACGTCTACATGTACACGGGCATGACCTCCGCCAACAGCGACGAATCGCTCGTGGGCTTCGTCCTGATCAACCTGCGCACCAAGGCGACCACCTACTACACCTGCGCCGGCGCCACGGAGACATCCGCCATGCGCTCCGCAGAGGGCCAGGTTCAGCAGATGAGTTATGTGGCCACCAGCCCGCTGCTGCTCAACATCGCCGACAGGCCCACCTACTTCCTCTCGCTCAAGGACGGCGCCGGCCTGGTGAAGATGTATGCCTTCATCGACGTCCAGCGCTACCAGATCGTGGGTGTGGGCTCCACCGTTGACGCTGCCCAGACCAACTACATCGCAGCCCTTGGCAACGACTCCGAGGTCGACGTCGACACCAGCGACCTCAACATCGAGGGCGCCCAGGAGCTCACCGGTACCATCGAGGCCATCGAGAGCGTGGTCAAGGACGGCACCACCTACTACTACTTCAAGATGAAGGGCCAGGACGGCATCTTCGTCGCCGCCGTGGGCATCAGCTACGAGCTGCCGTTCATGAGCGCGGGCGAGAAGATCAAGCTCCGCTACGTCGAGGCAGACGGCGTGTGCACCGTGAGTGCCATCACGGAGCCCGGTGCTGACTTCGCTGCCACCGAGCCCGCTCCCGAGCCCCCAGCCGAGGAGCAGGTGCCCGCAGAGGGCGGGGAGGCCGAGCCCCAGGCCTAGGCCGCGAAACAGCGCTCAGCCAAACAAGGAGGCCCACTGCGGGTGTGCAGCGGGCCTCCTTGTGTTCGTGCGGTGTAAGCCAGGCTCTAGGCCTGCTGGGCCAGGAGCTCGGCGGCGCGGGCAGCGGCGTCCTTGCGGGCCTTGCCGCGCACATCGATGAGCTGGGCGAGGATGGAGATGGCGATCTCTTGCGGGGTCTTGTCGGCGATCTTGATGCCGATGGGGGCGTAGACGCCCTCCCAGTCCTGGGCGGTGCAGCCGCGGGCCTCGGCGTCTGCCATGACGGCGGCGTTCTTGTGGGGGTTGCCCATCATGCCCTTGTAGTAGGCAGGGCTCTTGACAGCGTGGACCAGGGCGTCCATGTCGTGCACATGGCCCCTGGTGACGACGCAGCAGTAGTCGTCAGGCGTGAGCTCGATCTTGGCGAGGTCGGACCAGTCCTCGCTCACGAAGACCCTCTCGCTCAGCGGGAAGCGCTCCTCGGTGAGGAAGGCCGGGTCGTCGTCGACGACCAGGGTGTCGAAGCCGCAGTCATGGCAGTAGCGCTCCATGAAGGTGGAGACCTCGCCGGCACCGTAGATCACCACGCGCTGGGTGCTGAACAGCGGCACGCTGCACCAGGTCACGCCGGCGAACTGGTCGACGTGCATGGAGGGGCCGCGGGTGCAGTCGAGCATCTGCTTGCGGTCGCGCTTGTTCCAGGGGCGGCTGCAGACGATGTCCTTGGCCTCGTTGGCGAAGAAGAGCGTGGACTTGTCGTCTTCAGAGGGGCCCATGTCGAAGGACTGGCTGTCTGGGCGCATGCATGCCTGCGCGTCGTAGACGATCTTGAAGCCGAGCCAGGCCTGGTCGTTGACGCGGAGGCTGGCGATGGAGCGCTCGAGGGCGGGGACGTCGTCGAGCGTGAGGCCGGCGAGGATCTGCGCCAGGTGCTCCTGCTTGATGATGGGGGAGTGCTCGAGGGCCGCTGCAGTGAAGCAGGGGACGAGCTCGGGGTCGAGAGCGGGGGTCTGCCCTGCCTTGAGGGCGTCGACGACCTGCTGGATGGTGGACTCGGCGATCATGGGATCTCCTCTCGTTGGGGCGGGCACCAGGCTGCCGCACTCATCGGCCCGTCCGTGTTAGGCGACGGAAGGGCGCGGCACCTTGCAATGCGCGTCCGGTTTGCAGACGAGGAGATTATAGCCTCTGCAAGATAGAACCGCTACACGGTACGGCCCCGCACCCGAGGGCAGGCGGGCGCCCTGGGCGAGCAGTGCTGCGCACCCGAGCCCTCACTCCGGCGCCGCAGCTGCGGAACTCGGCCCCTCCGGGGCCTCAGACAGTCCTCG
>JBJEHN010000005.1:0-2277 GCA_051876105.1 Coriobacteriales bacterium | reverse complement strand
GGTACTTGGACTTGCGGTTGACCCCCTTGTTGGCCTTCAGCCACTTGTTGACCGGGTTGCTGGACTCGGTCGCGTCCTTGGCAATGCCGGAGACGGCCACCGCGTTTTTCCAAGAACCCCACTTGGTCCAGGTCGCGCCCTTCACCTTGGCGTTTGCCTTGGTGTAGCGGGAGCGGCTGCGGTACTGGACCTGGTAGGGAAAGGTGGTGGCGGACTGGCGGAAGCCCACCTTGGTGGAGAACTTGCCGTTCTCACCGGTGAAGATGGTCCGGTACATGTCCTTGCCGGCGGAGCTGCAGAAGGCGATCTTGCTGACGCCGGGCAGCTTGCTGTTGAGCGTGCTCTTGGTTACTGCCAATCACATCAGCCCCTTTCTCGCCATCTCGGTCATCAGCTCGTAGAAGCGCGTTGCTATGGCCTCGTCGCTGTTGACCTTGGCGCCGTCTATGTAGATGTTGGTGGTGCCGGCAGCCCAGCCGGCTTCAAAGGCGGTAGTTGCGGAGCCTTCGCCCGCCAACCGCAGCTGGCTACCGGCCTCGAGACTCATCAGGGCACTCGCCGCCTGCACCTCGCCTGCAGCACGCCTGTCATTGGCCTCGACGGCAAGCGAGAGCTTGGAACCCTGGGCGGAGGCGGCTCCCTCAACGGATGAGGCCATGAAGGAGTAGCCAGCCTGGTAGGCGTCCGCCTCGTAGGACTCGAGGTTGCCCAGGAAGCCCTGGGCGAACCAGTCTGCCGACTTCGCCATAGCCCGCGACGGGGAGTGGGCGTCTTGCGCCTTGTTGGCCCCGGTGAGGGCGTTCTTCACGAAGTTGAAGCCGGCGTCGAAGGCGCTGGAGACCATGCTGCCGAGCTTGCTGATGAAGCCGGCAGCGAAGTTCTTACCGGCGCTGGAGCCATCGGTAGACTTGGCCCCGTCGCTCGCGCTCTGGGCCAACTCGCTGCCTGCGTCATGGGCGGCACCGCTCTGGGAGGACACGCCGCTCGCGTAGCTGCTGCCGGCTTGGCTCCCCGCGGCACCCGCCTCGGGGATCTTGGCCCGGAAGGCCGCTGCGATCTGGGACGCCGTGGAGTTCGCCACGTCGATGCCCAGCTGCTCGTCGAGCCCCGCTGCCAGCGACTGCATGGCGGCAGTACCTGCCTCCTCCATGCCGGGCGGCAGGTTCTCGAACTGGGACAGGAGCTGGTCGACCATCTGCGCGTTCTCAGCGGTAATCTGACCGCCGCTGTCCGCCACGGTGAGCTGCAGCCCCAGGAAGGCAGCGCTGGTGCTGTCCGCAACGGACGCCAGGGCTTCCTCCAGCTCGGCGGCGTACTCGCGCACCTTGCTCGTGGACGCGCCAACGTACACCGTCTGCCCGAACACGTCGAAGGAGAGCATGCCGCTCATCTTCTCGCTCAGGGCTGAGACCTGCTCCATGGCCGCCTGCTGCTCGGCGGTGAAGCCGGCTGCTGTCGCGGAGGCCTTCTCCGCCACCGTCGCCGTTGCCGCATCCAGCTGCGCCTCCAGGTTGCTGCGGGATTGGTTGTAGTAGTTGTTCTCCTCTTCGATGGCAGCCGCGTACTGCTCTTGCGTGAGGCTGCCCTCGACGCTGTACTGCTGCGCCAGGGTCTGCAGCCGCCTGCTGTGGTAGGCATCCAGGTCCTCGAGCCCGGAAGCGTAGTAGTCGTTGGCCGTGGCGATGAGCTCGGCGGCGCGCTCCGCTGTGACTTCGCCCTCTGCAGCAGCTGAGTCCGCGATGCCCTGCATGCCCGTCTGGTAGGCCTGCACCTTCTCGCTCTCCAGCTGCTCGATCTGGGCGTTGTAGTCCGCGATGGACTTGAGGTCCTCCTCCCGCAACGAGCGTTGCTCGGAGAGCGCGGCGGAGATGATGCCCGTGATGGCGGCCTCTTTCTGCTGGATGGTCGCCTCGAGCTTGCCGATCGTGGAGCCGCTCGCAGTGAGGGCGGCTTCCATGTCGCCTGCCTGGGAGGCGCTCTCCGCCACCATCTGTCCGAAGGACCTCACAGACTGAGCTGCGCTCTCCAGCTTCTTGCCAGCTTCAGAAAGCCGTGCGGACGTGCCGTCGATCCAGCTGATGAGCTCGATGGCGGTGAGCGCGGCGAAGGCCCCGGCCATGAGACGGGCGGCGTTGGCCGCCCCCTGCAGGGCAATCTGCTGGGCCTTGGCTTTCTTGGTGGTTGCCTCCATCGCGGTACCCGCCGCCTGCTGGGCCAGGGCACCCTTGGTGAGCCCCTGGCTCCACAGGTCGAGCGTGGTCTTGGCCGATGCGTAGG
>JBJEHN010000004.1:0-44795 GCA_051876105.1 Coriobacteriales bacterium | reverse complement strand
CCTGGGTTTTCGTTAGAAGCCGCTTGCAGCAGTCCAAGGATTTGGGCCACTTTAACCTGCTCCAACGTAGAGAGTGCCGGTATCACCATATTTCTCTGTATATTCATACGGAATCGGAAAGCCATCTCCTGCGGCGCCAGTTCCACCCAGATAGCAATCCATGACGCCGTCTTTGATGACAATCTTGTAGCAGACGCTCGAATCAGCCTCGCCTGCATCTTTCTCATTCAACGAGAACCACTTGCCGTTGATGTCAGACAGCTTTGCGTTCGGGAGCCACGTGCCATACAGGTCGTCGACCACGAAGTCGACTCCCTCGGACGTGTCCACATAGGCGGCGCTCACGGCGCTCTCTGCTGCGTTGTCAGCGCTGTTTGCCGCGAAAGCGGCGACGGGCAGCCCCATACCTGCGAGGGCGACCGCCAGAGCCGCCGCGACAGTGCTCCTCGTTGCGTTCTTCAATCTAATCACCTCTCATCCAGAGCAGTTATTCGATCACTCTCAATCGCATCTTAAGGCAGGACTCCTCCCCCACCTCCCCTAAAAAATGGGACAGTGGGGACAGTCCCCGGTGTCCCATTTTCAGTAGCGCATCGCTCATTGGAATGAATGGGACAGAGGGGACAGTCCCCTCTGTCCCATTTGTGTAAGAATCGGGGCTATGGGATTCAAGAAGGCATACAACACCATCAAGCAGCAGATGAGCGCCAACAAGGGAACGTGGGCGCTCTTCGTGGTGCTGCGCTTCATCGTCACCATCGTCGCTGTGCGCTGCGCGTGGGTGCAGCGCTGGGAGCAGCTGTTCCTGTGCGTCGTGGTTCTCTTCCTCATGGTCATGCCCTCGCTGCTGGCACGCCGTCTCAAGGTAGAGCTGCCCTCCACCTTGGAGAAGATCATCCTGCTCTTCGTCTTCGCGGCAGAGATCCTAGGAGAGATCGGCGGCTACTACCAAGTCTTCCCGTGGTGGGACACGATGCTCCACACGCTGTGGGGCTTCCTCGCCGCAGCCATTGGCTTTGCCATGGTCGACCTGCTCAACCGCGACCCCAACATCAAGTTCAACCTGAGCCCGGTCTTCTGCGCCGTTGTGGCGGTGTGCTTCTCGATGACCGTGGGCGTGGTGTGGGAATTCTTCGAGTTCAGCATGGACCGCTTCTTCAGCTTCGACATGCAGAAGGACACGGTGGTCACCGGCTTCGCCTCCGTCATGCTCGGCGGCGACGGCACGCGCCCGCTAGTGGTCTTCGACATCACATCCTCCACGATCAACGGGGTCGACTACGGCCTGGGCGGCTACCTCGACATCGGCTTGTTCGACACGATGGGTGACCTGCTGGTGAACTACATCGGGGCCATTGTGTTCAGCCTCTTTGGCTACCAGTACCTCAAGCACCAGGGCAAGGAGGGACTGGCCGCAAGCCTCATCCCCCGCCTGCACAACCGCGGCAAGCCCCGCAGCTAAGCGATGCCGCAGCGCTGCAGGGCGGCGGAGGGAAGGCTGCCGCCCTGCAGCGCCGGCAGCACACAAGCGCTTGTGGGATGCTTGGGCGCGCTTGAGTGCAGCAGCTCGCAAAACACAATATATTGTGTAAAGCTCTGGAATTACCCACAATATGTATAGAGATTTCTCTGCACAAGCGGGCTTGTTGGAGCTAGAATAGCCACCATGCATTAACCGCTTCAAGCCTTTGGAGGTTGCCCATGGAATGGAAGAAGGACGAGGTCGATCGCAGCGTGCACCCCAAGAAGGAGTCCGGCGCCTTTGCCAACGCCTACTCTGTCGAGGACTTCAACGCAGTCGTCTGCTGTGACGACGAGCTCACCGATGCCGAGGTGACCGCCATCGCCGAGCGCGCCGCCAAGTGCAACGAGCCCATCCGCTGGGTCGAGGTCTACGTCGACGGCGAGGAGCTCGAGTGCGGCTTCCACACCTCCGAGCCGCAGTCCTTCGAGCGCATCCGCCGCATAACCGGCTACCTGGTCGGCACGCTCGACCGCTTCAACAACGGCAAGCGCGCCGAAGAGCACGACCGCGTCAAGCACGCCGTCGGCTGCGGCTGCTGCTAACGCCTGCGCATCTCGAGCCAAGGCGCAGCCCCTGCCAAACGCGGGGGCTGCTCTTGTTTTGGCTTGAATGTGCGTTTCAGGCGCTCAAACGGCCCGCGCTCCTATACCCTTGTTTGGATAGACAAGGGAAGAGGGGAACATGAGCAAAGGGACTGAGACACAAATCCAGACGGGCGCGCCTTCTGCGCGCGACGCCTTCTCCACGCAGACGGGCTTCATCCTCGCCTGCGTTGGCAGCGCCGTTGGCATGGCGAACATCTGGCTGTTCCCGTACAGGGTCGCCGAGCTAGGCGGGGCTGCCTTCCTCATCCCGTACCTGATCTTCGTCGTGATGCTGGGCATGACCGGCGTCATCGGCGAGATGTCGTTCGGCCGCGCGATGGGCACCGGCCCCATGGGCGCCTTCGGCAAGGCCGTGGAGATGCGCGGCGTCAAGCACGGCAGCGCCATCGGCAAGACAATCGGTCTCATCCCCACGTTGGGCTCGCTCGCCATCGCGGTGGGCTACGCCGTTGTCTTGGGCTGGGCGCTCAACTACTTCGCCGGCTCGCTCACAGGCCAGATCATCCAGCAGGAAAGCATGGGTGCCTACTTCGGCGCGATCGCCTCTGACTTCGGCAACGTGCCGTTCCACCTCATCGGCCTTGGCATCGTCTTCGTCATCATGATCATCGGCATCTCGCGCGGCGTTGAGCGCATCGACAAGATCCTCATGCCGGCGTTCTTCGTGCTCTTCATCGTCATGGCGGTGCGCGTCGCCTTCCTGCCCGGCGCCATCGAAGGCTACAAGTACCTGCTCATCCCGCGCTGGGAGGCCCTCGCCAACCCCACCACCTGGGTGTTCGCGCTGGGGCAGGCCTTCTTCAGCCTCTCCATCGCCGGCCACGGCACCATCGTCTACGGCAGCTACCTCAAGAAGGACGTAGACGTCGTCGCCAGCGCGCGCAGCGTCGCCATCTTCGACACGCTCGCTGCACTCGTGGCGGCCTTCGTCGTGGTGCCGGCCGTCTTCGCCTTCGGGCTCGACATCTCCAGTGGCCCGCCGCTGATGTTCATCACCCTGCCCTGCGTCTTCCAAACCATGCCCCTGGGCTCGGTCTTCATGGTGGTCTTCTTCGCCGCCGTGGTCTTCGCAGCCGTCACCAGCCTCATGAACCTCTTCGAGGCACCCACCGAGGCCCTGGAAAAGCAGCTCCGCCTGCCGCGCGCTGCGGCCGTTGGGATCATCGCCGTCATCGCCGTGGCTGTGGGCCTCTTCCTGGAAAACGGCGACGCAGTTTCCACCTGGATGGACATCATCTCCATCTACATCATGCCCGTGGGTGCGCTGCTTGCCGGCATCATGTTCTTCTGGGTCTGCCCCAAGGGCTTTACCAGGGAGCAGGCAGAGCTCGGCCACGGCAAGCCGCTGGGCGCGTGGTTCGACTTCATGACGAAGTACGTGTTCATCGGCGTGACCATCGTGGTCATTGTCCTCGGCATCTTCTACGGCGGCATCGGCTGAGCGCCCCGCCCGAAGGGCCCCGGCCCGAGGCCCTTCGGCACTTCGCTCAGCATTAATAATGGCTGCTGCCCCTACGCGCGGCCGCGCTTGATGTCCCAGAGGTCGCGCAGGTCCGCATCGGGCGGCCAGTCCTCGTTGAGATAGCTACCCAGCCTGCGCGCAGCCTCCTTAGCCTGCTCGTCTTCGCTGGCAGGGACCTCGTCGGTGTTGTTCGAAACGACGATGTAGTCCTCGTAGCCGCGGGCGTTGAACATGCTGAACATGCAGTCAACATGGCGCAGGGCGCTCTTCTCGTTCTTCTTGCTGCCCGCCACCAGGATGAGCCCCGCCTTCTTGGGCTTGATGTTGCGCGGGATGTCGAGGAAGAACATGGCCGCGTGCTGCGGCTGGAAGCGGCTCAGCAGCGAGAGCATCTGCCCGGGCATGGTGCCGAAGTAAACCGGCGTGGCGATGACGACGTTGTCGTAGTCGTCTGCGTAGATGAGGTCCATGTCATCGTGCACGACGCATTTGGCGGTCTTCTTGCAGCCGCGGCAGTCCACGCAGGGCGCGATCTTGGAGCGGAAGGCGGATATCTCTATCACCTCGCCCTCCAGGGTCTTCTTCATCTCGTTGATGAGGGCAACCGTGTCGCCTTTGGGGCGCGGCGAGCCGTTGACGATCAGCGTGCGCTTGGGGCGGGCTGCGGTGTTGTCGCTCATGGCGACTCCTTCCTCGAGAATATGCTCCGTAAAGTATAAAGCACCCACCGGCAGCTGCCTCGCCGTATCTGCGCGGATTGCGCTCTCGAGGCCCACTGCCCGGCTTGGCTGGAGTACAGTTAGCGCGTCTTGGTTAACACAATCGAAACAAAGGAGACCCCGATGGACTTCAGCTCCAACAAGCGTCCCGACGACATGACCCGCATCACCACGCCCGAGCTCGCCGATGCCTTCATCGAAGAGGCCGTGCAGGCCGTGCGCGAGCAGGTGGGAGAGGGCAAGGTCTTGCTGGCGCTTTCCGGCGGCGTGGACAGCTCTGTTGTCGCGGCCCTGCTCGTCAAGGCTATCGGCAAGCAGCTCACCTGCGTGCACGTCAACCACGGCCTCATGCGCAAGGGCGAGTCTGAGCAGGTCGTCCAGGTCTTCCGCGACGAGCTCGACGCCAACCTCGTCTACATCGACGCCACGGACCGCTTCCTCGAGCTGCTCAAGTGCGTCGACGAGCCCGAGGCCAAGCGCAAGATCATCGGCACGGAGTTCGTGAACGTCTTTGCCGAGGAGGCCGCCAAGATCGAGGGCGTGGGCTTCTTGGGTCAGGGCACCATCTACCCCGACATCATCGAGTCTGAGAAGGGCGTCAAGGCCCACCACAACGTGGGCGGCCTGCCCGAGGACCTGCAGTTCGAGCTGGTCGAGCCCGTCAAGCTGCTCTTCAAGGACGAGGTCCGCGTTGTCGGCCGCCAGCTGGGCCTGCCCGCCGGCATGGTCGACCGCCAGCCCTTCCCCGGCCCCGGCCTGGGCGTGCGCTGCCTGGGCGCCATCACCCGCGACCGCCTCGAGGCCCTGCGCGAGGCAGACGCGATCGTGCGCGAGGAGATCGACGCCGCCGGCCTGAAGATCTGGCAGTACTTCTGTGCCGTGCCCGACATGCGCGCCACCGGCGTGCGCGACGGCCTGCGCGCCTATGAGTGGCCCGTCATCATCCGCTGCGTGAACACCGTCGACGCCATGACCGCCGAGGTCCCCGAGCTCGACTGGGCGCTCCTCAAGAAGATCACCGCCCGCATCTTGGCCGAGGTCCCCGGCGTCTGCCGCGTGTGCTACGACCTCTCACCCAAGCCCGTCGGAACAATCGAGTGGGAGTAAAGGGGGTCTGAAGCCGCTGCTGCGCGAGCCCGCAGCGCGCCCATGATTCCGCAGGCCAGCCTCCGTCACGGGGCTGGCCTGCGTTGCGCTTGGCAGCGCCCAAGCCGCGCCGCAGGCGCTCACAGGCGCTAGCTCTCCAGGGAGCGGATGATGTCGCCAGGGTGCACGGGGAGGTCGACTACGGCGCTGTAGGGCTCCGAGGGGCGGTCTGCCACCTGCAGCTGGGCAGCGGGCGCCCCTCCTCCTCCGCCGCCGCGCCTGCGCTCGGTGCGGTTGGGCTCGCCGAGAAACTCCAGGCTTTCCATGCGGATGCGGCGCACCGGCTGGCGAGGGGTCAGCAGCTCGAGCGCCTCGCCCAGCGAGAACCGGTTGCGGCACTTGAAGCTGATGCGCCAGCGTCCAGGGCCGCAGGGCTCGCAGCCCAGCACCTGCGCCACCCACTTGCTCGTGCGCTGGTAGACCAGCTCGGCGGGTGTCTGGTGCGCGTTGCCGTAGTAGAAGCCCGTGGAGAACGGACGGTGCGAGACCTTGTCGAGTTCGGACATGAGCTCGGATGCGGGAGCGCCGTCGAGCACCTGGCGGTAGGCGTTGACCACGCAGGCGACGTAGTAGGCCTTCTTGTTGCGGCCCTCGATCTTGATCGAGTCGATGCCTGCGTCCCGCAGCTCGTCGAGGTGCTCGAGCATGCAGATGTCGTCTGCGTTGAGTATGTAGGAGGCCGCGCCGTCCTCCTCAACAGGGTAGTAGCGGCCCTCGTTCCAGGACTCGACGAGCGCATAGCGCCAGCGGCAGCTCTGCGCGCAGTTGCCGCGCAGGCCGCTGCGGCCGTTGAGGAAGTCGCTGATGAGGCAGCGGCCGGAGTACGCCACGCACATCGCGCCGTGGGCGAAGGCCTCGAGCTCCATGCCCGCGGGCATGCCGGCCTTGAGTGCCGCGAGGTCTGCGAGCGAGAGCTCGCGCGCGGCGACGATGCGGCTGGCCCCCAGGCTGTGCCAGACCTTGGCAGCCTCGAGATTGGTGACGCTTGCCTGCGTGCTCACGTGCAGCTGGGCTTGCGGGGCATATCGGCGCGCGAGCGAGGCGGCCCCCAGGTCGCCCACGATGAGCGCGTCGACGCCAGCGCTCGCGGCCTGCTCCAGGAAGGCAGGCAGCTCGGCGATGTCTTCGCGGTGCATGAGAACGTTGCAGGCGAGGTGCACCCTCACCCCGGCCGCATGGGCCTTGTCCACGATGCGCGGCAGGTCCGCCAGGGCGAAGTTGCAGGCGCGGGCGCGCATGCCGTAGCGCTCGCATGCGAGGTAAACGGCGTCCGCGCCGAAGAGCACAGCGTAGTCCAGCTGCTCCTCGCCGCCTGCAGGCGCCAACAGCTCCATCGGCCCCGCCTCCTTCCTGCCCTTTCCTGCCATGCTGTGGGCATTATCCCTTAATGGGCTGCTGATATGCTCGCCAAAGCATCGCGGCCGCCCCGCCGCTGCGCCCAAAGACCGGATATGTGTGAAATGCGCGCGCAACGACCTGTTTTGTAGTTATCTACCCAATAGATAGCTACAAAACAGGTCGTCCGGTACGCAAAAAACACATATCCGGACTTTGGGCAAAGGGGGGCGACAGCCGCATGGCGAACGGGGGCGAGAGGCCGCGCTCGCCCCTGCCGGCGGGTTTTCCGCTAGAATCTAAAACACATGATGCACAACCAGGATGCGAGGTCGAATGTTCTACATCAAGTTCCAGCTGGCCTGTTTGGTGGTCATGATCTACATCATCGGCATCTACGTGCACGACTCCCGCCAGTACCGCGTGCCCTTCAACCGCCTCTTCGTCGCCTACATCGTCGCATGCCCGCTCGCGGTGTTCTTCGACGGGGCAACCTCGTGGACCGTCAACCACATGGGCACGGTCCCGCCGGCGCTCAACCTGGGGCTTCACGGCGCCTTCTTCATCTCGATGGTCGTGGTGCTCATCATCGCCTTCCTCTACATGGTCGAGCTCACGAACGGCATCCCGAGCTCTCGAGCCAAGCGCGTGCTGCTGCTGGTGCCTGGTGTTCTCAGCATCGCCGTCATCATCGCCTTCCTCCCGCAGCTCTACTACATCGAGGGCCGCATCACCTGGTACTCCATGGGCGTCTCCGTCATCGCGGCCTACGCGTCCGTCATCGTGCACTTCGGCCTCATCCTGGGGCTGCTCGTTTTCAAGCGCCGCAGCATCGAGGCGCGTAAGTTCACCAGCTTTGCTGCCTGCCTGATTCTTTCGTTCCTCTTCCTCTTCATCCAGGTGGTCTGGCCCGAGACCCTCATCTCGGCGCTGCCGCCCACCTTCATGCTCGTGTGCTTCTACATCAACTTCGAGGACCCCTCCATCAAGCAGCTGAACCGCTTCAACGCCACGATGGTCATGGGCTTTGCCACGCTCGTCGAGAACCGCGACAACAGCACCGGCGGCCACATCCAGCGCACCAAGGGCTACGTCGAGATGCTCCTGCGCGCCATGCGCCGCCACCCGCGCTATGCGCGCGTGCTCACCAGGGACTACATGAACAACATCGCCAACGCCGCCCCCATGCACGACATCGGCAAGATCGCCACCCCGGACCGCATCCTGCAAAAGCCCGGCAAGCTCACGGACGAGGAGTTCGCCGTCATGAAGCTGCACGCCGCGGACGGCGGCGAGATAATCCGCGAGACCTTTGCAGACATCGACGACCCGGAGTACAGCGAGGTCGCCTACGAGATGGCGCGCCACCACCACGAGAAGTGGAACGGCCGCGGCTACCCAGACGGCCTGAGGGGCGAGCAGATCCCCCTGCACGCGCGCATCATGGCCATCGCAGACGTCTTCGACGCGGTCTCTGCCAAGCGCTGCTACCGCGACGCCCTGCCGCTCGACACCTGCTTCAAGATCATCGAGGAAGGTGCGGGCAGCGACTTCGACCCGGAGCTCGCTGCGCTTTTCCTCCAACAGCGCAGCGAGGTCACAGCGCTGTGGGAGGCCCTGCGCTAGGCCGGAGCGCGGCCCTCCCATGCGGCGCGGCGCCGCCGGCAAGAGCCTAGCGCGTCCTCTTCTTGGGCTTGGGGAGCTGGGGCAGCATGGCGGCGATCAGCTCGGCCAGCAACGCCGGATCCTCGCTGTCTGCCAGCAGCATGGGCTTGACGCCCTCGTAGGGCAGCTCCTCCTGAGAAAAGCGCTCGCGCGCGGCAGGCACGTCCTTCAGCAGCAGGCGGTCGTCGTACACCCCTCCAAAGAGCACGCCCTGGCTGTAGAGCAGGTACTCCCCCATCATCTTGCGGCTGCTCAGCTCGGGGACATCGCGCAGGAGGTCCACTACATACTCAAGGTAGTCAGCACTGCTCGGCATGCTTGCTCCTCTTCTCGCCGCGCAGGCAGGGATCGCGCAGCGTCTGGATAGGTTCCTTTGCCGAATATACCTACACAAACGCTAGGGTAGGCGCTGAACTACTCGGCCCTTTATTACAATCATACGACTATCGAAAACCACTGCCCATCCATGTTGGCATATACCCGAATGACAGGAGCACCCATGCGAGACATACAGGTATGCGACATCACGATGAAGCAGGCTGTGGGCTCTAAGGCCTTCAGCCTCTCGTTCAAAGACAAGCTCGAGCTGGCCAAGCAGCTCGACAAGCTCGGCGTGAGCGCCATCGAGGCCGAGGGCATCGAGAGCCCCAAGGCAGACAGCCTACGCATCAAGTCGCTTGCCTCGCTGGTGAAGAACTGCACACTGGCCGTACCGGTGGGCCTGAGTGCCGAGTCCGTCGAGGCGACCTGGGCTGCCCTCAAGGAGGCCGCCAAGCCGCGCCTGCAGGTCGAGGTCGCCGTCTCGCCCGCAACCATGGAGTACCTCCACCACAAGAAGGCCGACGGCATGCTGAGCGATGTCTCCGCCACCATCGCCGCCTGCCGTGCGCTCTGCGACGACGTCGAGTTCGTGGCCCAGGACGCCACCCGCGCAGACGCCGCCTACCTGCGCACCATAGTCGCCGCCGCCATCGAGGCCGGCGCAGGCACCGTCACCATCGCAGACGCCGCAGGCAAGATGTTGCCCGAGGAGTTCGCGGCCTTCATCACCGCCCTCAAGGCCGACCTACCGCAGCTCGAGCAGGTGACCTTGGGCATCTCGTGCAGCAACGATCTCTACATGGCAGACGCCTGCGCCGTGGCCGCCATCGCCGCCGGCATCGACGCCTTCAAGGGCAGCACCTACCCCCTGGGCTGCGTGGCGCTCGACAACGTCTGCAAGATCCTCGACAGCCGCCAGGACGCCTGCGAGGTGAGCTGCAGCGTGCGCACCACAGAGATCAACCGCGCCGTAGCCCGCATCGCCCAGATCTGCGAGAAGGAGTCCTCGCGCTACGCCCCCGCCGCAATCGGCGAGCTGGACGAGTCCATCAGCCTCAGCGCGCTCGACACGCCCGAGACCGTCGCCGCCATGGCGCTCAAGCTGGGCTACGAGCTCTCTGAGGAGGACGTGCAGAACGTCTACAAGTCCTTCAAGGACATCGCGAGCAAGAAGAGCTCCATCAACAGCCTCGAGCTCGACACCATCATCGCCACCGTGGCCATGCAGGTGCCCCCCACCTACCTGGTGGAGAGCTACACCATCAACTCTGGCAACAAGATCAAGGCGACCGCCCACGTGGTCCTCATCAAAGACGGCCAGGAGCTGAGCGCAGTGTGCGCGGGCGACGGCCCCATCGACGCCGCCTTCATGGCCATCGAGGAGATCATCGGCCACCACTACGACCTCGAGGACTTCAGGCTGCGCTCCGTCACGGAGGGCCAGGAGGCCGTGGGTGGCGCCTTCATCAAGCTCATCAGCAACGGCAAGGTCTACTCCGGCCGCGGTGTCTCCACCGACATCGTGGGCGCCTCTGTCCACGCCTTCATCAACACCGTCAACAAGATCGTCTACGAGGAGCAGTTCTAATGAAATACTCGTTCTCAACCCGCGGTTGGGCCAGCTGCTCCTGGGATGAGCTGGTCGACGCCGCCTGCGAGCAGGACTTTGCCGGCATCGAGGTGCACGACCCCTTCAAGCATGAGCCCCTCACCGGCAAGGGCGCCCCGTTCGAGCGCTACAACGTGAAGGCCACCGCCCGCGCCTTGCGCGAGCGCGGGCTCTGCGTGCCGGCGCTGGACTCCTCCATCGACATCGCAGCGGGCGCAGCCGCCGTGGCCGAGGCCCGTGCCCTCATCGAGCTGGCCGCAGACGCCGGCGTGCCCAACGCCGTCGTCACCGTGCAGACCGACGACGACGCCGCCGTCAGCAGCGCGCTCGAGCAGCTGGTGCCCCTCGCAGAAGAGCGCGGTGTGAACCTGCTCATCGAGACCTCGGGCATCTTCGCAGACACCAAGCGCCTGGCACTGGCCCTCGACAACCACCCCTCAGACAACACCGGAGCCCTGTGGGACGTCTACAGCACCTGCCACACCGCCCAGGAGAACCCCGACACCTCCATCAAGGCCCTGGGCGCCTACGTCAAGCACGTCCACATGCGCGACGCCGACGAAGACGGCTCCTTCAACCTCGTGGGCGAGGGCACCCTGCCGCTCGAGCGCGTGGTGCGCGCACTGGGCTCCATCGACTACGACGGCTTCGTCTCGCTGGAGTGGGACCCTGCCTGGATGGAGGACCTCCAGGAGATGGACGTGATCTTCCCCCACTACGTCAACTTCATGGAGCAGCTCGAGAGCAAGGGCCGCCGCCCAGCGCGCCGCGGCCTCTACGTCAACCACGACGGCACCGGCGAGTACGTCTGGAAGAAGGACGAGCTCATCGACATGACCTTCCCCCAGGTGCTCGACAAGATGGCCGAGACCTTCCCCGACCAGTACTGCTTCAAGTACACGACGCTGGATTACACGCGCACCTACGAGGAGTTCCGCGACGACGTCGACACCTTTGCCCGCGCGCTGGTGAGCATGGGCGTCAAGCCCGGCGACAAGGTGGCCATCTGGGCCACCAACGTGCCCGCCTGGTACATCACCTTCTGGGCCACCACCAAGATCGGCGCCGTGCTGGTCACTGTGAACACCGCCTACAAGGTGCACGAGGCCGAGTACCTGCTGCGTCAGTCTGACACCCACACCCTGGTGATGATCGAAAGCGCGCTCGACTCCAACTACGCCCAGATCATCAACGAGCTCTGCCCGGAGATCGCCCAGACCAAGGCCGGCGAGCAGCTGCGCTGCAAGCGCCTCCCCTTCCTGCGCAACGTGATCACCGTGGGCTTTAGCATGCCCGGCTGCCTCACCTTCGAGCAGGCCTTCGAGCGCGCCAGCCTGGTACCCAAGGAGAAGGTCCTGCGCATGGCCGCCGAGGTCAAGCCCGACGACGTCTGCAACATGCAGTACACCTCTGGCACCACCGGCTTTCCCAAGGGCGTCATGCTCACGCACCGCAACGTGGTCAACGACGGCAAGTGCATCGGCGACCGCATGGGCCTCTCCACGGCGGACCGCTTCATGATCCACGTGCCGATGTTTCACTGCTTTGGCATGACGCTTTCCATGACAAGCTCAATGACCCACGGCACCACCATGTGCCCCATGCCCTACTTCAGCGCCAAGGCCTCGCTTTCCTGCATCACGCAGGAGAAGATCACCGCCTTCAACGGCGTGCCGACCATGTTCATCGCCATGTTCAACCACGAGGACTACCGCAAGACGGACTTCAGCCACATGCGCACCGGCATCATGGCCGGCGCCGGCTGCCCGCCCGACCTCATGAAGCGCGCCGCCCAGCCCGACGAGATGAACATGACGGGCATCGTCTCTGTCTACGGCCAGACGGAGTCCGCACCCGGCTCCACCATGTCTGCCTGGACCGACCCGCTCGACCTGCGCACGGAGACCGTGGGCTACGCCTTCCCGCATGTGGAGTGCAAGATCATCAACCCCAACACCGGCGAGGAGATGCCCGACGGCGCCATGGGCGAGTTCTGCAGCCGCGGCTACAACACCATGAAGGGCTACTACAAGATGCCCCAGGCCACCTTCGAGACCGTCGACGAGGAGGGCTGGCTGCACTCAGGCGACCTGCTCATGCGCGACGAGCGCGGCTGCTTTGTGGCAACGGGCCGCATCAAGGACATGATCATCCGCGGCGGCGAGAACGTGTACCCCAAGGAGATCGAGGACTTCGTCATCACGCACCCCAAGGTCTCCGACTGCCAGGTCATCGGCGTGCCGGATGCCAAGTACGGCGAGGAGGCCATGGCCTGCATCATCCTCATGGAGGGCGAGGAGATGAGCGAGGAGGAGATCCGCTCCTACATGCAGAAAAACATCGCCCGCCACAAGGTGCCGCGCTACATCAAGTTCGTGGACTCCTTCCCGATGAACGCCGCGGGCAAGATCCTCAAGTACAAGATGCGCGAGGCCGCTGTCGAGGAGCTGGGCCTGCAGCACCTGGTCAAGCACTAGCGCTCGAGCGAGGAAGCAGTTATGAGCAACTACGTGACACTGGACGGCAACCAGGCGGCGGGCCACGTGGCCTACGAGTTCACCGAGGTCGCCACCATCTACCCGATCACGCCGTCCTCCCCCATGGCCGAGCACACGGACCGCTGGAGCGCCCAGGGCCGGCTGAACATGTTCGGGCAGCGCGTGCGCTTGAGCGAGATGCAGAGCGAGGCCGGCGCCATCGGCGCGGTGCACGGCTCGCTGCAGGCCGGCGCGCTGAGCACCAGCTTCACCTCGAGCCAGGGCCTCATGCTCATGGTGCCCGTGCTCTACCGCATCGCCGGCGAGCGGCTCCCGGGCGTGCTGCACGTTGCCAGCCGCACCGTGGGCACGCACGCGCTGAGCATCTTCGGCGACCACTCCGACGTCATGGCTTGCCGCGACACCGGCTTTGCCCAGCTTTGCTCCGGCAGCGTGCAGGAGGCCGCAGACCTGGCGGCTGTCGCGCACCTGGCAGCCGTCAAGGGCAGCGTCCCGTTCATGCACTTCTTCGACGGCTTCCGCACGAGCCACGAGCTGAGCCGTATCGACATGCCCGATGTGAAGGAGCTCTCCAAGCTCATGGACATGGAGGCGCTCGAGCGCTTCCGCGCGCACGCGCTCAACCCCGAGCACCCGCAGCTGCGCGCCACCGTACAAAACGGCGACGTCTACTTCCAGGTGCGCGAGGCCAACAACACGGCGTATGCCCAGCTGCCGGCGGTCGTCGAGGAGGTCATGGAGGCCTGCTCGGCCGTGACCGGCCGCCGCTACCACGCCTTCGACTACTACGGCGCGCCAGACGCCACAGACGTCGTCATCGCCATGGGCTCTGTGAGCGGCACCGTGCAGGAGGCCGTGGACTACCTCAACGCCCGCGCCGAGCGAGAGCACAGCAGCGCGCGCTACGGCTTTGTGCAGGTGCACCTCTACCGCCCGTTCTCCGCTGAGCTCTTCTGCGCTGCCCTGCCCGCCAGCACCCAGCGCGTGGCCGTGCTCGACCGCTGCAAGGTCATGGGCGGCACCGGCGAGCCCCTCTACCAGGATGTGGTGACCGCGCTCGCCCACAGCGGGCGCGTTCAGCAGCTGCGCGTGGTCGGCGGGCGCTACGGCCTAAGCTCCAAGGACACAGACACCGCCCAGATCGTGGCCGTGTTCGAGAACCTGGCCGCACCCCAGCCCGTCAACAGCTTCACCATCGGCATCGAAGACGACGTCACCGGGCTCTCGCTGCCTGTGCGCCCGCTCGAGGACCTCGACGACAGCGAGGTCTTCAGCTGCAAATTCTGGGGCCTTGGCGGCGACGGCACGGTGGGCGCCAACCACAACACCATCAAGATCCTGGGCGACTGCGCCGACATGTTCGCGCAGGCCTACTTCGAGTACGACTCCAAGAAGTCCTTCGGCGTGACCAAGTCGCACCTGCGCCTCTCCAAGAAGCCCATCCGCAGCACCTACTACGTCAAGCGCGCAGACCTTGTGGCCTGCCACAACCAGGCGTATGTGAGCAGCTACAGCATGGTTGAGGAGATAAAGCCGGGCGGGATCTTCCTGCTCAACACCTCCTGGGCGCCCCAAGAACTCGAGGAGAAGCTGCCCGCATCCATGCGCCGCTACCTGGCAGAAAACGGCATCCGCCTGTTCACCATCGACGCGGTGGAGATCGCCCAGCGCGTGGGCTTGGGCAGCCACATCAACACCGTCTTGCAGTCTGCGTTCTTCTCCATCACGGGGCTCATGCCCGCCGAGCAGGCGCTCGACTACATGAAGGACGCCGCCCGAACCAGCTACGCCCGCAAGGGCGAGGCCGTGGTGGCGAGCAACATCGCCGCACTCGAGGAAGGCGCCAGCCGCGTGGTGGAGGTCGAGGTGCCCGCGTCTTGGGCGCAGGCGCAAGACCCCGCGCCTGCCGCAACGCCCGAGCTGCCGCGCGTGGTCAGCGGCATCCTGCAGCCCGTCAACGCCCAGAAGGGCGACGAGCTGCCCGTGAGCGCCTTTGCCGGCTACGAGGACGGCGTCATCGACATGGGCCTCACCGCCTATGAGAAGCGCGGCATCGCCGTGCGCCTGCCCCGCTGGGACGCATCGAGCTGCATCCAGTGCAACCGCTGCTCCTTCGTCTGCCCGCATGCCGCCATCCGCCCCTACCTGCTCAGCGAGCAGGAGCGCGCCGCCGCACCGCAGGGCGTGGCAGTTGCAGACGCCAAGGGCAAGGCCGCCAAGGGCCTGGGGTACGCGCTGCAGCTCTCTGAGTTCGACTGCACGGGCTGCGGCAGCTGCGCCAGCGTCTGCCCCAGCGGCTCGCTGGCCATGGAGGCCGCGCACCCCTGCGAGCAGACCAAGGCCACGTGGGACTACTGCTTAGGCTTAAGCGAGAAGCCCGGCCTCTTCGACCAGTACTCCGTCAAGGGCTCGCAGTTCAAGACGCCCCTGCTCGAGTTCTCGGCCGCCTGCGCCGGCTGCGGAGAAACGCCCTACGCAAAGCTGCTCACCCAGCTCTTTGGCGAGCGCGTGTACTGGGCCAACGCCACCGGCTGCTCACAGGCATGGGGCTCGCCCTTCCCCGGCATCCCCTACACCACCGGCAAGCGCGGCTTTGGCCCGGCGTGGACCAACAGCCTCTTCGAGAACAACGCAGAGCTCGCCTACGGCATGTACCTCTCTGTGACGCAGCAGCGCGAGGCAGAGAAAGCGCGCGTGGAGAAGCTGGTCAAGGGCATCGACTGCAGCCTGGAAAAGCTCCACACCGGCCGCGGCGACGACCCCGACCCAGACGCCATGAGGCAGCTGCGCGCCGCCTGCACCGCCTACCTGGACGCCTTCGACAGCTTCGAGGGATCGCGCATCGCCGCAGACGAGCTGTTGCGCACCATCGAGCTCACCAGCCCGCGCCTCACCAAGAGCGCCCTGCACTTTGCCGGCAAGGTGCTCGATCACAAGGACCAGCTGGCCAAGAAGACCTTCTGGATGTTCGGCGGCGACGGCTGGGCCTATGACATCGGCTTCGGGGGGCTCGACCACGTCATCGCAACGGGCGAGAACCTCAACGTGCTCGTGGTGGACACGGAGGTCTACTCCAACACCGGCGGCCAAAGCTCCAAGGCAACCCCCGTGGGTGCCGTGGCGCAGTTCGCAGCCAGCGGCAAGAAGACCCGCAAGAAGGACCTGGGCGCCATGCTCATGAGCTACGGCAACGTCTACGTGGCCCAGGTTGCCATGGGCGCAGACTACAACCAGCTGGTCAAGGCCCTCAAGGAGGCGGAGAGCTACGACGGACCCTCCGTCGTCATCGCCTACGCCCCCTGCGTAACCCACGGCCTCAAATGCGGCATGGCAGACGTCCAGGGCGAGATGAAGCGCGCCGTGGAGAGCGGCTATTGGCACCTTTACCGCTTCGACCCGCGCAAAGAGCAGCCCATGAGCCTGGACTCCCCCGCCCCCACCGCAAGCTACCAGAGCTTCCTCGACGGCGAGGTGCGCTATGCGTCCTTGAAGAAGAGCTTCCCCGAAGAAGCCGAGCAGCTCTTCAGGCTCGGCAGCGAGGACGCCCAGCGCCGCTACGAGAAGTACCGCTCCATGGCAGACAGCGAGTAACGCAAAATGGGACAGTGGGGACTGTCCCCACTGTCCCATTCGAGTGCGCTAGATGCGGGGGATCTCCAGCATCTTCTGCTTCAGCTCGGCTTCCATGCGGCGCATCTCGGCCTCGGCCTCGGCGCGCTTCTTGCGGCCCTCCTCCTGGATCTGCATGACCTCGTCGAAGGTCTTGATGAGCAGCTCGTTGGTGTGCTGGAGAGTCTCGATGTCGACGATCCCGCGCTCGGATTCCTTGGCCACCTCGACCGTTGAGCTGTGGAGCATCTCGGCGTTTTTGCGCAGCAGCTCGTTGGTCATGTCGGTGACGGTGTTCTGGGCGCGCACGGCCGCCTGCGAGTTGGCGATGCCCAGCGCGAGCACCATCTGGCTCTTCCACAGCGGGATGGTGTTGACGATGGTGGTCTGGATCTTCTCCACCATGGCGACCTCGTTGTTCTGCACCAGGCGGATCTGCGGGGCCGTCTGCATGGCGATGGTGCGGGTGAGGTCAAGGTCGGAAAGCTTCTTCTCGAAGCGCGTGCACATCGCCTCGAAGTCCTGGGCGGCTTGGGCGTCCTCGGCACGGCCAGAGGCGTTGGCGGCGGCGATCAGCTCGGGGAGCTCCACATTGCACGCGTGCTCGAGCTTCTTCTTGCCGGCCAGGATGTACATGGTCAGCTCCTTGAAGTAGTCGAGGTTGAGCGCGTACATCTTGTCGAGCAGGGCGGCGTCCTTCATGAGGGTCATCTGGTGGCCCTGCAGCACCTTCACGATCTTGTTGACGTTGGCCTCGGCCTTGTCGTACTTGGTGCGCAGCGTGTCGAGCTTGTTGGCGGTCTTCTTGAAGAACCCGAAGAGCCCCTTCTCCTCTGTGGCGTCAAAGCCGCGCAGCTCCGTCACGACGTCTGCGATGAGGCCGCTCACCTCGCCGAGGTCCTTGGTGCGCACGTTCTCGAGCGCAGACTGGGAGAAGTTGGCCATCTTCTTCTGGGCGCCGGCGCCGTACTGCATGACGGTCACGGAGTTGCGCAGGTCGATCTGCTGGGAGAAGCTCTCGACCATGGCCTTCTCTTCGTCAGAGAGCATGCTGTCGTCGAGCGCGGCGGCCTCCTGCTGGATCTGGGAGAGCTCTGCCACTTCCTGCACCACGGGCGAGACAGGCGCGTCGTCGAGGACCGGTGTGAGGGTGAGGGTGGGCGTTGCGCTTGCGGTGGCTTCTGCGGTCAAGCTCATTGCTGATGTCCTTTCCTATGTGGTCACGGCCGCTGCGGCCGGGATTCCCTAGCTCTGCTGTGCCTCGAAGGGGCTCGAGACCAGGCCCTCCTGGGCCAAGACGGTGTGGAGCACAGAGATGTCAGACGAGACATCCCAGGCCATGTCGCGAAAGATCGAGTCGAGCAGCTTCTCGAAGGCGTTGGCCAGGGAGTCGAGCGCGCCCTCGATCTCGCGCTTGGACTGCTGGATGGTGTCGCCCTGCAGGGGCTGGGCGTCGAGCTCGCGGTAGGCGTCGAGCAGCTTCACAGTGGTGGGCAGGTAGTAGTCCATGAGCTGCCCCAGCTCGCTGATGACCTCGGGCTGCTCTGCAGCGCGCTGGAAGATGAGGCGGACCACATGCTCGATCTGGTCGATCTTGCGGGAGATCTCCTCGCCGGGGATGGCCTCGTTGCTCAGGCGGATCTTGGCGATATAGGCCTCGCCGCGCGCCAGCAGGGCCTGCTGCTCGGGGCTCAAGGGGGTGGGCTCGCCGTCTTCTGTCACGCTGCTTGCCATGGAAATCGCGCGTTTGCGCTGCTGCTCGAGCTGGAGGCTCTGGCGGTACTGGGCGTAGGCCTCCCGGGTCAGGATTATCATGGTCTGGTCGTCGTCGAGGGCGGCCTGCTGGAACAGCCCCTTGCGCAGCATCTTCTTCAGCTGCGCAAGCACCTTGGGCTGGGGTACGCCAGTGGCGGCGGAGATGTCCTTGATATAGCAGTAGTCCCTCACGCCGATGACCTTGCGGTACTTGGAAGAGCGGCTGTAGAACACCGTCTTCACAATGCCCGCGATCATGGTGCCGGTGCCAGCCAGCGCAAACGCCCCCAAGATCCCTGCAGCGAGGAAGTTCCCAAACGCCAGGCTGCCGAGCGCGATCGGCGTGAAGGTGAGCAGGAAGATCGCCCCGAAGACGATCATGGCGATGCTGCCGCCAAGGCGGCCGCCTGCGCGGGTGTAGAGGGCGTTTTCCCTCTGGGCGGTGATTGCGCGCTCCTGTGCACGGAGCTGGCGCTGCGATGCGCGCTCGCGTGCGCGGCGCTGGCTCTCCTGCTCGTACTCGCGCGTTTTGCCTTGGGTCTCAACGGTGCGCTGGCCGCTCAGGGGGTGCTGGGGCGCTCCCTGGGAAGCGCTGCGCTGGCTGCGGGCAGCTTCCTCCTGGGCCTTGTGGTAGCTCTCCTGAGCTTGGGCGAGGCCGCGGCCGATGTTCTGGGCAGCTATCCCGATGGACTGCTCGATCGTCTGCTGGAGCTTGCTGTAGTCCTGCGAGCCAACGGCATCCTGCACTGCGTCGCGGATCTGGTCGCCGATGTTCTTTGTTGAAGCCATCTCTGCCTTTCTCGGCGCAAGCGCTGCGCCTGAGTGCATTTACAACGTATGTTTTCAATCTAGCACAACGCAGTTGGGCTAACACATCATGATACACGCACTCCAGCAACGAATCGAAGGCAGAGCGCGCCGCGCAAGGTAAGCCTAGTCCTCGCGGGTGTTCGAGCGCATCTCCTCGCCTCGCTCGGCGTAGTGGCGGCGCTTCTGCTCGTACATGCGCTTCTCGGCCAGCCTGATCAGGTCGTCCACGTCCAGGGGCAGCTCAAGGCAGGCCACACCGTACGAGATGGAGTACCCCTCCTGTTCGAGGCAGGCCGCGATGTGCTCCAGCACGTCTGCGACCTCCTGCTCGCTGCCGTCTGGCACGAAGAAGGCGAACTCGTCGCCGCCGATGCGGAAGACGCTGCGGTTGGCAAACGCTCCTTTGAGGGCCCTGCCTACGGCCTTGAGCATGCGGTCGCCCTCGGTGTGGCCCTTGGTGTTGTTGAGCACGTGAAGGCCGTTGGCATCCACATAGGCGCACACCAGTCGCTCCTTGCACTGCTGGCCCACCACCTGGATGTGCTCCTCGTAGCTGTTGCGGTTGTAGAGGCCGGTGAGCACGTCGCGCTCGGCCAGCTGCTGCTTCTCGCGCAGCTCGCGGCGGGTGCTGAACAAGATGAAGACGAAGTACGCGGCTAGCACCAGGATCTCGAAGACGAAGAAGCCGGTGAGGATGGCGTTGGTGCGCTTTGCCTGGGCAAAGGCAACGTCCTCGCTCACAGAGAGGGCGATCGACCAGTTGTTGACCGGGACCGGCTGGTAACAGAAGTACACAGAGCTGCCGCCGGACTCTGAGACGAAGACGCAGTGCCCAGCCCGGCCTTCGCGCGTATCTTCCTTGAGCTGCTCTTGCGAGTAGCCCGGCTTGGTCTGGCGCAGACCCAGGTCGTCCATGTTACCCAGCCTGTCGTGCCAGGAGTCGACGATGAAGTCGCCCGTGTTGCCGTCGATGACGAAAACCGCGCCTTCGCCGGCATAGGGGTCGATCCCGACTTCCGCGGAGTAGGCGTTGAGGTCGATGAGGCCGTAGAGCATCGCGATGGTCTCCCCGCCCTTCTCCACCGGCACGAAGATGCGGATCGCCTGGACGCTCTGGTCGGCTATGGCAACGCTGCGGTCCGAGACGTGCTTGCCCTTGGCGGCCTCTTCCTCAAACGAGAGGATGCCGCTGCTGCTGCGCACGCCCTTGCCGGGGAGCATGACCTTGTCACCCGGCAGCAGCAGGGCGATGTAGGAGAACGTGGTGGACGACTTGAAGCCGTCGATGACGCGCTTCACTCGCGGCGAGCTCAGCGAGTCCATGTCCTCGATGATGTCACCGATGCAGTCGAGGAGCTCCTCGTTGGTGTTGAGTTGGGTGACGAGGTCCTCGGAGATGTAGGAGGCGGTGTAGCTGAGTGTATCCCAGCAGTTCTGCTCCTCTTGGGTGGAGACCGTCTTGGCGACGACCGCCGAGAGGCCCAGGAGCAGCGCCATGGCAGCGAGCGTAACGCCGATTCTCACGGCAAGATGGGATTTGAGAGGGTTCACGGTAGCTAGACAACCTCGTATTCGTGCAGGGTGTTTCCAAGCCAGTTTACTCGGGTAACCTGCAAACATCCACCCACTCGCAGGGGGCGGCGCAGAGCTCGAGCTCCGGCGGGCTGAGGAAGAAGGAAGACGGGGTGCAGCATATAAGCCAGAGCCCTGCGTTCATGAAACATGCGTCCAGGCACCAGGTAGCACTCGGTAGCGGAGCTGTAGGCTGTGTCCCCGCGCTCCGCTACCGATTATTGGTGCTTGCCTTCCATCACAGGTGCTGGCGGAAGAGCCAGTCGCGCACGGCCTCGATCTGGTAGACGAGGTGCCAGGTGCCGAAGTGCCCGCCGCCGAGGGTGCGGTCTGGCTGGCTCATGCGCCAGATGCTGTCGCCGGGAAACACCGTGAGCTTGAACGTGGCGCTTGCGTCCGCAGCAGCCTCGCGGGCGAGCTCCTCGAGCCCAGAGAGCGGCTGGTCGGCATCCCACTCGTACCAGCTCAAGCTGCCGCCGCGCCTCTCGACCCATTCGGGCAGCTCGTACATCTTGTTGCCACCGCGGTCCTCGTCGCTCAGGAACATCCACACGTTGCTGTCATGAAGCGCGCTCGTGCGCTCGAGGTCCCAATGCCCGGCCACGGGCATGCCAGCGGCAAAGTAGCCCAGGTGGCGGCTCATGAGCTCGACGGTGCTCATGAACCCCATCGACTGGCCCGTCACGTAGACGCGGCCCGCATCGATGGGAAGGCGCCCGAGGAGCTCGTCGCAGAGCTCCTTGAGCGTGTCGAGGTCCTCGGTGGCCCAGTAGTCGTCATTGGTGAAGGGCAGCTCGTGCGGGTCATGCACTGCTAAGACGAAGCACGGGTGCTTTGCCTGCTCCTCTGGCGAGGCCCAGACAACACCCCCAAGGCCCTGCTCGAGCGCAACGCGCGCATCCGGGCCAAGGCAGCTTGCATCCTCGATGAAGACAACGAGCGGGTAGCGCCTGCCCGCTTCGAGCGGCTCGGGAGTGTAAAGGTTGTAGGGCAGGCCCTTGAAGGCGCCCAGCTCGAAGAGGTCGGACCACTCGTTGACCTCGGCGGAGCTGACGAGCGGCGCGCTCCACGCGGGCACGGTGCCGCCGCCTGCCGTGGGGACATCCGCAACCTGCATCACCCGCACAGCAAGCGGCGGGCGGCGGTGGCTCAGGCCGTGGGGGCCGCGCCAGACCCGGCCATCCGGCAGCATGAGCGGGCTGCGCGGCCCACCGCCGCCAGGCTGCGGCCCACTGGCAGATCCACGCGGGCCTCCCCCGCCGCCCTTTGGCCGGTTGAGGTTGATCGGTACGCCCGCCATATCCGTGACGGTGGGAGCGGCATCGTCATCTGGGTCGAGCTCGACGATCACGCGCGAGCCCGCATACGCACCCTGTGGCAGCACGCAGCGCGCATCCGGCGCATGCTCCGGCACGTACACGTTGGTCACCGTGCGACCCTCCACCGCGTACATCTCTGGCTCCAGGTCCCACCCGTTGAGCGCCTCCGGGTACTCGAGGAGGACTCCAACGACCCTCTGGCCGTCTGGGAACGGGCGCGAAAGCGCCGTCACCCTCAGCTTGTCATCCATTCACGCACCTCCATCTCAAGCAGCACAGCAGGTCCAGCCCTGCGCGCCCACATGCTTTGTAAGTTTACGAGAATAATGATTAAACCTCGGGCATCAACCTCACCGCAAATAGGCCGCGTTAGCCCACACTGGCATCCATCCCCCAGCCCTCATCACGCCCATGCGGCTGGGAGCGGCCCTTTGCCGTCGTTGCGGGCAAGTAGCTGGGGATGCCCTCTGCCTTCGTTCCAGACAAGCGATAACCCCCTCGGCCCTCTTTTGGACCACGCAGCTGAGAGCGCCCCCTCGGCCGATATTTCGACCAAGCGAGCCCAAGCGAGCGCGTGGAGAAATCCGGGATAGCGCACACCATCGCCTCCAACCGGCATGTCTCGAGCTGCTGCGCACATTTGGACGACGAGCACCCCGGCTCAGTTGGCGAAATGAGACGAAATCTGCCTCAGGCTAGATGGCCCAGACGGGGACGGCCTGCACGTCGGCGGTGATGAGGTAGGGCTCAGCGGTCTGGCAGATGACGTGCCCGAACCCCACCTCGTAGTCGGCCATGCCCTCCAGGCACCTGAAGTTCTTGATTGCATCCTTGCGCACCTGGACGGCCAACTTGATCTCCACGGGGTGGAGGGTGCGCCCCTCGCGGATGACCAGGTCGATCTCTCGCTTCTGCGAGTCGCGGTAAAAGCTCACGTCCCTCACGTCGCGTCCTGCGTTCATGTAGCTTTTCAGCACTTCGGATACTACGAACGTCTCGAACATGTGCCCCGACATCGCTCCGAGCCTCAACTGGTCGGGAGTGTTCCAGCCCGTCAGGTGGCATGCGAGGCCGGTGTCCATGAAGAAGACCTTCGGTGTCTTCGCAAGCCGTTTGTTCGTGTTGGCCCAGAAGGGCTGCATGATGTAGATGATGCCCGACGCCTCGAGGACGGAGAGCCATCCCTGGACCGTCTTGATGTCGACGTCGACGGTGTTTGCTATGTCGGAGGCGTTGAGGAGCTGGCCGGTGCGGGCCGCGACGGCGATCATGAAGTTGTGGAACTTGCGCTCGTCCTTGAGGGAGATGAGCTGCCGCACGTCGCGCTCAAGGTAGGACTTCGTGTAGCTGGCGTAATACCCGTACCAGTCGACCTCCTGGACCTGCAGCCGCGGCATGCTGCCGCGCTGTATGTGTGCCCAAAGGCCCAGGTCGTCCGGCGGGCGAACGTCTCTCTTGCCGAGCTGCTTGGGGACGTATGGCATGGCGGAGGTCCTGCCCAGCACCTCCCTGAGCGAGAGCCCGGACATCTCGAGGATTCCCACGCGTCCCGCCAAGGACTCGCTGACGCCTTGCATGAGCTGGTAAGTCTGGGAACCCGTGAGCACCACCGCGCCGTATTCGTCGAGCGCGTCGACCACGAGCTTCGTCTGCCTGAAGAGGTCGGGGGCCTGCTGCACCTCGTCGACGATGATGGGGACCCTTCCGGCATTGAGGAACGCCTTCGGATCGCTGATGGCAAGGTCCAGCTCGTTCAGGTCATCGAGGGTGGCGTATTCGTACTCTTCCGACAGGCAGTGCCTGAGCATGGTGGTCTTGCCCGTTTGCCTCGCGCCTGTGACCAGAACTGCTTTGAACTGGCGAAGATAAGATTCCAGCTTCGCCTCGATTTCCCTGTTTATATACACGAATGCCCCCCAATCTCTTCGCTGGAAGGCATTCTAGGCTTAATTGCAAGCGTTGTAAATAATGGAGTGCTACTCCAAATTTTACTCCCACTCGATAGTGGCGGGGGGCTTGGAGGTGATGTCGTAGCAGACGCGGTTGGCGCCGGGTACCTCGGCCACGATGCGGCTGCTGATCTTGGCCAGAACCTCGTAGGGCAGCTTGGCCCAGTCGGCGGTCATGGCGTCGCTGGATTCCACGGCGCGCAGGATGATGGGACGCTGGTAGGTGCGCTCATCGCCCATCACACCCACGGACTTGATGTCCGGCAAGACGGCGAAGTACTGCCAGCAGGAGTGCTCGCTGTTGCGCTCGCCCGTCTCCTGGAACAGGCGCTCGTTGTAGGCATCGAGCTCCTCGCGCACGATGGCGTCTGCGTTCTTGAGGATCTCGAGCTTCTCCAGCGTGACCGCGCCGATGATGCGGATGGCCAGGCCGGGGCCCGGGAAGGGCTGGCGGTGGACGATGTGGTCGGGCAGGCCCAAGGCGGTGCCCAGCGCGCGGACCTCGTCTTTGAAGAAGTGGTCGAGCGGCTCGATGAGGTCGAAGTGCACCCCTTCGGGGAACGGAATCAGGTTGTGGTGGCTCTTGATGGTGCTGGCCTTGCCGCCGGTCTTGCGCGCGCCGGACTCGATGATGTCGGGGTAGATGGTGCCCTGCGCCATGAACTGCACGGGGCGGCCGTCTTCGGCGATGTCTTGCGCAACGGCAAAGAACTCGTTCCAGAACTGCGTGCCGATGATGCGGCGCTTCTCCTCGGGGTCGGTCACCTCGGCCAGCAGCGCGGCGTAGCGGTCCTCAGCATGCACGTGCACGAACTCGCAGTCGAACTGCTTGGAGAAGACCTCCTCGACTTCCTCGGGCTCGTTCTTGCGCAGCAGGCCATGGTTGACGAAGACGCAGGTCAGCTGGCTACCGATGGCCTTGGAGCACAGCGCCGCCACAACAGAGGAGTCCACGCCGCCGGAAAGGCCCAGGATGACGCGCTTGTCGCCCACCTGCTCGCGGATGGCGGCCACCGAGTCCTCGATGATGGTGTCCATGTTCCAATCCGCCTGGATGCCGGCGATCTTGAACAAGAAGTTGGAGAGCATGCTCTGGCCGCAGGGGGTGTGCTTGACCTCGGGGTGGAACTGGGTGGTGTAGATGCGGCGCTCGGGGCACTCCATGGCAGCCACAGGGCAGACCTCCGTGGAGGCGGTGACGGTGAAGCCGGCGGGGATCTGGCTCACGGCGTCGCGGTGGCTCATCCACACCTGCTGCTCGGCCGGCGTGCCCTCGAGCAGCTGGGAGTCCCCGCTGCGCTGCAGGATGGCCTGGCCGTACTCGCCTATCTCGGAGTGGCCCACGCTGCCGCCCAGAGTCACCGCAGTGATCTGGTGGCCGTAGCAAAAGCCCAGCACCGGCAAGCCTAGCTCGTAGATGGCCGGGTCCACGGTGGGAGCGTCGTCAGCGTAGACGCTGGCGGGGCCGCCCGAGAGGATGAGCGCGTCTGCACCCATGGCGGCGATCTCTTCCGCAGGGGTGTCGCACGGGATGATCTCCGAATAGACGTTGAGGTCGCGCACGCGGCGGGCGATGAGCTGGCCGTACTGCGCGCCGAAGTCGAGGACAAGCACTTTGGACATGGTTGGAATCCCCTTTTCCCATTCTGAGGGGCACGCGGCCCCATTGCTGACCAACACACGCAGGCAAATGCCTGCAAAAGCCGCGCCGCGCTGTACTCAACAGCGCGGCGCCATCTACTGCTTACACGTTAAACTTGAAGTGCATGATGTCGCCATCCTGCACCACGTACTCCTTGCCCTCCTGGCGCAGGCGGCCGGCTGCCTTGCAGCCCTGCTCGCCGCCCAGCGAGACGTAGTCCTCGTAGGAGGCCGTCTCTGCCTTGATGAAACCGCGCTCGAAGTCCGAGTGGATGACGCCAGCGGCCTGCGGTGCCTTGGCGCCCACCTTGACCGTCCAGGCCTTGACCTCCATCTCGCCGGCGGTGAAGAAGCTCTGCAGGCCCAGGAGCTTGTAGGCGGCCTTGGCCAGGCGGCTCAGGCCCGACTCCTCCAAGCCCAGCTCCTCCAAAAACACCGCCGCCTCCTCGTCGTCGAGCTCGGCGATCTCGCTTTCTATCTTGGCGCACAGCGGCAGGGGCTTGATACCGCCGATGGGCGGCAGGTCTGCCGTGGCCTGGTCCTCGTCGACGTTGGCGATCACCATGATGGGCTTCATGGTCATGAGGTGCAGGTCGCGGATTGACTCGCGCTCCTCGTCCGTCATCTCCATATCGCGCGCGGGGTTGCCCTCGTCCATCCACTCGCTCAGGCGCTTGGCGGTCTGGAACTTCAAGGCGAGCTCCTTGTCGCGCTTGGCGTCCTTCTCAAGGCGCGGCAGGGCCTTTTCAACGGTGCCCAGGTCAGCGAGCACGAGCTCTGTGCGGATGGTCTCGAAGTCGCTCTCTGGGTCGGTGCAGCACTCGCTGCGCACGACGTCCGGGTCCTTGAAGTAGCGCACGACCTCGCAGATGGCGTCGCACTCGCGGATGTTGGCAAGGAACTGGTTGCCCAGGCCCTCTCCCCTGCTGGCACCGGCCACCAGGCCGGCGATGTCGACGAACTCAACGGTAGCCGGCACGATGCGCCCCGGATGCACGATGTCTGCCAACACCTGCAGGCGCTCGTCCGGGACGGGCACGATGCCCTGGTTGGGCTCGATGGTCGCAAAGGGGTAGTTGGCTGCCAGGATGTTCTGCTTGGTCAGCGAGTTGAACAGCGTGGACTTGCCCACGTTGGGCAGGCCCACGATGCCGATGGAAAGTGCCATAGGTCTGATTCCTCCGTTGTGGTTCTCTCGTACATGCCGGGATCGCACCCGGCGGCGCGTCTACTGCGCCAGGTTCGCAAAGCCCTCGTCGTCGAGCTTGGTCGAGAACACGGCGCCGGTGCCCTTGAGGGCGGCAGAGCGCTTGTTGACGTTCTTGACCACGCTGGCGCCATCGCTGCCGCCCAGCGGCAGGGGCTGGTAGTTGTTGACGGTGGTGACGGTGCTCACGCGGCAGGGCACGATGCGCGCGCTTGCCACGCTGGCAGCAGCCTGGAGCTCGCCGTTCTCGAAGGTGAAGCCCTGCTGGAAGATCATGGTCTGGTAGTCCATTGGGTCGTCGTTGCCGCCAAAGACGAAGTTGCCCAGGCTGTAGACGATGTAGCGATCCTTGTAGAGCTCGATACCCTGGAGCACATGGGGGTGGCTGCCCAAGACGAGGTCGACGCCCGCGTCAACAGCCGCATGGCCCAAGCTGACCTGCTCGGCATCCACGTCGTACTTGGCCTCGGTGCCCCAGTGGAAGTTGCCCACGATGAGCTGGCAGCCTTCGTCCTTGAGGTCCTTCACGGACTGCTTCATCGTGTCCGTTGCCGTGTCATAGCCGGCAGTGGCGTTGATGCTCAGGAAGCCCACTTTCACGCCGCTGACCTCCGTGGTGTAGACGAGGTCCGCGCAGGCAAAGCCGATGCCCTTTGCGCTGAGGTTCTTCTTGGTGTCCGTGTAGCCGTCGCTGCCGTAGTCGAAGCTGTGGTTGTTGGCCAAGCCGCAGATCTCAACACTGCCCTTGGTGAGGATGTTGGCGTAGGTGGAGGGACCCTTGAAGTTGAAGCTGTTCTCGCCCTTGTCCTGGAACTCGCCGCCGTCTGTGATGGCGCTCTCGAGGTTGGCGATGGTGAGGTCGTCTGCCTCGGTGTACTTGAGCACGCGCTTGAAGAAGTAGGCGGCGTTGTTGGTCTTGTAGACAGAGGTGAAGTTTGTGTCCTCGCTCAGGTTCGGGTCTGTGCCGAGGGTGCAGTCGCCCACACCGGAGATGGTGATGGTGCCGGTGAAGCCAGTCGGCTGCTCTGGGGCCTGCTCCTCCTGGGGCTGCTCCTCCTGAGTGGCCTGGGCCTGCTGGTCTTGAGGGGGCTCGCTCTTGGGGAAGATGCCACCGCAGGCGAACTGCTTGATGCAGAGCACGGCGATGATGAGGGCGAGCACGATCAGCAGGATCTTCTGCCAGCGGGGCGTGGGCTGCTTGCCGTAGATCATGGTGCCGCGCTGCCCGTAGCTACGCGAGCCGTACAAGCCCCTCGCATCGCCGCCGTAGAGGCCGGGAATGCCTTGTTGACGTCTTCTGAAAGCCATGGTGTCTCCGCTTGGCCGGAATTGGTACGTAACCGTTGGATTTTACCATCAACAGCTGCTCGGCAAACAGCAAGGCCCCGCCGTTGCAGGCAGGGCCTTGGGTCTTGCTAGCTCAGCGGCTGCTTAGTTGCGGTTCTCGCGGCGGCGGGGACGGCGCTCGCGGCGCTCGCCCTGCTCGGAGCGGTCCTTGCGGTCGCGGCCGCCTTCGCGCTTGGGCTGGTAGGAGCCCTCGGGGGCCTCGGGCTTGTCCAGGCGGTCCAGGCTGATCTTGCCGGTCTTCTCGTCGACCTCGATGACCTTGACCTTGACGACGTCGCCTTCGGAAAGGACGTCCTCCACGCGGCCCACGCGGCCGTTGGCAACGCGGGAGATGTGGAGCAGGCCGTCCTGCTTGGCGGTGAGCTTGACGAACGCGCCGAAGGACTGGATGTTGACGACGGTGCCCTCGTACTCCTCGCCCACTTCCGGCACGCGGACGATCTCCTCGATCATCTTCTTGGCGGCCTCTCCGCCGGTGTCGACGGAAGCGATCAGCACGGTGCCGTCTTCCTGGATGTCGATGGAGGCGCCGGTCTCGGACTGGATGGCGCGGATGGTCTCGCCGCCCTTGCCGATGACCTCGCGGATCTTGTCCACGGGCACCTGCATGGTGATGATGCGCGGTGCGTACTCAGAGAGCTCGGGGCGCGGTGCGGGGATGGCCTCGAGCATGGCTGCGAGGATCTCTGCGCGGCCCTTCTTGGCCTGCTCGAGGGCACGGCCCAGGATCTCGGTCGAGAGGCCCTTGGCCTTGTTGTCCATCTGGAGGGCGGTGATGCCCTGCTCAGTGCCGCAGACCTTGAAGTCCATGTCGCCCAGGAAGTCCTCGAGGCCCTGGATGTCGGTGAGGATGACAGTGTCGTCGCCCTCCTTGATGAGGCCCATGGCCACACCGGAGACAGGACGCTTGATGGGCACGCCTGCGTCCATGAGGGCCAGGGTGGAGCCGCAGGTAGACGCCATGGAGGAGGAGCCGTTGGACTCCATCACCTCGGAGACGATGCGGATGGTGTAGGGGAACTCCTCCTCGGAGGGGATCATGGGCTCGAGCGCGCGCGACGCCAGGGCGCCGTGGCCGAGCTCGCGGCGCTTGGGGGCGCCCATGCGGCCGACCTCGCCGGTGCAGTACGGCGGGAAGTTGTACTGGTGGATGTAGCGCTTGCCCTCGGCCGGGTCGATGGTGTCGAGGCGCTGCCACTCGTTGAGCATACCCAGGGTCAGCACAGAGAGGACCTGGGTCTGGCCGCGCTGGAACAGGCCCGAGCCATGGGCGCGGGGCAGGTAGCCCGGCTTGATGTAGAGCGGGCGCACCTCGTCGACGGCGCGGCCGTCCACGCGCTCGCCGGTGGTGAGCACCATCGTGCGCATGGCCTTCTTCTCGAGGGCCTTGCAGGCTGCGGCGATCTCGCGGCCGTAAGCGGCGCGCTGCTCCTCGGTGAAGGACGCCTTGATCTCGTCTTTGAGCTCCTCCACCTTGGCCAGGCGGGACTGCTTGTCTGCGTCCTTGAGGGCGGCGTACATCTGCTCGTAGTAGGTTGCGACCTGCTCGATGACCTCGGGGACGGGCTCGTCGAGCTCGTAGTGCTTGGGCTCGATCTGGCACATGTCGAGGAACTTCTGCTGCTCGTCGCAGAACTCGCCGATGACCTTCTGGGCGAACTCGAGGGCAGCCAGCATGTCCTCTTCAGTGACCTCGTCGCCGCCGGCCTCGACCATGGAGATGTACTCCTTGGTGCCGGCCACGATCAGGTTGAGGTCGGAGGCCTCCTCCTCGGCGAAGGTGGGGTTGACCACGTACTCGCCGGTCTCGACGTTGCGGGCGATGCGGACGCCGGCGCAGGGGCCGTCGAAGGGAGTGCCGCCCACCATCAGGGCAGCGGAGGCGCCCATGATGGAGATGACATCCGGCTGGTTGACCTGGTCGCAGGACAGGGTGGTGATCACGATGTGGACATCGTTGCGGAAGCCGTCGGCAAAGCCGGGGCGGATGGGGCGGTCGACCATGCGGGCGGTGAGGGTGCCCTTGTCGGACGGGCGCGCCTCGCGCTTGAGGTAGCCGCCGGGGATGCGACCCACCGCGTACATCTTCTCGATGAAGTCGACGGTGAGCGGGAAGAAGTCGAGGTCGCGCTTCTCCTTGGAGACGACCGCGGTGGTGAGCAGGATGGTGTCACCCTGCTTGACGACGACGGCGCCGGTGGCCTGCTTGGCCAGCTCGCCGGTCTCCAGAGCGTAGTGCTTGCCGTACAGGTCGAACTTGTGAGTAATCTTGTTCATGTGTTCTTTCTTTTCTCTTCACTGCCGCTGCAGCACCCCGTGCGCTGCAGCTCCAACTCCCTGCGGAGCGCTCCGCAGGGTTCGGCCCCCGCTGCGAGGGCCTTCTACAAACAAAGGGGCGACTGCACAGCCGCCCCCTCTTTGCAACCAGTAACCGCCCTGCGAGCCTAGATGTTGTCGCGGATGCCGAGCTTGGCGATCAGCTCACGGTACTCGTTGATGTCGTTGTCCTTGATGTAGGACAGCAGACGGCGGCGCTTGCCGACGAGCTTGAGCAGGCCGCGGCGGGTGTGATGATCCTTCTTGTGAACCTTCACGTGCTCGGTGAGCTCCTTGATGCGGTAGGTGAGGATGGCGACCTGGACGGCGGCGGAGCCGGAGTCCTGGGCGTTCTTGCCATACTCGGCCACGAGCTGGGCCTTGGTCTCCTTGGAGATGGTCATGGTTTCAACCCTTCTTCGTTCGGGCGCTGCGCGGGCGCCCCCAGTAGATGCGCCCAGAGCCGGGTGCCTGTCCAAGGGTGGTTGGCAGTCACTAGGCTGTGGGTAGACACGCAAAGCAGTATTCTACAGAAAAGAGCCGCCCCCCACAAGGAGGAGCGGCTCTTTTGTCAAGCATGTTCGAGGATGCTCTATGCCAGGTACTCGGCAACCAGCTTGTCGATGGTGCCGTCGGCCTTCATCTCGGCCAGGGCGCCGTTGATGGCCTCGGTGAGGGCGGTGTTGGCCTTGTTCACAGCGATGCCGTACTGCTCGCCGGTGGCGATGGTCTCGAGGATGGCCATGTCGGAGTACTCGCCGGCGATGTGGGCCTCGGCGACGGGAGCGTCATAGACCAGGGCCTCGATCTTGCCAGTGCGCAGGGCCAGCAGGGCCTCGGTGATGGCGGTGTAGGGGGTGTAGTTGGCGTCGCCCACGTTCTCCTTGATCCAGTCCTCGCCGGAGGTGCCGGACTGGGCGCCGACCTTGACGTCCTTCAGGCCGTCCTTGGTGAGAGCGGAGTCCTTCATGGTCACGATGGCCAGGTTGGAGTCGTAGTAGGAGTCGGTGAAGTCGACCTCCTCCAGGCGCTCGTCGTTGATGGTGATGCCGGAGACGGCGACGTCCATGGTGGTGCCGCCGGCGACCTGGGTGATCAGGGTGTCAAAGGCCTGCGGGGAAAGGTAGTTGACCTCGAGGCCGATGCGGGAGCAGATCTCCTGCATCATGGCGTACTCGAAGCCGGCGGGCTCGCCGTCCTCGAGCATGGTGAAGGGCGGGTAGTCGAAGTCAGTACCGATGGTGAGCTTGCCGTCCTCGACCAGGGTGTAGCTGGCCTCGGTGCCTGCTGCGGGCTTGTTGGTGTCACCGGAGCCGCCGCAGCCTGCCAGGGCCACGCAGCCGGCGACCAGGGCAACGCCGCAGAGCGCAGAGGCGACGATCCTGCCGATCTTCTTCATGTGGAACTCCTCCTTGGTTCAATCCCTTATGCGCTGAGCATAACTGCAGTAAGTGTAGCCACGCGCAGCACCCAATGCAAGAAATATATCAAAAGAATAGGTAATCTTGCATCTTGTAGACGGTCTATGCGTGATTACTGCATATTCCTGCTCGGTATTCCCGCATCCTGCATCTGCGCGCGGGCTGCGAGCTTTTCGGGGAGGTACTCACTCACGATGATGGCGGCAAACACCAGCGCAAAGCCGAAGACCATCTTGCCGGTGAGCAGCTCGGCACCCAGCAGCACAGAGAAGAACACCCCGAAGGGGCTCTCCAAGCTGAGCAGCAGGCTGGCGCTAGCAGGCGGGATGTGCGCCTGGCCCATGTTCTGGAAGAGCAGGGCCAGCGTTGTGCAGGCAACGGTGAGGTAGGCCAGCGAGCCGATCTGCCCGCCGCTGAGCTGGGCGAAGTCCAGCGCAGGGGCACCGGTGAGGGCCGCGGCGACAAGAGCGCACAGGCCCACGCCCGCAAACTGCCACATGGTCAGCACGAAGATATCGCGGTCCTTGGCAAAGGTGGCCACCAGCACGATGTGGATGGCGTAGAACACCGCGCAGCCCAGGGTGAGGAAGTCGCCCACGTTGAGGCCGCTTTCCGAGCCCAAGCTGATGAAGCCCACGCCCGCGATGCAGGTGAAGGCCGCGATGATGTTGTACTTGCTGGGGCGCTTCTTGTGGGCGATCCACACGAAGAACGGCACCAGCACGCAGTAGACGCCGGTGAGGAAGGCGTTCTTGCCCGGCGTGGTGAAGGCCACGCCCCAGGTCTGCAGGTAGTAGGCGAAGAACATCGCCACGCCGAACAGCAGGCCGATGGCGATGTACTCCCTCTTGAAGAACAGGGCGCGCTTCTTAACGAACACCAGAGCCAAGATGAGCGCGGCGATGAGGAAGCGGATCACGAGGATCCACGCCGGGTCTGCAAAGCCGGTGGCGTCTTTGACGATGACGAAGGAGCTGCCCCATATGACGGTGGCAGCCACGATGAGCAGGCGGTACAGCATTACTTGATGTGCCCCAGGAAGTCCTTGGTGCGCTCGGACGTGGGATGGTCGAAGACCTGCTCCGGCGTGCCCTCCTCCACGACGACGCCGCCCTCCATGAAGATGACGCGGTCTGCAACCTCGCGCGCAAAGCCCATCTCGTGGGTGACGACCACCATGGTCATGCCCTCCTCGGCCAGCTCGCGCATGACGTCGAGAACGCCGCGGACGAGCTCTGGGTCGAGAGCGGAGGTCGCCTCGTCGAAGAGCATGACGTGCGGGTCCATGGCCAGGGCGCGGGCGATGGCCACGCGCTGCTGCTGGCCGCCGGAGAGCTGCGCAGGCAGGAACTCCGCGCGGTCTGCCAGGCCGACCTCGGCCAGGCGTGCCATCGCGACCTTCTCTGCCTCCTCCTTGGAGCGCTTGAGGACCTTCATCTGGGCCAGCATGACGTTCTTCTTGGCGCTGAGGTGTGGGAAGAGGTTGAACTGCTGGAACACCATGCCCACGTGCTCGCGCAGCTTGTTCACGTTCATCTTGGGGTCGGTGATCTCCTGGCCCTCGATGAAGATGTGGCCACCGGTGGGTGTCTCAAGCAAGTTGATGCAGCGCAGCATGGTGGACTTGCCGGAGCCGCTGGGGCCCAGCACGACGACGACCTCGCCCTTCTGGATCTCGATGTTGACGTCTTTGAGGACCTGGGTGTCGCCGAAGGACTTCTCAAGGTGCTGGATGCTGATCATGGGCTGCTCTACCATTACAGGGCCCCCTTCTCTTCAGAGGCGGCGGGTGCGGCGGGCTCCTCCCCCGCTGCCGGGGCAGCTGCCTGGGAGACCTCGTCTTTCATCTGGGCAAAGGCGCCACGGCGGTTCTTGCGCTTCTTGCCGCTGGTGCCGCTGGTGTTGCCGCCGTCTGTGAGGGCGAGCTTGTTCTCCAGGATGCCGACCACCTTGATGAGGGGCAGGGTGACGACCAGGTAGAAGCATGCCGCGACGATGTAGGGCGTCATGCTGCCGGTGGTAGCCACGATGGACTTGGAGTAGAGCATGAGCTCCATGACGCCCACTGCCGCCAGCAGCGAGGTGTCCTTGTAGAGCAGGATGAACTCGGAGGTCATGGTGGGGATCACGCGGCGCACGGTCTGCGGGATGATGACGGACTTCATGGTCTGCACGTAGGTCATGCCCAGCGAGCGCGAGGCCTCGAACTGCCCCTTGGGGATGGACTGGATGCCGGCGCGGAAGATCTCGCACAGGTAGGCGCCGGAGTTGAACGCCAGCACGAAGATGGCCAGCAGGTACTGGTTGAGGTTGATGCCGAGCATGGGCAGGCCGAAGAAGGCGATGTAGATCTGCAGGAAGAGCGGGGTGCCGCGGATGACGCCGGTGTAGATGGCGGCGATGAACTTGAGGATGCGGCTGTTGGAGATCTTCATGAAGGCGGAGAGCAGGCCGATGGGGATGGCCAGCGGAAAGCCCACGAGCACCAGGCCCAAGGAGATGAGCCAGCCCATGGCAACGGTGGGGATGGAGCTCACCACGACCTGGGGCTTGAAGAAGGTGCGCAGGAAGGTGTTCTCGTTCCATGCTTGGCACCAGGCCTGGTCGTCGAGCCAGGAGCTGATCTGCTCGGCCACGGAGGCCTTGGAGACCTGCACGTAGACGTTGCCGCTCTCGTCGAGGGCAGCGGGCGCCTGCGTGCCGTCTGCGTAAGTGGCGGTGGCGCTGAGCGTGACGGCACCCTCCACGTTGGGCAGGGAGGTCTTGTAGAGCTCGAGGCGGATGCGGTTGCCCTCGGTGACGGGCTGGGAGAAGGCCACGCTCACGGTGCCGGCGGCCACGTCGATGACGGGCTCGTCGGTGAAGGGCAGGCGGTCGACGCCGTCGAGGACGGTGAGGCGGGCAGTGGACTCCTCGCTGAAGACGGAGCCCTCGGGCAGGCTCACGGTGACGGAGGCGATGTCCTCGCCGGAATCCACGACGGACTCCCAGGTGACGCGGGTGGGAACGCCGCCGAGCACGTTGTTGCTGCTCGTCTCGTTGCTCTTGGCAGTGGTGACGTCGACGGTGAGGGCGCCGGCCAGCAGCGGCATGACGAAGGTCAGCACGAGCGAGAGCGCCAAGGCCGTCTTGAGCGCCTGCTTCAGCGTTGACTTGAGGGTGCAATCCATGAGCGATACTCCAACTGTCTTCTTACACGCGTAAGGGAAGCAAGGCCGGCAGGCCCTGCTCCCCTGTCAAACTCGGTTTGCTGCGCCTGCGGGCTTAGCCCAGGTACTCCTGGCGCAGGCTTTCCATAGTACCATCTTCCTCCATGGCCTTGAGGCAGGCGTTGATGTCTGCCAGCAGCTGGCTGTTGGACTTGTTGACCGCGATGCCGTACTGCTCGCCCGTTGCGATGACCTCGAGGACCTCGCAGTCGGTGAACTGGGTGGCCACGTGGGTCTCGGCGATGGGCTGGTCATAGACAACCGCCTGGCACTGGCCGGCCACCAGAGCGGTCACCGCATCGGTGGTGGCGGTGAAGGGGATGTACTTGGCCTTGGGCAGGTTCTCTGCAACCCAGGCCTCACCGGAGGTGCCGGACTGGGCGGCCACGGTGATGGAGGGATCGTTGAGCTCCTTCTTGTCTGCGAAAGCGCCCTTCATGATGACGATTGCCTGGTTGGAGTCGTAGTAGCTGTCAGAGAAGTCGACCAGCTCGGCGCGGTCATCGGTGATGGTGATGGAGCTCACCGCGACGTCCATGGTGTTGCCTGCGTTGACCTGCGTGATCAGGCTGTCGAAGTTCTGCGGGTCGAGGTAGTTGAGCTCGAGGCCCAGGCGATTGGCGATCTCCTGCATCATGGCGACGTCGAAGCCGTAGGGCTGGCCGTCTACCAGGGACTCCATGGGCGGGTAGTCGAGGTCGGAGCCGATGGTGAGCTTGCCGTCCTCGACGAGGGTGTAGGCGCTGGTGTCGAAGCTGGCGGAGCTGCCAGTGCCGCCGGAGGCGCTGCCCGCCGCGCCGGAGCCGCCGCAGCCTGCCAGGCCGAGGCAGGCGGCGAGCGCCGCGCATGCCGCCACGGCGGCGATTCTAGTGAACTTCTTCATGGTCTCTCTCCCTTATTCAGAAAACTCGAATATATCCCTGTGGATATGCACCTCAAAAGGTGATGTAGTGCATACTACCCGAATAACGGGGAGCGCAATCGGTTTTCAAGATAATTAACGCGAGTGCAACAGAGGGGCGCTCCCGAAGGACATGCGCAGGAAGCTGGCGGTCTTGAGCGAGATGCCCAGGTGCTCGCGCGCCCAGCTCTCCGCAAAGCTGAGCAGGGGCAGCAAGGGGGCACCCTCCACCGCGGAGAGCTGCGCGAAGGTCGAGCCGAGCAGGGCGTCGACCCAGGGCACGAGCGCCAGGTCCATGCTGCCGCTGCTGCCGCCCGCGCACGCGGCGCACAGGCAGCCGCCGCCGCTGAGGCTGAAGGCGGCGGGCTGGCCCAGTGGCTCGCCGCACAGGGCACAGCTGCGCAGGGCGGGCCTCACGCCCAGCAGGGCCAGCGCCTTCACGCAGAAGGCCTCGGCGATCAGCAGGGCCCGGTCTGCCGGGGCAGCGCCTGCAGCCTGCAGGGCGGCGGCCAGCATGGGGTACATGCGCTCCCCCGCCTCACCGTCTGCGATCGCCTTGGCCACGAGCTCGGCCATCAGGCTGCAGGCGCCGGAGTGCTCCAGGTCGAGGCGGCAGGCGTCGTTGGAGGCGAGGACGCGCACCTCCGTGATCGTGTCCAGGCTGCGCCCCGGGTAGAGCTGCAGCTCAATAGTGCTGAAGGGCTCCAGCCGCGCGCCAAAGCGCTTGTTGCCCGGCTTGCGCGCGCCCTTGGCCACGCCCTTCACCTGGGTGCCCTGCTCGCTCAGCATGGTGACGATGAGGTCGGCCTCGCCCAGCTTGGTCTTCTTGAGGACTATGCAGCGTGCCTTGTACGAGGCGCCCATGCTAGAGCTCCGCGCTGTCCCCGTAGCCGAACTTGCGGATCTGATTGGCGTCGCGGCGCCAGTTCTTCTTGACCTTGACGGTGAGGTCGAGGTGCACCTGGGCGCCCAGCAGGCGCTGCAGGTCCATGCGGGCCTCCGTGCCCATCTTCTTGATGAGCGAGCCCTTCTTGCCGATGATGATGCCCTTCTGGCTGTCGCGCTCGCAGTAGATGACGGCCCAGATGCGGTGGAAGCCCGTCTGCGGGTCGACGTCGATCTGCTCCACCTGCACGCCGATGCTGTGGGGCACCTCGTCGCGGGTGTTGAGCAGGATCTTCTCGCGGATGAACTCCGCCACCAGCACCTCGATGGGCTGGTCGACGCCCGTCCCCTCCGGGAACCAGCGCGGCCCGTTGGGCAGGAAGTTGTAGACGGATTGGACGAAGCCGTCCACGTTGAAGTTCTCCTTGGCAGAGCAGACGACCACGTCGTCCCAGTCCGCCAGGCCGCGCGCCTGCTCGAGCTGCTGGTCGGCCTGGCCCTGGCGGCCGAGGTCGGCCTTGGAGATGACCAGGATCTTCTTGGCCTTGAACTCCTTGAGCTGGCTTGCGACCCACTGGTCTCCCTTGCCCACGGGCTTGGAGCAGTCCACGAGCATGGCGATGACGTCGACGTCCTCGAGCGCCTTGAGGGCGGAAGTGTTGAGCTCCTCGCTCAAGGCGTCGTAGGGCTTGTGAAGGCCCGGGGTGTCGACCATGATCATCTGCATGTCCGGCGTGTCGTAGATCGCGCGGAAGCGGTGGCGCGTGGTCTGCGGTGTGTTGGAGGTGATGGCGAGCTTCTCCCCCATCACGGCGTTGAGCAGCGTCGACTTGCCCGCGTTGGGGCGGCCGATCAGCGTGACGAAGCCGCTGCGGAACACCTCCGGGTCGACAAAGCTGCCGTCAGTGCCAGCCAGCCCCGCGGCCCTGAGCATCTCTTCAAGGTCTGCCATAAGGCAACCCCCTTCTCATGATCGTTCGCTAAGAACATCTGCATATAAAACGCTATGACACCATGCAACAGCGTCGCCCCTCGGAGCGTCATTTCGACCGGAGGCACGCAGTGCCGGAGTGGAGAAATCTCAGGTTGACCTGCAAGACCGTGTCTCGACTCGCGGTGCCCTGGCTCCACCTGAGATTTTCTCCACGCGCTCACTTCGTTCGCTTGGTCGAAATGACGGTTGAGAGGCAACCGTCCTTCTTCCCCTACATCAGCGGACGCCGTGGATGCCCCAGGCTTCCAGGATCTCCTTCTCGAAGGCCTCCATCTCCTCGCGCTCTGCCGGCTCCATGTGGTCGTAGCCCAGCAAGTGCAAGACGCTGTGGACGGTCATGAGCGAGGCCTCCTGGCGAAAGGTAGTGCCGAACTCATGACGCTGCTCGTCGATGACGCTGGGGCAGACGACGATATCTCCCAGCTCGATGAGCTCCCCTGCGAAGGCGGGCTCGTAGGGGTCATCGCAGGGGAAGGACAAGACGTCTGTGACGGTGTCCACACCGCGGTACTCGTCGTTGAGGGCCTGTATCTCCTGCTCGGAGACGAAGCTCAGCGAGACCTCGCAGTTGTCCGGGCACTGCATGCGGCGCAAGGCGAAGAGCACGAGCTCCTCGGCGCTGTAGTCCTGCGGTACCTCAACACCGTCGCGGATGTCTATGTGCACGTCCATGGGGTATCCCCGTTCCTTTCCTCTCGGTTGGCAGTTGCGGGCGCCCCTTGCGCCCGGGTGCCAGCGGCTGGCGCCGCGGGCGCTAGCTGTTCGATTGAAGCTGTGCGGCCTGGCTGGCGGCCTTGCGCGCCACCTGCTCGGCCTGCTGCTGGGCAGTGCTCTCCTCGTAGGCCGAGACGATGCGCGCCACCAGGCTGTGGCGCACCACGTCTGCGCCGGTGAGGTCGCAGAACTCTATGTCTTCCAGGCCCTCGAGCACGCGGCGCACGTCCCTCAGGCCGGAGACGCCGCGCGGCAGGTCGAGCTGGGTGATGTCTCCCGTGATCACCATCTTGGAGCCAAAGCCCAAGCGCGTGAGGAACATCTTCATCTGCTCCGGCGTGGTGTTTTGGGCCTCGTCCAGGATGAGGAAGGCGTCGTTGAAGGTGCGGCCGCGCATGAAGGCGAGCGGCGCGATCTCTATGACGCCCTGCTCGATGAGGCTGTTGGCCTTCTCCATGTCCGTCATGTCGAAGAGCGCGTCGTAGAGCGGGCGCACGTAGGGGTCCACCTTTTCCGAGAGGCTGCCGGGAAGGTAGCCCAGGTTCTCGCCAGCCTCCACAACGGGTCTGGTGAGGATGATGCGGCCGATCTCCTTGCGCTTGAGCGCGGCCACGGCCATGGCCATGGCCAGGTAAGTCTTGCCCGTGCCCGCGGGCCCGATGCCGAAGGTCACCGTGTTGGCGCGGATGGCGTCCACATAGCGCTTCTGGCCGGCGGTCTTGGGGCGGATGGCCTTGCCGCGGTAGGTGAGCAGGACGTCGTCGCGCAGCATGGCGGGCGCGTACTTTGAGCCGCGCAGCACGTCTGCGCCGGCCTGCACGTCTTCCACGCTGGGGGCGCTGCCCTCGCGCACCATGGCGATGAGGTCGGTGACCAGGCTGGTGATGACGGAGAGGTCGGCGCTGCTGCCGGTGATGACCACCTGGTCCTCCCTCAGGGCAACGCGTGCGCCGAAGACCTCCTCGATCTTGCGGAGTATGCAGTCGTTGGTGCCGCAGAGCAGCGCGACGTCGAGGCCCTGGGGCAGGGCGAGCATCACCTGGCTACGCTCCATGGGCACCCCCTTCTGCGGCTCGCTCCCCCTGTTCCTGCAGGGCCTCCCCTTCGCCCGCCGGGCGGGGCTTGCGCTTCTTGGGCGGCTTGTACGAGGGGCAGGGGTAGTCGCGGAACTCGAGCTTGGCGCAGATCTCCTCGATCCACTGCTCCCAGGGGTAGCGCGACTCTGCGGCCTCGCAGTCGCGCAGGCGGGCGTGGGTCTCCGGGCTGCGCGGCATGAAGAGCGTGCAGCAGTCGTCTGCCGGGCGCGACGAGATCTCGAAGGTGCCGATCTCTTGCGCGAGCTTGATAATCTCCTGCTTGTCGCTGCCGATGAGCGGGCGCAGCACAGGGATGCCCACCGCAGCGTTGGTGGCGTTGATGTTCTCGAGCGTCTGGCTGGCCACCTGGCCCAGGCTCTCGCCCGTGACCAGCGCCTGAGCGCCCTCGATGCGCGCGATTTGCTCTGCAACGCGGAACATGAGCCTGCGGTAGAGCACGATGCGCAGGTTGGGCGGGCAGTCCTGCGCGATGGCGGCCTGGTAGTCGCCGAAGGGCACGTAGTAGATGCGCCCGAAGCCGCCCACGGGGCTCAGGGCCTCGGCAATCTCGTCCACCAGGTACTCGCTGGTGTCCGAGGTCTGCGGGCGGCCCGAGAAGTGCACGCCCACCACCACGGCGCCGCGCTTCATCATCTTGAAGCTGGCCACCGGGCTGTCGATGCCGCTGCTCACGAGCGCCACGACCTTGCCGGCGCTGCCCACGGGCAGCCCGCCCACGGCAACCTCCGTGCGAGCGAAGACGTAAACGTGGCCCTGGATGACGTGCACGTGCACCATGACGTCCGGGTCCTTCATCTTGACCTTCTTGTCTGGCGCGAAGCGGCACAGGTGGGCCCCCACCAGCTGGTTGAGCTGCATGGAGTCTATGGGGTAATCGGTGTTTGAACGCCTGGCATGCACCTTGAAGGTCTCGAAGGGGCCGCAATCCATGAGCGCCAGCTCAGCCGCCCTGCAGTACTCGTCTTCTTTGCGGGCGGTGCGCCAGCCCTGCGAGACCCTCACGATGCCGGGGATCTTCTTGAGGACGCCTGCGACCTCCTGCAGCTTGGCGGGGTTGTCGACCACCACCAGCAGGTGGCCGGAGATGCGGCGGATCTCTGTGCAGCAGGGATAAACAGAGAGAGCCGCCTCCATGTTGCGAAGGAGACGGTTCTCGAAAATGGCGCGGTTGCGACCCTTGAGGCCGATTTCGTGGTAGTGGACCAGGCAGATGCGCTCGAACAAAGAGCGACCCTCCTTTGATGCTCTAGGACTCGTCCGCCTCGAATGCCGCCTTGTCGTAAGAGACCTCGCCGCGGGCGATCTCCTCCATGGCGAGGGAGAGCGGCTTGCGGCCGGCGAACTCGGCGATCTCGCTCACAGACTGAAGGGCAACGGCGCGGTCGCGCTGGCCGCGCATCATGTCGTTGATGTCGCGCGAGCGCTTGGAGGAAAGCGCGCAGAGCAGGTACTTGTCCTCCTCGGTCTTCTCGAGGAGCTTGTCGATACGGGGTTCCACAATGGACATGTGATGCTTCTCCTTAAACTACGTGGCTGTCTAATAGCCGACGTAAGATTGTATCACCTGCACCAGCTCCTGAGTAGACCTTTCGAGCTCGTCGTTGACGATCACGTGGTCGTAGCGCTTGGAGGCCTCGAGCTCTGCCGCGGCGTTTGCGAGACGCAGCCTGATGGAGTCCTCGGAGTCTGTGGCACGGCCCCTCAGGCGCTGCTCGAGCACCTCCATGCTCGGCGGCGCGATGAAGATGAGCTTTGCGTCCGGCACCTTCTGGAGCACCTGGAAGGCGCCCTGGACGTCGATCTCCAAGAAGACGGCGTCACCTGCCTCCACATGCTGGCGAATGGGCTCGAGCGGGGTGCCGTAGTAGTTGCCGTGCACCTGCGCGTACTCGATGAAGCCGTCTTGGGCGATGCGCTGCTCGAAGTCCTCTACCTTGAGGAAGAAGTACTCCACGCCGTCTTGCTCGGTGCCGCGCGGGGCGCGCGTGGTGGCGCTGACAGAGACCCAGGCGCGCGGCAGCTGCTGGACGGCGCGGCCCAGCAGCGTGCCCTTGCCAGCCCCTGCCGGGCCGGATATCACGAAGAGTGCGCCTGCCATGCTACGAGCGGCTCAGGCGCTCGAGCAGCTCGTCACGCTGGCGGGTGCCGAGGCCCTTGATGCGGCGGGAGGCGGAGATCTCGAGCTCCTCCATGAGCTTGGCGGCCTTGGCCTTGCCGTAGCCCGGCAGCGACTCGATGAGCATGGAGACCTTCATACGGGCGACGACGGGGTTGTCGACGTCGTTGAGGATCTCCTCGACGCTCTTCTCGCCGTTCTTGATCTGGTCGCGCAGGGCCGCGCGGGCCTTGCGGGCCTCGGCTGCCTTTGCCAGGGCTTCCTTGCGCTGCTCGTCGGTGAGCTGGGGCAGTGCCATGTCAATCTCCTCCTTCGGGGTCCCGCCTCTCTTCACAGCGGGCTTACACGGTGGAACGGTTCATCGCCATATAGCGTGCTAGAGGCTTGCCACGATCTCCTCGAAGGCGGCGACGGGGTCTGCTGCCTGGGTGATGGGGCGGCCGATAACCAGGTGGGAGGCGCCTGCCTGGAAGGCAGAGGCCGGGGTGGCGACGCGGCTCTGGTCTCCCAGCGCGGCGCCCTGCGGGCGGACGCCCGGGGTGACGATGCAGGCGTCTGGGCCCAGCAGCTCCCTCATCTGCGCGGCCTCCTGCGGCGAGCACACGATGCCGCTGAGGCCGGCCTCCTGCGCGAGCTTTGCAAGGCGCGTGACCTGCTCGAGGGGCTCGCCCTCGATGCCGATGGACTCCAGCGTGGCCTGATCCATGCTGGTGAGCACAGTGATGCCGCAGATGAGCGGGTCCGGGTTGCCTTGCTCGCGCGCCGCACGGTGAGCGCCCTTGACTGCAGCTGCCATCATGTTCGCGCCGCCGGACGCGTGGGCCGTGATGAGGTCCGCGCCCGCGGAGGCCATGCTAGCAGCCGCACCCTGGATCTGGTGCGGGATGTCATGGAGCTTGAGGTCCAGGAACACCTTGAAGCCGAGCTTGTGGAGGCTGCGGATGATCGCAGGGCCCACTGCGTAGTAGAGGGTCATCCCTACCTTGACCCACCGCGCATGCCCCGCGAGCTTCTCGCCGAGAACGATGGCCTCGTCTGCGCTGCAGTCCAAAGCCACGATGATGCGGTCCCGCTCGCTTTCCTCACGCCACGTCATGATGTCCAGTCCTTTCCCACCTGCCGCTTGCACGGCGTATTGGTGATGGCTTTTACAATAGCGCACAATCCCAACCCCTGAGGCCCATATGTGTCCCTTCGGGGCGAAAGTGTGTCCTTTTCCAAGCAAAAAACACTTGATCTAGCAGGGCTTATGCCTCCAAGGCACCCACGAGCTCATTAACGTCGGCCACGCCGTTGCTGCGGCAGTAGGCCTCGATGCCCTCGACGACCTCCGCGCCAACGCTGGGGTTGACGAAGTTGGCCGTGCCCACGGCAACCGCGGTGGCGCCGCAGAGCATGAACTCGATGGCGTCCTCTGCCGTCATGATGCCGCCCATGCCCAAGATGGGCACCTGCACCGCCTGGTGCACCTGCCACACCATGCGCAGGGCCACCGGCTTGACAGCCGGGCCGGAAAGCCCGCCCACCACGCGCGCCAGCTTGGGCCTGCGGGTGCGGGCGTCGACCGCCATGCCCAGCAGGGTGTTGATGAGGCTCACCGCGTCTGCGCCGGCGTCCTCGACATGTTTGGCGATGAGCGCGATGTCTGTGACGTTGGGAGTGAGCTTGACGATGAGCGGGCGCTTGGTGGCAGCGCGGCACAGGCGCGTGACCTGCGCTGCCTGGGCTGGGTCGGTGCCGAAGGTCATGCCGCCAGCGTCCACGTTGGGGCAGGAGATGTTGACCTCGTAGGCGCTCACGGCGGGCTCGTCCTCGAGGCGCTCGACCACGGCCACGTACTCCTCCAGCGAGTGGCCGGAGACGTTGACGATGACGGGCACCCCCTGCTCAGCCAGCCACTTGAGCGGCCCAGCGCAGAAGGCCTCCACGCCCGGGTTCTGCAGGCCGATGCTGTTGAGCATGCCGCTGGGGGTCTCTGCGATGCGCGGCGAGCTGTTGCCCTCCCAGGGGTTGAGCGAGACGCCCTTGGTGGTCACCGCGCCCAAGGTCTTGAGGGGGTAGAAGTCCGAGTACTCGCGGCCCGCGGCGAAGGTGCCGCTGGCCGTGGTCACGGGGTTGGCCATGGTCAGGCCGCCGAGGTTCACCTGCAGCTTGGGGTTGAGATCTGCCATCACCACACCACCTTCGTCACGTCGAACACGGGGCCGTCAACGCAGCAGCGCTTGCGGCCGTCCACGGTCTCGACGATGCAGCTCAGGCAGGCGCCGATGCCGCAGGCCATGAGCTTCTCGAACGAGGCCTCTGTGTAGATGCCCAGCTCCAGGGGGACCTTGACGGCGTTGCGCTCCATGGGTCCGGGCCCGCAGATGCAGATGTAGTCGTAGTCCTGGCCGGGCTCGCGCAGGAGCTGGTCGCTGATCTGCGTGCAGAAGCCGTGCAGGCCCTCGGAGCCGTCGTCCGTGGAGACGAGCAGCCGGCCGCCGCTGGCAAGCGCGCTCTTGGCCAGGCGCTCGCGGCAGACAAGGCGCTCCGAGCTGGGGCCGCCCATGACGATGTCGACCACCGTGCCGCGCTCTGCGAGCTCGCGCGCAAGGAGGTTCATGGGGGCCGCACCCAGGCCGCCGCTCACGATGAGCGCGTGGCGGGAGCGCTGCGGCATGCTCCACCCGTTGCCGATGGGGCCGAGGACGTCGACCTTGTCGCCGATACCCAGCGAGCTGAGCTGGCGGGTGCCCTCCCCCATCAGCTGGAAGCAGATCTCGATCGAGCCGATCTGGGGGTTGCAGTCGTAGACGCCGAAGGGCATGCGCAGCAGCTGGATGGGGCTGTCGACCACCCTCACGTGGACGAACTGCCCGGGGCGGGCCTCCTTGCAGATGCGCGGGGCCGTGATCTCCATCACGTAGACGCCGGGTGCGATGCACTCGTTGGCGAGGACGCGGCCGAGCTCCTGGTACTTGGTGCCGGTGTTACACAAGGCAGTCCCCTCCTTCCTCGTATATTCAATCTGCCACGGTTTGAGGGTGTGGCACCCACCACTTCCAACGC
>JBJEHN010000003.1:0-11535 GCA_051876105.1 Coriobacteriales bacterium | reverse complement strand
CTTGATTGTGTTTGGTTGCAGGATTCTGAACCGCACGATTCGCTACTCTCGGATCAACCAATACCCTGAGCCTTCGTCTAGCGCCCCGCTCCACTGGGGCCGCTTTACTTCTCCGCCCCATGCGCTTTTGCCAGCAGTCGCATTATTTTGCGACTGCCTGTACTCGCAAAATAATGCGATTATCCTGACTCGCATTATTATGCGAGTCAAGCGTATTCGCGTACCGCGTGTGCATGCGCCTTTTCGATCGATCCTGCGTAGTATACTTGGAACATAAAAAATGTTTTAAGCACTCGAAAGGACCACGATGAAGCTGCTCAAGGTTTACTTCGACCATCTCACGATGTTCGACGGAGGCGTGTTCGAGATTGACCTCTTCGCTTCCGACCGTGTAGCAGCCTCCGACGAGTCGGCTTTCGAGCTGGCGGATCACCTGCATACAAACAGCATCGTGGCGCTGGCGGGCATCAACGCCTCTGGCAAGACGACGGCGCTGAACCTGTTGGAGCTCGCCTGCCGCATCGTTGACGGCTCGCCCGTGCGTGGCGGTGGGCTCCCGTCGGCGCTGCCCTCCGTGTTCGACGGGCCTTCGACGTTCAAGTGCATTGCATGGCACGAGGGCTCCGCCTACCTGGTCGAGTCTGTGTTGGCTGGTGGCGGGGACGAGGGCGACGGCCCCACGTTGGGCTTTGCTGAGGAAACGGTGTACTCCCTGCCGGCAAAGGCCCTAAAGCGAGCGGTTCTGAGCTCCTGGGACGGCATCGAGGCGCTCGCCTCGCCGGTGTGCGCCCGAACCCAGATGTCCGGCTCTTGGGCAGCGCTCACCCCGCCTGACGTCTCCATAGCTGCTGCCGTCTTCGCCAAGGACTTTGGGCAGCGTGTTCGCGTTGCAGCCGTGCGAGATGGCGGCTTTCGCCTCGTCGAGCAGTTCGACGGGCTCGACGACGTTCTCCGCGTCTTCGACCCCGGTATCGAGCACCTGGAGGTGAGCGATTCCGGCCGCGCCTTCGTGTTGGCGTTCTGTGGCCGTGATCCCATCACCCTCTCCGAGAGCGGCTTGGTAGAGGTTCTCTCCTCCGGCACTGTGCGCGGTCTGGGTCTGGTGCAGCGCGCGATGAGGGCCCTGCGCTCTGGCGGATACCTGCTGGTAGACGAGGTGGAGAACCACCTGAACCGCCAGCTGGTCAACATCGTGCTGGACTTGTTCGCAGCATCGAAAACCAACCCCAAGGGAGCGACGCTGGTCTTTACGACCCACTACCCTCAGCTGTTGGATCATGTGCACCGCAAGGACAACGTGTTCTTCTTGGTGCGCGGGGAGGGTGGCGGAGCGCACGCGGTGAAGTACTGCGACAGAGTGCGACGCATCGAGAACAAGAAGTCCGAGGTGTTTACCTCGAACTTCGTGAAGGGCACCGCGCCGCGCTATGCCGACGTGCGCGCGCTGAAGGCGCTCGTGGCGGAGGGGGTTGCCGGTGAGTAGGGACGCCCTTTGTCTGGCTGGGTACCATCCAATTATCTCTTGTGAGGGCACCGCAGAGCAGGTGGCTGTGGAGATTCTGCTTGGTGCAGACGCGCTCGTCTTCCCCAAGTCCAATGTCGTGGATGTCACTCGCCTGCGCAAGGCGGCTGACATCCAAGCTGAGTATCTGAACTACGACTACGACTGGCCGGTGTGCATCGTCCGCGTGTTGGATTCGAGAAAGGAGCGCTTCAAGCTGGGCAACCTGTATGCGGGGCGCTTTCCCGTTGCCAGCTATGTGACGCATCCAGAGATGGAGATGCTGGCAATTATCCGTGAGGGCGCCTGGGGCCGCTGGCATGGCAGCCACACCAAGCCCAGCGACTTCTGCAAGCAGCAGCTCGGCATGCGCGAGATCAAACGTGCGGACTTTTTGATGGGCTACTGGAGCGCTGACTCGCTGACTGCTGCTGCCAGGGAGTATCGCCGTCTCTCCAAGGTGCCCAAAGGCGAGCTGTGCCTGGCCGACCTCATCTGATAAGGGTGCCGAAAGTCTCCTGTAACAGTTGGGCAGATGGCGGTGCAGCTCTCCAGGAAGCTGCCGCCGGCGCCGGCGCCGTATCGTATGCCCATACTGCTGCAGCCAGCTGGTACGTCGCACCCCACCCCACGGCGGCACAGGCTGCGCCAACTACCCCCGCTGCAAGTACACGACGGGGGTTGAGCCTTAAAGTGCGTCGCTGCCTTCGGGGCGTCTTGCAGCGGGGATGATCTCGGCCGGTCTGCCGAGGAAGGTGAAGCACTCCGGGCATACCAAAGCGTCAGGGGCTGCGGCCTTGCCGCAGGAAGGGTAGCTCCTCTCATCGCCGCTGTCTTGCTGGGGCAAGCACGCCCCGCACATCCTGCAGGGGAAGCACATCGCACCCTCCCTCCCTCCATCCTTCACTGCAAGCATATGAGCAGGGGCGTGCCCCAGGCGAGGGGCCGCAACACCGAGCACATACAGAAGAAGCTCTTCATCAGCGGCAACACGGCGAAGACTCATATCCTGCACATCTACAGGAAGATGGGCATCAGCTCTCAGCAAAGCCTCATCGACCAGGTGGACAAACGCAACGAGCATCTGGATTAAGTGCGGGCGGGGGAGGGCAGGGCGTCGGTCGCCTCGAGGTAGGTCGCCAGGCCGCCGCTGTGGTCGAAGTGACCGTGCGAGAGCACCGCCACGTCCGCCGCCGCGACGTCGACTCCCAGCGCGCGTGCGTTGCTGAGGAAGGCGGCGATCGGCTCTTGGGCGCGCGACTACGGCATGATCTCGCGCTCCATCGGCATCGAGCTGGTGCACGTCGGCAACGCCGCGTATCCGAGGGCACAGCTCAAGGCCTTCGACCGCCTCATCAAGTACATAGACACCTACTACGGCTTCGATAGCATCATCATCGACCACAAGGCCTGGCGGCTGGCCCCCGCAGCCCGCTTAGTCTCCTATGTCTTTCGCTGGAAGTCTTGTAGAGTGCTGCATGAGCCGATTGTGCTCACGCGATCGAGAAGGAGGCGGAGATGACAGAGGTTGTCTCCAGGATGAACAGCTACGCTTCCGCCGCAGACGGCTATCTGCTGAGGTTCCTGCGAAGGCAGACCGCCCCCATGGAGACGGCGATGCTCTCCGTGATCCTCGACACCCTCGGCGAGGCCGCCACCGCCACCAACATCTACTCGGCGATCATGACCATGTACGCGGACTTCGAGCGCGCCGGCTACGACGTCATGCCGGCGCAGCGCGAAGGCGAGGCCGCCGACCCCAAGGAGCTGTGCGACTCGGTATGGTGCCGCAAGCTGCACCTGCTCGAGCGCCTCGAGGGCGACGGGGGAGAGATCGTCTACCGCCTCACCGCAACGGCGCAGGAGGCCATCCGCTTCATGTCGAACGTCGGCGAGGCCCCAACACAGCTCGCCAGCTCCCGCATCTCGGACATGCAGGTGAGGATCACCCGCCTGGCCGCCATGGCCAACCCGGACACCGAGGTCATGAGGGAGTTCCTGTACAAGCACATGGTCGAGGCGGAGGAGGCCTACGCCCAGTTCCTGGAGAACGGCTACACGGAGCTGACGCAGGCGGAGCTCATCGAGCAGGCGGATTTGGTGACAGCGGAGATCGAGCAGGCGACCAGCGACATGGCCTACGTCGGCGACTTCCTCCGCGGCGAGGAGCAGACGATCATCTCCGCGTTCCGCCTCGACGAGAGGTCCAGGCTCGAGATCGTCGACGAGTACCTCAACCAGCTGCGCAGGTTCAAGAGCAGCGAGATCGCGGGCCGCAGCTACCAGGGCGTGCTCGACCTGCTGGGGAGCCCCGAGCTGCGCCGCGACATCGACGACGCCCTCGACATGCTGTCAGGGCTCGTGGAAGACGAGGACGGCAAGGTCGCTCTGCTGAAGGGCAGGTGGGAGCGCCTGGTGCGCGCGTCTGATTCCGTCCGGGGGATCATGGGCAAGTCCGTCACCCGCATCGACCGCGAGCTGAGGCGCCTGGAGAGCGACGGCGTGCGCAGCTACGCGAAGGTCATCAGGAGCTTTCGCGCGGCAACCGAGGAGTTCGCCCTGTCTATGGGCCCGGAGAGGACGGGGCCGCTGTCGCTGAGGGCCGGCAAGGCCGAGACCCGCGGCATGCCCTATGCGATCGCCCCGGCCGAGAGGACTCTCGCCATGCCGTCGCTGGAGGAGGTCGCCGAGCAGGACCCGGTGGCCTTGGAGAGCTACCTGGGGTACTGCGCCCCGCTTACCAGGAAGGTGCTCTCCCAGATAGCCGCTGCGGTCGGCGACCACCAGGCGGCCGACATCGCGGATGCCTTCAACCGGCTGCCGGAGAACCTGCGGCGAGACGTCGAGGTCGGCGCTTTGATGACCGTCGCCAAGTACACCGGGACCCCTGTCGAGGACGCTCCGATGGCCGAGTACCGCTGCGTCGGCGCGGACGGGGTCGAGAGGTCTTGGATGGCGCCGAAGGTCGTGGTCTCGCCCGACTGCCTGAGGGCATGCCTTGAGAAGGAGGACCTGTGATGGATGCTGAGAGCTCAACGGAGTTCGAGGTCTTGGAGGGGCAGACGGACATCTACGGCAACGTGGCCGAGACCGCGTCAAGCGCCCAAGACGCAGGCGAGTGGGAAGACGGAGGGCTCTTCGACGGGGATACCGGGACCCTGCCGGTGGAGGCGCGCCTGGCGCTCACCGCCTTGGTGAAGCGCTGCTACATCACCCAGGACGACCGGAGGCTGTGGAAGGCGCTGGAGGTCCACCAGGAGGCGATCGCCTCCCGCCTGGCGGACATGTTCCTGGTCCTGGACGTCCGCCCTGCCGCCGGAGTGGCCGCAGCGCTGCAGGCAGACGCCGGGGAGATCGCCGTCGAGTGCAAGCTCAAGGCGGCCCGCCCCCTCAAGAACATCGACGCAGTGCTCCTGGGGAGCATCGCCGAGGCCTACTTCACCAAGAAGGCGAGCGGCGGGGAAAGCGCCTACACCGACCTCGACACCCTGCGCGAGGCCGCGGAGGCCGTCTACGGGGACTCCCCCGACAAGGTGCTCCTCTCGAAGCGCGTGGACGCCTCCGTCAAGCGCCTCGTCGAGCGCGGCTACCTGCGCTTCCTGCCCGAGATCGACCGATACCAGGTCATGCCCGCCCTCGAGTTCTTCGACTTCGAGGAGGTCACCGCGGCGCTGGAGACGTACAAGAGCGCCTCGGCCGCCCCAGCCGACGAGGGCGAGGATGCCGATGAGTGAGGGCGCTGGCGCAAACAACAGCGGGAAGACCTGCTGCTAGACGAGGAGGACGAACATGCCCGCAAACGACAACATGGGGCTCTTTGGCGCTATCCACCAGGTCCGCGACGTGCAGCTCGTGAACTGGTCCCTCTTCAGGGGATACCACCGCTTCTCGCTCTCGGTCGACTTCGACGAGCCCGCCCCCACCGTCCTGACCGGGGACTCGGGGATCGGCAAGTCCGCCATCATCGACGCCATCTTCGAGGTGCTTGCCAAGAACCCCAAGTACAACCCCGCCTCGAACAAGGGGACCCGCGGATCCAGCACGTCCAAGGACTCCCGCACGCTCGTCAGCTACATCCGCGGCAAGACCTCCAACGAGCAGAGCGAGGAGGGGATGGAGACCCAGCTCATGCACAGCCCGGTGGACCAGCCCGTATGGTCTGCCATCGTGATAACCGCGGTGAACGACATGGGCGGCCTCTCCGTTGTGGGGAAGGCCTATTGGGCTGACGCCGGCTGCGACAACAACAGCGGCGTGGCCTGCGTGATGTTCACGGCGAAGGAGGAGTTCGACCCTCGCTGCCTGGATCCGATCTCGTCTGCCCGCTTCACCGCGCGGGCGCTTGAAAACCTGGGCTTCGAGACCCTGGAGACCTACTCATCCCTCACGAGCTTCACGGCAGCCGTGTACAGCATGCTGGGGATCTCGAACAACGCCGACCCGGACAAGGTGATCGAGCTGCTGACCGCCGCCCGCGCCGGGAGCCAGTTCCCCTCGGTCGGGGAGCTGTTCAAGGACATGGTGCTAACCACTCCAAGCGCCCTGGCCGCGGCCGAGGAGGCCGTGGAGGGGTTCGACGTGGTCTCTGGCAGCTGGCAGCGCATACAGACGATCGAGAAAAAGCGCCGCTGCCTCCAGGGGCTGCCAGAGCATGTCTCCGCATGGCGCAACGGCCAGGAGCTGCTGCGCGGTCTGTCGGAGGTCGACGAGGGCGCTGCTGCTGCCGCCATCGCCGAGGTGCAGCGCGAGTATGCGGTCATAATCGACGAGATGGAGGCAAGGGACCACATTCTGGAGAAACGCGAGAGGCGCGCTGAAACCCTCCAGGAAGAGTACGAGAAGGTCGAGGACGACTACAACGCTGCCGCAGCTGCACTGCTCGAAGGCGGCGAGGCCGAGGTCGAGAGGCTCCGGCAGCTCTCTGCTGACGCCGTCAAGAAACTAAAGGATGTGAGAGAGCAGCGCGACAGCCTCCGCAAGAGCACAGCCGAGCTCTTCGGCGACATTCCTCTCACTGAAGAAGACTATGTGGAATGGAAACAATCGGCGCTCGACAGGCTGGAGTCCCAGGATGGCGACATGAGCAAGGCACACAAGCGCCTTGCAGAGCTCGCCATCGAGCGAGCAAAGAATGCCGAAGAAAGGGACGCCCTCATCGAGCAGCGCCGCTACATGGAGGAGAACCGCGGCAAGGTTCCCCTCGGGCTCCGCAGGGCGCGCACGGGGCTGGCCGAGGTGCTCGGCGTCGACCCCTCCGAGCTGCCCTTCGCCGCCGAGCTCATGGAGATCGTCGACAAGGAGCACACTGGGGCCGTGGAGGGGGCGCTCTACGACCTGGCCCGCACGATCCTCGTCGACTCACATCTCGCCCGCGATTTCGGCCCGCTGGCCGAGGGGCTGAGCCTGGGTGCGAGGACGCGGGTCGAGTTCGCGGACGCCGGCATGGAAGCGGAGCCCCTGGGCAAGAGGGGCTATGCCAGCAGCCTCGTGTCCCTGGACGCAGAGTCGCCCTTCTGCGGATGGCTCTCCAAGCGCATCGCGCGCGAGGACACCGATGCCCTCGTGACAGACGCGGCCTCCCTTGCAGATGCAGAGGGCGTCGCCGTCACTGCCCGCGGGCAGCTGCGCGACGGCTCCCGCGGCGCGCTGGGCAGCGACGGCTCCCATATCATCGGCATAGACAACGCTGCTGCCATCGCCGAGGCAGACAGGCGGCTCGCCGAGATCGCCGAGAACCTGGAGCAGATAGCAGCAGACGAGTCCGACGCGAAAGACGAGCTCAACGACATCTCCTCTGCGGTTGCTGCGGCGCATCTCATCGAGGACGTCTCTTTTGAAAAGATCGACCTGCGGTCTGCCCAAGCAGAGCGCGATATGGCTGCTCAGCGCTTGACAGAGTTTGAGAATACTCACGACCTTGAAAGGCTGCGAAGGGAGCGCAAGCGCATCTTTGAGGAGATGCATGATGCCTATGACGCGTACAAGGAGGCCGTCCGATCTTTCGAGGATTATAAACGGCTGATCGGCACCGTGAGACATGTGCTTAACGATGGCGGCAGACGCAACCCCGCGCCAACCGCGGCAGTCGAGATGGTGCGGGAGAGGTGCGAGAAGGCCGACGTCGGCGCATTGGAGGCATGGGCGCTGCTGGGCAATATGAGCACCTCGCACCTGGTCAAGACAGCGCAGGAGCGCCTCGGCGCCCTCAGCACCGAGGCCGAGGGCCACAGGATGTCTGCCGAGAGCATCATGAGGGCCTACGACGACAAATGGGGCGACGGCTTCGAGGGCACCTCGATCTCCTGCGCCGACTACTACCTGGAGATTCAAGCGGACCTTGCCCGGGAGAGCGTGGAGAACCTGAGCGAGAAGTGGATAGAGGACATGTACCAGTACGTGAACCAGCAGATCTGCGCGCTGGACACGGCCCTCGACCGGGACAAGAGGGAGGTCGCCGCCAAGGTGGCCGAGCTCAACGACGTGATGGCCCCCCTGCCCTTCGGGTTGGAGCACGGCACCCTGGAGCTGGTGCTCGAGTGGAGCGAGCCAGCGTGCTTCACCGAATGGCGCCGCGAGGTCGCCAGCCTGCGCAAGCAAGCCGGCTCGTCAAGCATCGGCGCCGGCATCGACGCCGCCAGCCTGATGAGGAGGACTGCGAAGGCGGTGGAGGCCATACGCGAGCGCCCCAGCAACCTGAAGGCGTCGCCCTCCGAGGTGGCGGCCCACACCATGGAGCGCGCCAAGGTCCTCGACCGCAGGACGCACCTGAACCTCTTCGCGCGCGACACCTACCGCGATGCCGACGGGCTGAAGCACATGAAGGTGATCCGCTCCCTGAACACGTCTTCCGGAGGCGAGTGCCAGGAGGCCTCCGCCTTCATCCAGGCAATCGCGCTGCTGTGCGCCCTGCGCTGCGACACCGTCTCCGGCAAGCCGCACCCCTCCTTCGGGCTGGTGATACTGGACGAGGCCTTCGTCAAGAGCTCCCCGGCGTTTGCAAAGCGCGGCATCGCGGCCTGGTGCGCCTGCGGCTTCCAGGTCCTCATGGCGGTGCCCTCCAACAACGCCCAGTGCGTCTTCGAGAAGGCGAAGGTCGCCTACAGCATCATCCGCGACGGGCGCAACCGCTCTGCCATCGCGCCGCAGATCCTCGTCGAGAAAGGCGATGTGGCAGAGCCCTCCGATGAGGCGGGGCGCTAGATGGCGACGAGGAAGGTCGCCGCAAGCTGGCAGGCTGTGAGGGGCTACGCGGCCAAGGTGGTAGAGGACAACCGCCTCGATATCGCCATGGGAACCTACGAGAGGGTCTGGCCGGCACGGGTAGGGCTCAAAGAGTGGCCGCAGGACGGTGCCGAGGCCGCCCGGGCCAGGCGGGAGTTCGCAGCCGTGGCGAGAGCAGCCGGCTGCGAGGTGGTGACGTCGAACCGCATGAGCGGGCGGGTCGCAATCGAGTCGATCGACGCGGTGACCATCCCGGACGAGGAGCACCTGCTGGCGATCAGCGGCAAGGAAGGCGAAATAGCCCGGTGCCGCGAGCGCAGGGAGCTTGTGGAGAGCGGGTTCCCGTGGCTTTCCGCGGGCGACCTGCGCAAGGCGGTCTCGGCGCTCATCCACGCCTCTGTCGGCGACCGCCTCTTCTCCGAGTGCTGCCGGTACGGGCAGGAGCTGCACGGGCGCGACGTGGCGGGCATGACCCCCAGGCAGGTCGACATCGAGGGCTTCCACACGAAGTGGCTGGACAGCGGGAAGAACCGCAACATCGTGACCCTGCTGGCCGGCAAGGGGGACCTGGGCCTGGTCGACCGGCCCAAGCACGTGCGCTTCACCTACCTGGACCCAAACCGCGCGTCGCTGGCGGGGAGGGTCCACGACAGCGCCGACTCCGACGACCCGCTGGCTGCGCCCGCGTACATGCCGGAGGTCGCCGTGATATGCGAGAACAGGGACTGCGCCCATGAGTTCCCGGCGGTTGTCGAGCACGGCATCGCCGTCATGGGCGACGGCGACGGCGCCGCAAGCGCAGTGGCCGCCTTCCCCTGGATCGCGGGCGCCCCTGAGCTTTGGTACTGGGGCGACATGGATGCCGACGGCCTCGAGGCGCTGGCGGCAGTGCGAAGGCTGCGCAGCGACACCAAGAGCATCCTCATGGACATGGAGTCGTACACGCGCTTTGCGCACCTGGGCGTGTCCACCGGACCTGGGGGCAAGGCGATAGGGGCTCGCGAGCCCAAGGACATCGGGGAGCTGCTGACCGCTTCCGAGCATGAGCTGTACGAGCACCTATGCAGCCCCACGTGCAGGGGCCCCCGCCGCATAGAGCAGGAGCGCATCAGGTTCGCAGACGCGCTGGGGTACATGGGCCTAGCGCCGTCCTGAATGCCCGTGAACGTGCTCGCACCGATGCAGAACGTTTATTCGATGTCGTTTCTGTGTCACGCCCCTCTTGTATGGTCTCCTCGCAACGGGAATCGAGCCAGAGGGGGATTGCTGTGAAATCCGATACCAACACCCAGCCCACGCCGCTCGAGGCCGCCTTTGCCGCGGCGGGGGAGCAGGGGATGAGGGGCTATCTCGAGGGGCTCTTCCGCAAGGAGCCCCAGCATATCGCGCGCTTCGTCGCGCGCTTTGCCCAACCCAGCGCAGGCTACCTGGCGAGGGCTGTCCAGGCAGAGCTCGACGAAGCCCTCTGCAGCCATGCCGAGGAGGACGGGTTCGTGACCTGGCGTGAGTCCATCGACTTCGAGCGCGAGTACCTGGACGCCATCGCCGCGTACGCGGAGCCTGCTCTCCAGCGCGGGGACGCGGATGCCGCGTTCACCCTCCTCGAGGCTGTCATGGGCCACTTCCGCGCTCTCTGCGTGGACGACTCCAACGGCTTCGCCACAAGCGTGATGGGGGCCTGCCGCGGGTACTGGTCTAGAGCCTTCGCCTTGCTGCCGCCGGAGCAGGTGCCCGGCCGCTTCAACCGCCTCCTCGCCCTGGCCACCGAGCTGCGGGACACGGCCCGCGAGGGGCTGTTCGACTGGGTCGCCGAGGAGGACATCGAGTCCTTCCTGGTGGACGAGTTCGCAGACAACCCGAGCTACGCCTACCTGGTCCGGGAGCTGGCGGAGGCCAGCCTCGACATGCGCGAGCAGGAGATTGCGGAGATGAGCGCGCAGCTCCAGAAGAAGGGCGACGCCCTGAGCCGGCCGAGGATCGCGGATTGCACGGCTGCCCGCTGGAGGCACGCGTTTATGAGGACCATGCGCGCCATGGGCGATCCCGCCGACGCGATCTTGGCCTGCGCCGATCCCTACATCGAGCACCCCGACGTGGCGCTTCTGGCGGCGGAAGTCCTGGAGGAAGACGGCGACGCAGGGCGCGCCTGCGCCCTGCTGGAGCGCACGCGCAAAACCCTCAGGTACCCCGGCCGCGACAAAAGCAAGATCAACGCCCGCCTGCTGCAGATGTACAGGTCCTCCGGGATGGAGGAGGACGAGAAGGCGCTGCTCAGGGAGCTGCTCGTCACCGGTTCCCACACTGACCCCACCGCCGCGGAGCTGCTGCGCGCCTACAAGGGCTGCTGGGAGCCGGAGCTGTGGCCAGACGTCAGGGACGAGCTCCTCAGCGAGATGAAGCCGGGAGTCAGGCTCTGCGAGTGCCTGATGGAGGAGGGCCTCGACGAGCAGCTCATGGCGGCGCTGCCCGAAGCGGGGCTCAGCTGCCTCGAGCGCTTCGAGGGCTACCTTGTCGAAGCAGGGCACGTCGACTTCGTGGTGAGGGCCTGGTGCAAGAGAGGGGAGAGCGACCTTGCCGGCTCCAGCGAGCGCAGCGGCTACTTCGCGGGGGCACAGGACCTGGCCCGCGCCGCGCGCTTTCCAGGAGGCGAGGAGCTCGCCAAGGAGGTTGCCGATAGGATGCGCCGGAAGTACCCCCGCAGGTCCGCGATGAAGGACGAGCTCCGCAAGGCCGGGCTGTAGGTGCCATGCAATAGGGACAGGGGTGTCCGGTGCTTCGCCATCGGGGGTTCTTCTTCTTCTTCTTCTTCTTCT
>JBJEHN010000002.1:0-45059 GCA_051876105.1 Coriobacteriales bacterium | reverse complement strand
TCTCCTTAATTGTTGGAGGGTTGAGATGGAATTGGATTATGCCGTTGAATTTTTTAGAAATGCAGTCTACCTTTATGAACATAAACAAATCAACATAAGTCATTTATCGGCATATTCGGCCCCGTTGCCGGGCTCGTCGATGAAGAGGGTCTGGAGCATGAGGTTGTCCTTTCTACGTGTGCGGGAGGGGGGTGCCGGCGGCGTGTGCCGCCGGCAAGGGAGGGGCTATATGCAGGCGAGCTGGGTGACAAGCCCTATGGCATACCAGCAGCTCAGACCTGGCGCATAGGGAACGTAGGTCTTGCGGTTGCCCCCCTTGAAGAGGACGGTCGCCGCGGCTACGAGCCCCATGACGAGGCTCGCGCCCACAAAGCCGTAGAGCGTTCCGGCAAGGCCGGAGAAGATGCAGATCATGGGGATGAGGCGCAGGTCTCCATCGCCTATGGCGGGCCGCCCGCTCAGGTAACCCATGAAGCGGTTGGTGACCTGCAGCAAGATGCTCATGCCAAGCGCGGTGAACAGGGAGATGCCCAGGCCCTCGAGCCCAGAGACGCTGAGGGAGAACACCACCCCCGCCACCCCGAAGAGCAGGCAGAGCTGCCAGGGGATGATCCGGGCACGCATGTCGCACAAAAAGATCGATTCCATGAGCGCCCCCGCTGCGATGCCGCTTGCCACGGCCAGGGGAGGGGCGTCGCTCAGCCCGAGCGCAAGCGCTGCAGCGGCCAAGAGCGCGCCGCAGCCCAAGCGCAGCGGAAGGGTGAGGTTGAGGCGGTAGCTCTCCTCGACCTCCCGCTCCCTGGGCAGCGCGAGGGAAGGGTCGCGTGCCCGGGGCCTGGTGGGGAGGACACCTGCCTCCCGCAGGGCGCATACTTTCTCGTAGGACAGCTTCCCGGCGGTGACCAAGGTGATCTGCCGCTTGCCCCAGAGGGCCATCTCACGCTCGACGCGCTCGCCGTCAGTGCTCGGCTTGCGGCGGGTGAACAGCAGGTGGTGGCGGTAGTCCTCCAGGCTGCTGTTCCAGCTGCGGTTGATCTCTTGGTACTTGTAGATCAGGAGCTCCCTGCTGGCATAGGGCACGATGAAAAATCCAGCGGCAAAGGCCAGCGCTGTGATGATGAACGCGAGTTCCATGGCGGCTCCGTCTCTCTCGGGGAGCCCGGGCTTGCGATGGCCGCGGGCACCTGTCTTGCGAGTGGGCACACCTTATCGGGCGAATCTATCTAGAAAGCAGACCAAAACACGAGCAAAACCAGACCAAAACACGAGTGAAACACGACTGCGTTGCGACTGATTTCCGAACCGCTTGCCCGCTTTCCACAGAGCTGCAGCCCCGCTTTCCACAGAGTGAGACTTGGCTGTTCGTACGCTGGGGCAAGAACCTCGCAGCTCAGGGGCTTGCTGCGCCCTGAGGGTGCAGACATCTGCCAACAGCAGTTTCAATGAGCGATATATCGTTTCTGGGCCCCGCAGTAGCGGCTGCAAGACCTGGCTTCGGGGGCGCTGAGGGCACAAAAAAGCCCTGCCCGCACAGGCTCGTCGCCGTGCCGGGCAGGGCCCTGTGTTCCCCGCGTTATTCCGCGGCAGCTGCGTGCCGCTGCCTCCCCTCCTAGCGGAAGTCGTTGAGGTTGGCGTTGAAGAAGTCTCCCACGACGTGGGCTTCTTCGGAGTTCTTGACCTGGACGCCGCCGGTGTAGGCCTCGTCTGCAGCCAGGCACGCCTCCTCGCCGAACTCCTCCTCGAGCATGTTCGCGGCGGTGCGGACGGCTTTGCGGACCCCCGCGTCTGCGTCGGTCATGGCAGCCTGGCGCAGCAGGGGGTAGTAGCTGATGTTATGCGAGGCGCCCATGGCTAGCGCTGCGGCGCTGCGAAGCTCGGGGCTCGCCATGTTGTCCTTGACGTTGACCTCGCCGCCTTTGCGGGTGTAGAAGGCCCTCCCCTCAAGGAGGATTGCCCCCAAGTCTGCGCCCTCTTCGAGAATCTGGTTTTCGTTGCCCATTGCTGCCCCTCTCGTCTGCTGCCGCCAAAGGCGACCCCGTGTTCCTGGCACATGGTAGCAGTCCGCTGCACAGCTGGGCCGCCATGCATCCAGGCTGTAGAAAAAGAGAACGGCCGGGGCGTGTGCCTGCCGGCCGTGAGCTTGTGCTGGCACCCCCAGCGGGATTCGAACCCGCGATCTTCGCCGTGAAAGGGCGACGTCCTGGGCCTCTAGACGATGGGGGCAGAAAGCCTTGACATTATGGCATAGAAGCAACGCAGGGAAAAGGCACAACTTGCCTTTGCTCGGGCATTCGACCTAGCGCCTCTGTGCGGTTGGTTGCCGCGCGCTGTGTCGCACCCATGCGCTATCCTCCCATAGCGAAAGACGCTTAGGCACGAGGGAGGACCACGCTATGGACGAGCTCATCACCAGGGAGAACGTTGCGCAGGCTGCAGACGCCGTGCGCTCGCTTGCGCCGGGCTTTGCGCCGGAGGTGGGCATCATATTCGGCAGCGGAATGGGTGAGCTGGGCGAGCGCGTCGAGCAGCGGGCCTCCATCGGGTTCTCGGGCATCCCCCACATGGTCGCCGCCACGGCAGAGGGCCACAAGGGCCGCCTCGTCCTAGGCGAGCTTGCCGGCCGCAAGGTGGCCTGCATGCAGGGCCGCATCCACGCGTACGAGGGCAACAGCGCCCAGCAGGTGGCCTTCCCCGTCTACCTGCTCAAGGAGCTCGGCATCAAAACGCTCGTCGTCACCAACGCGGCAGGCGGCATAGACCCCTCCTTCCAAGTGGGCGACCTCATGCTCATCGAAGACCACATCAACCTCCAGATGATGAACCCGGTCATCGGGCGCTCGCCGCAGCAGGGGCCGCGCTTCTTCGATATGACGCACGCCTACAGTCCCCGCCTGCGCCAGCTGGCGCACAGCGCGGCAGCCGAGTGCGGGGTACGGTTGCGCGAAGGCGTCTACATCGGCGTGCTGGGCCCAAGCTTCGAGACCCCGGCAGAGATCAGGGCCTTCAGGGCGATGGGGGCAGACGCTGTGGGCATGTCGACTGTGCAGGAGGTTATCGCCGCAAACCAGCTCGGCCTGCCCGTCTTGGGCATCAGCCTCATCAGCAACCCCGCCGCAGGCGTTTGCGAGGAGCCGCTCAGCATCGAGGACGTCTCGCGTGCCGCGGAGTTGGCAGCTGGCAACATCGGCCGCATCATCGAGGCCCTCCTGCCCCGCCTGTAGGCCGGGTGCCCCCTGCGCAACGGATCCCGTGTTTCGCCACGGTAACAAAGCAGAGGGTGTGCCATGCTAAGGCTATAATCCCCTTTTGAAGCTAGGTTTTCACAGTGCCGAGGAGGTGCGCGATGGACCTCGAGATGGTTCCCATGACAATCGAATCCCTGGCGCTCGGCTTGATTTCCCAGCCCTCCGTCCTCTCGCTGCGTCCCAGCAAGGCCCTCGCCCTCCCGGGCGAGCAGGATGACGAGATCTACGATCGCGTCTTGCCCATCTGGATCGGTCCGGCAGAGGCAGCGGCCATCGCCGCGGCTATCGACCACACGCGTGCAGAGCGTCCTCTCACGCACAGCACCATGGCGCAGATCGTCCGCTCCATGGGCGGCACCGTGAGCCGCGCCGTCATCGACCGAGTGAAGGGCACCACCTTCTTCGCCACGGTGTACCTGCGCTGCCCCAACGGCATGTACACCCGCGTCGACGTCCGCCCTAGCGACGCCATCGCCCTGGTCATTCGCGCAGACGCCCCGCTCTTCGCATCGCGCGAGGTCCTTGAGGCGGCGTCCCTCCCGCGCTCCTTCAAACCCGGCGCAGACAGAAAGATCGTCATGGAGGAATTCCATAAGTTCATCGAAGACGTGAAGCCCGAGGACTTCGTCACCGAGGGCAACTAGAGCTACTCTTCGCCCCATTCGAGTGCAACAGCGCCCCCGCTTTCAACGCGGGGGCGCTATCTTTGTCACATGCCTGCAAATAACCTATGAAAGGGGCTTCGATGGCTGATCCCAAGATCAAGCGAGCGATTATCTCCCTCACCGATAAGACCGGCTGCGAGGACTTCGCCCGCGCGCTGGTGGACGAGTTCGGCGTCCAGATCATCTCCACCGGCGGTACCGCACGCGTCCTGAAGGAGGCCGGCATCCCGGTCACCATGATCGACGAGGTCACTGGCTTCCCCGAGATGATGGACGGCCGCGTCAAGACCCTGCACCCCAAGGTGCACGGCGGCCTGCTGTGCCGCAGGGACCTGGAGACCCACATGGCAGATGCCGAGGCAAACGGCATCGAGATGATCGACATGATCGTCGTGAACCTCTACGCCTTCGAGGCCACCATCGCCAAGCCCGGTGTCGAGTACGCCGACGCTATCGAGAACATCGACATCGGCGGTCCCTCCATGCTGCGCTCCGCCGCTAAGAACCACGCCAGCGTCACCGTCGTGACCGACCCCGCCTTCTATGGCGCCATCCTCGACGAGATGCGCGCCAACGGCGGCGCCACCACTCTCGAGACCCGCAAGAAGCTGGCCCTCGAGGTCTTCCGCACCACCAGCGCCTACGACAACGCCATCTACAACTGGATGCTCGGCGAGCTGGGCGAGGAGGCGGACTTCGCTGACGACAAGCGCATCGTCCTGGAGAAGGAGGCCACGCTGCGCTACGGCGAGAACCCTCATCAGAAAGCCGCCTTCTACAAGCGCCTCAACCCCGGCCGCAAGGGCGGCGAGCCCGCTTCTGCAGCGCACACCCTGGCAAACGCCCAGCAGCTGCAGGGCAAGGAGCTCTCCTACAACAACTACCTCGACACCGACTCCGCCTGGTCTGCCTGCCGTGAGTTCGGCACCGAGGTTCCCACCTGCGTCATCATCAAGCACCAGACTCCCTGTGGCATCGCCCAGGCGGACGACATCGTCAAGGCCTACCAGGACGCCTTCGAGTGCGACCCCGTCTCTGCCTTCGGCGGCGTGATGGCCTTCAACCGCCCCGTCACCGAGGCCCTGGCCAAGCAGGTCGTCGAGGTGAACAAGCAGTTCTCCGAGGTGCTCATCGCCCCTGACTTCGAGGAGGGCGCAGTCGCTGTCTTCGAGCAGAAGCCCAACGTCCGCTTGCTCAAGACCGGCGGCATGAACCCTGCCGGCAACGATGTCGAGGTCCGCATCGTCGAGGGCGGCATGGTCATCCAGGACCTGGACTCCGTTGCCGAGGACCCCGCCCAGTTCACCGTCCCCACCGAGGCAAAGCCCACCCCCGAGATGATGGAGGAGCTGCTCTTTGCCTGGAAGGTTGCCAAGTCCGTCAAGTCCAACGCCGTTGTCCTGACCAAGGGTACCCGCACTGTTGGCATCGGCGGTGGCCAACCCAACCGCGTCAACTCCGCTCGCATCGCTGTCGACCAGGCCGGCGAGGAGGCCAAGGGCGCTGTCTGCGCGTCTGACGCCTTCCTGCCCTTCCCGGACACCCTCGAGGTCGTCCGCGACGCAGGCGTCGCAGCTCTCATCCAGCCCGGCGGATCCATCCGCGACGACCTCTCCATCGAGGTCGCAAACGCCGCCGGCATGCCCATGGTCTACACCGGCCACAGGCACTTCCGCCACTAGGCGCGCAGCTCAGGTGCATGCGAAGGCGGCGAGGGGACTTGCTCTCCTCGCCGCCTTTTGTTTCCGTTGAAACTTCCCCTTGCGCCGTTTGCCGTTTTTCCGTATGATTTCATGCGCATCAAATGCGGTAGCTCCCCGTCCTTGAGGAACGCGCCTTTAGAGGGAGGGCGCCTGCGCGAAGCGGGCGCACAGAGGGAAGGCAGCGAGCAAGGAGAGACCGGGTTGAGCACGGCATACGGGGCTTGCGTGAACAGGCCTCGACAAAACGGGACGCCGGGAGGGCGTCCTCTTTTGTATCTGGACCCTGCTTGGCAGGCTGCACCCCGCTCTGCGCTCCCGCTGCCAACGGCAGCCGCTTGCTGCCGCTCTGCGACAGCAGGGGGTCGTTCCCGAGGGCGTGCGGTATCATCCCCTCACGCAACAGAGCCTAGGAGGAGCGGCATGAGCCAAGACATACCCCGCAACATGATCAAGACGGCAGCTGACGCACCCGTGCGCGACGACGCTGCGCTGGAAGCGGAGTGGCTTGCCAACAACGTGCCTGCCGAGCGGCTCGAGCTCCACTGGCGCTATGAGAGCGGGGCGGTCCAGCTCTACGAGCGCCGCTTGCGCAGCCTGGCCGCCTATGGCGTGGGGCCTGCGCTGCGCTCGTATCTGCGCACGCGCCTGGAGTGGTTCTGCGACAACAAGCTCTACGCACAGCCCAAGGGCATCGTGATCGTGACGGTTGAGACGAACGGCGACGTCGACATGAGGCTCGGCGAGCCTGCCGAGCGCCCGGTCCTGAGCGAGGCCGACCTCCTGTGGAGGGGCGACGAGCTGGAGGGCGCGCGCCTTGAGGGCACGCTCTTCGCACGCTGCGGCGAGCGCCTTGCCGTCTTGGGCCCGGAGCCGCTGAGGGACGCCTGCGAGTGCTTTGCGGCGGACCTCTCGCAGACGCTCGCCCACAGCTTGGGCTATCAGCTCTCGCAGCAGCCCGTGACCCGTGCAGACCTGCCCTCCTGCGAGCTGATGCTCGTCAACGAGGAGCTGGGCGAGCTGGCCTTCCAGGGCTGCGAGGGGCCCTATGTCAGCAAGATGCAGGCCTGCTTCGACAAGCTGTGGAGCACCGGCAAGCAGTAAAGAGCGCATGCCATCGACTACAATGGCTGCCTGATTATGGATACGTAGCGAGGGGGTACCCGTGCCTGTCACCACCGACCATGTCGTCGAGACCATCTCGATGGTCACCCAGCAGCATCTGGACATCCGCACCATCACCTTGGGCCTGAGCCTCTACGGCTGCGTTGACAGCGATGTCGACGCTGTGGCGAAGAAGGTCTACGAGCGCCTCACCACCGCGGCAGAGAACCTGGTTCCCACTGCAGAGCAGCTGCAGAGGGAGTTCGGCATCCCCATCATCAACAAGCGCATCTCCGTCACCCCGGTCGCCGCGCTGGCCGCCGCCACCGACGCCGAGGACCTCACTCCCATCGCGCAGGCCATGGACCGCGCGGCCAAGGAGGTTGGCGTCGACTACGTGGGCGGCTTCTCCGCCCTGGTTCAGAAGGGCATGGCAGACGCCGACCGCCGCCTCATCAACAGCATCCCCAAGGCACTCGCCACCACGGACAGGGTCTGCGCCTCTGTGAACGTGGGTTCGACTAAGGCCGGCATCAACATGGACGCCGTCTTGCGCATGGCGGAGATCATCCGCGAGTGCTCCGAGCTCACGGCCGACCGCCAGTGCGTGGGTGCCTCCAAGCTGGTGGTTTTCTGCAACGCCGTCGAGGACAACCCCTTCATGGCGGGCGCCTTCCACGGTGCGGGCGAGCCCGGCGAGGTCGTCAACGTGGGCATCTCCGGCCCGGGCGTCGTGCGCGCTGTTTTGGCAGACATGCCCAAGACCGCCTCTATGACAGAGATTGCAGAGGCCATCAAGGCCACTACCTTCAAGATCACCCGCGCCGGCGAGCTCATCGCGCGCGAGGCGTCCAAGCGCCTGGGCTACCAGCGCGGTATCCTTGACCTCAGCCTGGCACCCACCCCGGCAGAGGGCGACTCCGTGGCAGAGATCCTGGAGACCATCGGCGTGGGCAAGGTCGGCGCCCCCGGCACCACTGCCGCCCTGGCCCTGCTCAACGACGCCGTGAAGAAGGGCGGCGTCATGGCGAGCTCTTCGGTTGGCGGGCTGAGCGGCGCCTTCATCCCCGTTTCCGAGGATGCGGGCATGATCCGCTCTGCAGAGGCTGGCTGCCTCACCCTCGAGAAGCTCGAGGCCATGACGGCCGTGTGCTCCGTGGGCCTCGACATGATCGCCATCCCCGGCGACACCTCGGTCGAGACCATCGCCGGCATCATCGCAGACGAGGCTGCCATCGGTCTCATCAACAACAAGACCACCGCCGTGCGCCTCATCCCGGCCATCGGCCAGGGCGTGGGCGGTTGCGTGGATTACGGTGGGCTCTTTGGCAAGGCGCCGGTCATGGCGGTCAACACCAACTCCGGCACGGTGTTCGCACGCCGAGGCGGCCGCTTCCCCGCTCCCATCAACTCTCTCAAGAACTAGCCCGCCCTGCCTGAGCGCGCAACGCCGCCGCCCGCCTGGACGAGAGTCTGGCGGGCGACGCTTTTTCCATCGTCAGCTGTGCAGAGTTTGCGCAGGAAGGGGAGGGCGTTGCCAAAGCGCTGCCCAGCTTGGGTACAATCAAGAGACGTGCGCTTGCCGCACAACCGCGAGTACCACCATGCGCCCGGCTGCGGCGCAAGCTCTGAAAGGCCCTTACATGACCAAGCTCCCGAACGACGTGCTCCGCATCGGCATCGACGTTGGCTCCACCACCGTCAAGCTCCTGGCCCTCGACCAGGCCGATCAGGTGCGCTTCTCCGTATACCGCAGGCATCACTCGGATGTCCGCGCCACGGTTATCGAGATCGTCGAAGAGGCCCTGGCCCAGGTGGGCGACGTGCCTGCCGCGGTGACCATCACTGGCAGCGGCGGCCTGCTGCTTGCAGGCTGGCTCAAGGTCCCCTTCATCCAGGAGGTCATCGCAGACAAGCACGCGGTGGAGGCCCTGATCCCGCAGACCGACGTCGCCATCGAGCTCGGTGGCGAGGACGCCAAGATCATCTACTTCGACGGAGGCATCGAGCAGCGCATGAACGGCACCTGCGCTGGCGGCACGGGCGCCTTCATCGACCAGATGGCAAGCCTGCTCGACACAGACGCTTCCGGCCTCAACGAGCTGGCCAAGAACCACACCATCATCTACCCCATCGCCTCGCGCTGCGGCGTGTTCGCCAAGACCGACGTGCAACCCCTTCTCAACGAAGGCGCCAAGAAGGAGGACATCGCCGCCTCGATCTTCCAGTCCGTGGTGACGCAGACCATCTCCGGCCTGGCATGCGGGCGCCCCATCCACGGCAACGTGGCCTTCCTCGGCGGCCCGCTCCACTACCTCAGCGAGCTCAAGGCGCGCTTCGTCGAGACCCTCGAGCTCACACCTGAGTCCACGCTCGAGCCCGAGGACAGCCACCTCTTCGTGGCGCGCGGCGCCGCCATCGCCAGCTCCAAGAACGAGGAGGCCCTCACCCTGAGCGAGGTTGAGCGCCGCCTGAAGGCGCTGGGCGACATCCAGGGCAGCGAGGTTGTGCGCCTCGACCCCTTGTTCAAGGACGAGGAGGACTACCGCGCCTTCAAGGAGCGCCACTCCAAGAACGCCGTGAGGCGCGGCGATCTCTCCGCCTACCGCGGCGTGGCCTACCTGGGCATCGACGCCGGCTCCACTACCCTCAAGAGCGCGCTCATCGGCCAAGACGGCGAGCTCCTCAAGACCTTCTACGCTTCCAACAAGGGCGATGTGCTGGGAACCTGCCGCCGCATGCTCGGCGAGCTGTGGGATGACGTCCCCCGCGACGAGCAGGGCAACTCGCTGGTGACCATCGGCCACACCACTGTCACTGGCTACGGTGAGGGCCTGCTGCTCCAAGCCGTCAAGGCAGACAGCGGCGAGATCGAGACCGTCGCCCACCTGAGGGGTGCTGAGGAGATGCTTCCCGGCGTCGAGTTCATCCTCGACATCGGCGGCCAGGACATGAAGTGCCTGCGCGTGAAGAACGGCGTCATAGAGCACATCATGCTCAACGAGGCATGCTCTTCGGGCTGCGGCTCGTTCATCGAGGCCTTTGCCAGCAGCCTCAACTACAGCGTGCAGGATTTTGCGGCAGAGGCCATCCACGCCGCAGCGCCCGTCGACCTGGGCAGCCGCTGCACGGTGTTCATGAACTCCCGCGTCAAGCAGGCCCAGAAAGAGGGCGCCACCGTGGGCGACATCTCCGCCGGCCTGAGCTACTCCGTCATCAAGAACGCGCTGTTCAAAGTCATCAAACTGCGCGATGCCTCTGAGATGGGCGACAAGGTCATCGTCCAGGGCGGCACCTTCCTCAACGACGCCGTGCTGAGGGCTTTTGAGAACCTCGCCGGCCACGAGGCCGTGCGCCCGGACATCGCCGGCAACATGGGCGCGTACGGCGCCGCCCTGCTGGCCCGCGACCGCGCCACCGGCAGCGGATCTGCGCTACTCACCCCCGAGCAGATTGACCAGCTGCAGGTCAAGCACACCACCGTGCGCTGCAAGAAGTGCGACAACAACTGCCTGCTCACCATCAACGACTTCGGCAAGGACCCGCAGACGGGCAAGCACCACCGCTTCATCACCGGCAACCGCTGCGAGAAGGGTGCCGGCAACGCAGACGCCCTGGCCAAGGTTCCCAACCTCTACGAGTTCAAGGAGCACCTGCTCTTCGACCGCGAGTGCCTGCCCCGCTCCGAGGCCAAGTACGGATCCGTGGGCATTCCGCGCGCGTTGAACATGTACGAGAACTACCCCTTCTGGCACAGCTTCTTCACCACGCTGGGCTACCACGTCGAGCTGAGCGAGCCCAGCTCCAAGAAGACCTACGAGGCCGGCATCGAGTCCATGCCTTCGGAGAGCGTGTGCTATCCCGCCAAGCTGAGCCACGGCCACATTATGGACCTGCTGCAGCGTGACATCGACTTCATCTGGATGCCCTGCGCGCGCTGGGAGCGCCAAGAGGACGAAACGGCCAACAACCACTACAACTGCCCCATCGTCATGAGCTACAGCGAGGCGCTTAAGCTCAACGTGGACGAGCTGCGCGGCTCCAAGATCGACTTCCTCAACCCCTTCCTGCCGTACCACGACAAGGAGGCCCTCAAGCTGCGCCTCTTCGAGCAGCTCAATACCAAGCGGCGCGAGCAGCTCGCCGCGCACGGCGTGCATGTGGCCGGGGACCTCTTCCCCTCGCGCCAGGAGATTGACGATGCCGTCGAGGTCGCCTGGGGTGTCGACGAGGGCTTCAAGGCCGCCATGCGCGCCAAGGGCGAGGAGGTCCTGCACTGGATCGAGGAGACCGGCGGGCACGGCATCGTGCTGGCCGGCCGCCCCTATCACAACGACCGCGAGATCAACCACGCCATCCCCGAGCTCATCACCAGCTACGGCCTGGCCGTGCTCACCGAGGACTCCGTCGCCCACCTGGGCCAGGTGCAGCGCAACCTGCGCGTCTACGACCAGTGGATGTACCATACCCGCCTCTATCGCGCGGCCAAGGTGGTCACTCAGCGCGACGACCTCGACATGATCCAGCTCAACAGCTTCGGCTGCGGTCTGGACGCCCTCACCACCGACGAGGTCCAGGAGATCTTGGAGGGTAGCGGCAAGGTCTACACCTGCCTCAAGATCGACGAGGTCTCCAACCTCGGCGCGGCGCGCATCCGCCTGCGCTCGCTGCTCGCCGCCCTGAACCAGCAGAGCAGCGCCGCGGCGGCTGTTGACGATGAGGCCCTCGACAAGGCCATCTACGACAACCTCAAGGTCTGCGGCTGCAGCCCCACGGGTTGCTTCGAGGTCCAGCGCGAGGCCGAGTCCACCGAGTTCCCGCGCGTGGAGTTCACCAAGCAGATGAAGGACGAGGGCTGGACCATCCTGGCGCCCCAGATGTCGCCCATCCACTTCGAGCTGCTGATCCCGGTGTTCAAGCGCTTTGGCTACAACATGGAGCTGCTGCCTGCCGTCGACCCCGGTGCTGTGGAAGCTGGCCTCAAGTACGTCAACAACGACATCTGCTACCCCTCCATCCTTGTCACCGGCCAGATCCTCGAGGCGGTCACCAGCGGCCGCTACGACATGAGCCGCACCGCCGTGATGATCAGCCAGACGGGCGGCGGCTGCCGTGCCACCAACTACATCTCGCTCATCCGCAAAGGCCTCAAGGAAGCCGGCTACGGTCACGTGCCCGTGGTGGCGCTGGCCCTGGGCTCCACCAACGAGTCCAACTCCGGCTGGAACCTCACCCCTCCCATGCTCAAGGCGGCCATCCCCGCGCTGCTCATGGGCGACCTGCTGATGATGCTGCTCTACCGCGTGAGGCCCTACGAGGCCGAGCCCGGCAGCGCCAATGCGCTCTTCGACAAGTGGATGGCCTACCTGAACGAGAACGTGGCCACCATGAAGCTGCGCGAGGCCAAGAGGCTCTACCCCAAGATCGTCCGCGAGTTCGACGAGCTGCCCTGCATCGACTTCGGCAGCAAGCCGCGCGTGGGCGTTGTGGGCGAGATCCTGGTCAAGTTCCACCCCACCGCCAACAACGAGGTGGTCAGGGTGATCGAGGAGGAGGGCTGCGAGGCCAACGTCCCCGGCTTGGTCGACTTCTTCCTCTTCGGCCTGGCAAACCGCGTGTTCCGTCACCAGACGCTGGTGCCCAACAAGAAGAACGACGTGGTCTTCCGCAACCTGGTTAACTACCTCGAGCATCTGCGCGAGCCCATCCGCAAGGCCCTGCGCGAAAGCGAGCGCTTCGATCCCTTCGGCACCATCTGGGAGACCGCTGAGGGAGCGGGCGAGATCTTGGACCTCTGCAACACCATGGGCGAGGGCTGGCTGCTCACCGGCGAGATGGTCGAGCTCATCAAGGGCGGCACGCCCAACATCGTGTGTGCGCAGCCCTTCGCCTGCCTGCCCAACCACGTGGTGGGCAAGTCGGTCATCAAGGAACTGCGCCGCCGCTACCCCCAGACCAACATCGTCGCCGTTGACTACGACCCCGGCGCCTCCGAGGTCAACCAGCTTAACCGCATCAAGCTGATGATCGCTGTGGCCTTCAGCAACAAGGAGGAGGCCGAGCGGGAGGCCCAAGCCGAGTAAGGGCTAGCGCTTTTTCAGGCAACAAGAAGGGCCCCGTCGAGGGGCCCTTTTCATTGTGGTAGCGGTTAGCGGTGTTGCGAGTGCGCTTATTCCTGGGGCAGCAGCGCCTGGGCGATGTAGACGGCGTTGAGCGCTGCGCCGCGGAGCAGCTGGTCTGCAACGACCCACAGGGCGATGCCGCGGTCGTCTGCAACGGTGTGGTCCCTGCGCACGCGGCCCACGAAGGTTTCGAAGGAGCCTGCGTGCAGCGCGGGCATGGGGTAGACGTTGTTGGCGGGGTCGTCCTCCAGGGTGACGTGCGTGCCGTTGGCGAGGGCCTCCTTCACGGCCTCGACGCTCACGGGGCGGTCGAACTCGATGTTGATGCTCTCGCTGTGGCAGCGCAGCACAGGCACGCGTACGCAGGTGGGAGCAACCTCGATGGAGTCGTCGGCGAAGATCTTCTTGGTCTCCACCACCATCTTCCACTCCTCCTTGGTGTAGCCCTCGGGGACGTCGTTGAGGTAGTCACCGTCGACGAAGACGTCGATGTGGGGGATGCAGTTGAAGGCGATCTGGTGGGCGAAGGCCTTGGGCTCGAACTCCTCGCCGGCGAGGTACTGACCCGTCTGGACCTGCAGCTCCTCCATGCCCTTGGCGCCGGCGCCCGAGGAGGACTGGTAGCTGCTGACGATGATGCGGTCGATGTGGCCCAGGGCGCGCAGCGGCTCGAGGGCGACGACCATCTGGATGGTGGTGCAGTTGGGGTTGGCGATGACGCCGTTGTGCTCCGCAATGGCGGCGGCGTTGACCTCGGGGACCACCAGGGGGACCTCAGGGTCGACGCGGAAGGCAGAGGAGTTGTCGATCATGACGGCGCCTGCGTCGACGACTGCCTGGCGGAACTTCTTGGAGACGGACGCGCCGGCGGAGAACAGGGCGATGTCAACGCCCTGGAAGGACTCCTCGGTCATCTCCTGGATGGTGAGCTCGCCAGCGGGGACTTGGCCGCAGCCGGCGAAGGGGAGCTTCTGGCCGGCGGAGCGGGCAGAGGCGAGGACGCGGACCTCGGAAGCGGGGAAGTCGAGCTGCTCCAGGCACTTGAGCATCTCGCGGCCCACAGCGCCGGTGGCGCCCGCCACGGCGACGACGGGGTGTGCGGGCATGGGTTTGGTCCAAGCCATGATGGTTCCTCCTGGTGTGTGGTTGGGTGCATGCTTAGAGATGCGTTCATCATAGCGCGGCTTGTTTTCTGCTCCCCGCGCTGAGAGCGCCAAGACGGGGAGCGGCTGCCCGCATCCTGTCCCGTGCCGCAAGGCGGCAGCTGGGGCGGGCGTGTCCGCTTGCTCCTATAATGGGCTGCATCTTGCGTCGAAGGAGCCCTATGGGAGTCTATGTAGAGGACATCGTCATCGGTGTGGTGTTGTTTCCCCTGGTAGCAGCGCTGCTCACCTTGCCCTACGCGGTCGTGCAGTACCGGCGCTACGGCCTGGTGCCCTGGATGCATACGATGGGCTTCTACGCCTTTGCGCTCTACCTGCTGTGCACGCTGTGCCTTGTGACCATGCCCCTGCCCTCAGACCCGTCAGCGCTCGATGCGGGCCGGGAGACCATGCGCCTCAAGCCCTTCTCCTTCTTGTGGGATATCGCACGCCAAGGGGGCAAGGCCTATGCGGCAACGGGCAGCGCCCTCTCTGTCCTTGCCGTGCCAGCCTTCTACGGGGTTGTCTTCAACGTGCTGCTCACCGTGCCCTTAGGCGTTTTCTTGCGCTGCTTCTTCCACTGCAGCTGGTGGCAGACGCTGCTTCTCGGCCTTGCCTGCACGCTCTTCTTCGAGCTCACCCAGCTCACAGGGGACTGGGGGCTCTACCCTGTCCCGTACCGGCTCTTCGACGTCGACGACCTCATCGCCAACACGACGGGCGCGATGCTGGGCTATGCGCTTGGCGGGCCGTTGGACAAGCTCCTGCCCGACCTGCGCGCCGTGCGCCACGAGCTGGGCGACCGCGCCCTGAGGGCTAGCGCCACGCGCAGGGGTCTCTCGTTCCTGCTCGACCTGGGGCTGAGCGCCCTGGCGTGGGCAGTCCTGGCCTTGGCGCTGAAGGAGGCAGACCCCACGGGAGGGCTCCTCGACTCAGCAAGCTTCAAGCTGCTCGTTGCATCCCAGCTGGTCTTCCTCTGCGTTGTCCCAGCGCTTACCGGTGGGCAGACCCTGGGCCAGCGCGTCTTCAAGCTGCGCATCGTGCGCCCGGATGCCAGCCCGGTGCGCCGCTGGCAACCGGTAGTGCGCTACGGCCTCATCTTGGCCATCTTCTACCTCCCCCAGATATTCATCTTCACTGCCGTGGCTCTGGACCACAGCATGGAGCTGGCTGGCATGAGCGCGGCAGACGAGGCCGTTGCGGTGACCTTCGTCGCGAGCAACTTCGTCCTGCTTTCGCTGGCGTGGATGGGCCTGCTGGCGCTCTGGGCGCTCTCCCTGGTGGTGCAGGCCGTCGTCGCCCGCCTGCTCAAGCGCCCCTTCGTCATGCTCAACGGGCTGCTCAGCGGTACGCGCGTCATGACCGAAGAGGGTATCGAGGCAGCGCGCAACCGCGGCGAGGTCATGAGCGTGGCCGATGTCGTGGCCCTGGAGCGCTCGCTCGACGCCTCAGGCACCAGCCTTGCAAGCCTCATGGAGAGCGCCGGCCGCAGCGTGGCAGAGGCGGTCGCGCGGCACTTCTACAGCACGCTCGACGGGCGCGGGCGCAAAGCGAACGCGCGCCGCTCTGTGGTGGTGCTTGCGGGCACTGGCAACAACGGTGGCGACGGCTGGGTGGCGGCGCGCCACCTGGCCCAGGCAGGCTACCCTGTGGCGCTCGTCACGCCGCGCCCGGCAGACGAGCTCAGGGCCCAGCCCGCTCGCGACGCCGCTCTGGAGCTCATGGAGCAGCTGCCCGGGCTCCCGATCCTGCGCGTGCTCGTCGCCCCAAGCGCAACCCAACTTGAAAGCGAGCTTGCCTGCGCGGCGGTCGTCATCGACGCGCTGCTCGGGACGGGCTTTGGCGGCGGGCAGATGCGCGAGCCGGCTGCGAGCTGGGTGAGGGCTGCCAATGCCCGCAGGGCCCAGGGCACCCGTCGCAAGCCGGCGCCCTTCGCGCTGGCGGTGGACGTGCCGAGCGGCATGTCCGCCCAAGACGGCACCGTGGGCGAGCCCTGCTTCGAGGCGGACCTCACGCTCACCATGCTCGCCATCAAGCCGGGCCTGGTACTCGAGCAGAGCGCACCGTATGTGGGTGCCCTGCGCCTGTCCCCGTTGGTGAGCCTCGCGTAACGCGGTTGCCCGCTGCGCTATCCTTCGGGGAGCCGACGAGAGGGGAGAGACATGCTTGACGTTGCAGTGCTGGGTGGAGGGGCCGCCGGCCTGTGCGCGGCCATCGCCGCTGTGGGCGCCGGGGCCGGCGCTACCGTGTTCGAGGCCGCTGATCGCGTAGGTGCCAAGATCCTGGCAACAGGCAACGGCCGCTGCAACCTCACCAACACCGAGCTTTCCGCCTCCGACTACAACCACCCCTCCTTCGTCGAGCCGGTGCTCAAGCGCTGGGGGCCGCAGGAGCTGCTCGCTTGGTTCGGGGAGCAGGGCTTGCTCACGGCGTCCGAGCGCGAGGGGCGGGTCTACCCGCTCTCCAACAGCGCTAACAGCGTGCTCGATGTGCTGCGCTCTTCCTGCCGGCGGACGGGCGCAGGCATTCGGACCTCTGCGCGCGCCGAGCGCATCGCGCCCCTGGGGCAGGGGAGGGGCTTCGACGTCGCTTTCCAGGGCGGCGAGCACATCCAAGCCAGGCGCGTGGTCGTTGCTGCCTGCGCAGACGGCGCCCGCCTGCTGGGAGCCTGCGGCCACGGGAGCGTGCCGCCCCAGCCGGTGCTCGGGGCACTTGCAACGCAGACCGGCCCTATCCGCGGTTTGAGCGGCGTGCGCGTCAGATGCCGCCTGACCCTGCTTGCGCTAGAGGACGGCGGCGAGCTCTTTTCGCAGGAGGGCGAGCTGCTCTTCAGGGACTACGGCATCAGCGGCATCGTCACCTTCAACGCCAGCCGCTTTGCCCAACCGGGCTGCACAGCGGTGATCGACCTCCTGCCTGCGCGCAGCGAGGGCGAGCTTGCCGCCGTGTTGGGCCGGCGCGCCGCGTGGGCCGCCAGCTACGAGGAGCTTATGCAGGGCGTGTTCCACAGCCAGGTGAACCGCGCGGTGATGAGGGCAGCCGGCTGCAAGCCCAGCATGCCCCCGTGTGAGCAGGGTTTGCGCGCCCTCGCAGCCGCTGCCAAGGGCCTGCGCCTGCGCGTCGAGGGCCCGGGCGACCCAAAGCACGCCCAAGTGACCCGCGGCGGAGCGGAGCTCGCGGGCTTCGACCCCGCCACGCTCGAGTCGCTGCTGCAGCCAGGGCTCTACGCCTGCGGGGAGTGCCTGGATGTCGACGGGCCTTGCGGTGGCTACAACCTCCATTGGGCGTGGGCGAGCGGCCTTGTTGCCGGCGCGGCTGCCGCGCGGGGGTGCAGCGCTGCCTAAGCGCGCCCTAAACCGCTTGCCGAGCAGCGACTTTGCATAGATTTGACAGAGGCCTTTCCGCTCCTTGTTGGTGCCTCCCTAGCATCTCCTTGTGAAGGAATTGATATCACGGGAGAACCACATCCTATGGAAGTTAGCATCATCGCTGTTTTGTCCGCCGTGGCAAACGACCCCATCTTGGGCCTCATCATCCTGCTCTGCCTGGGCGCGACCATCGTCAACGGCGCCACAGACGCCCCCAACGCCATCGCGACCGTTGTGGGCACGAGGGCCATGGGTCCCACGGCAGCCATCATCATGGCGGCGGTCTGCAACTTCATCGGTCTTGTCTTGATCACGGCGGTGAGCACCGCGGTGGCGAGCACCATCTTCGGCATGGTGGACTTTGGGGGTGACAACCACGCGGCGCTCATAGCCCTGGCCGCCGCCATGGTGGCCATCATCGTGTGGGGCGTCGTCGCCTGGGCCTTCGGCATTCCCACCAGCCAGAGCCACTCCCTCATCGCCGGCATCACCGGCGCCGCCATCGCCTTGCAGGGCGGCTTGGGCGGCATCAACGCAGACCAATGGATCAAGGTCATCTACGGCCTGGTCATCAGCACCTGCCTGGGCTTTGGCACGGGTTGGCTGTTCACGCGCTTGATCAAGATGCTCTGCCAGAGCATGAAGCGCTCTGCGGTCAACTCCTTCTTCAAGTGGGCCCAGATCCTTGCCGGCGCCGGCGTTGCCGTATTGCACGGTGCGCAGGACGGCCAGAAGTTCCTGAGCCTCACCATGCTCGGCGTGATGCTGGGCGTGTACGGTACGGCCGACATGAGCGGCTTTCCGCTGTGGATGGTGGTGCTCGTGAGCCTCACGATGTCGCTGGGCACGGCGGTCGGCGGTCGCAAGATCATCAAGAGCGTGGGCATGAGCATGGTCAAGATGGAGCAGTACCAGGGCTTTGCGGCCTGCCTCTCTGCCTGCTTCTGCATTGCCCTGGCCACCTTCACCGGCATGCCCGTCTCCACCACGCACACCAAGACCACGGCCATCATGGGCGTGGGCGCCGAGAAGCGCCTGCGAGCTGTCAAGTGGAACCTCGCCGGCTCCATGGTGCTCACGTGGGTTCTCACCTTCCCCGGATGCGGCCTGCTGGCCTTTGTCTTCACACACGTGTTCCTGCTTGTCCTCTAAGGGGGAGCGATGATCAGTGCACTCAAATACAAGAAAGGATCGGCCATGCAAAAGAGAGACGGCTTTGATTACTTCGACTCCTTCTCCAAGCAAGCGGCTTACGCCCTGGAGATGGCGTTGAACCTGGAGAGCGCCATAGCCGTTGGCGAGCTGGGCACACGCGAGCTCGTGCGCGCCCTCCACACTGTTGAAAACGACGCCGACCAGGTCAACCACGAGATTCAGGGCCACCTGCTCAGCGACTTCGTCGTGCCGATGGAGCGCGATGGCCTGGGAAGCTTGGCGCACGCCCTCGATGACGTCTCGGATGCGATCGAGGAGATTGCCCTCAAGGCCTATATCTTCGGGTTCGCGTCCTTCGGCGAGCAGGGCATGCTGATGATCTCGATGCTGTCGAGCGCCTGCAAGACCCTCAAGACCGCAGCCGACGACCTGAGCGACTTTCAGAAGAGGTCCGCGGAGATCAAGAAGCGCCTGGTTCAGGTGCAGACCTACGAGAGCGAGTGCGATGACATCTACGTCGAGGCAGCGCATGGGCTCTATGCAGACGAGGAGCTTGATGCCGAGCAGCGCCGTGTCCAGCACACCATGCTGCAAGTCGTCGAGGATGCCATGGACGCTGTGGAAAACGCCGCAGAGCGCATCGAGTCGATCGTTGCCGAGAACTTCTAGCCGCAGCTCCCGGTGTGGGGCAGCGGGGCCTGACTTTGCCAAGATTTGTCACGGCGCGGCCCGCAGCCTGCGCTTGGGCGGACGTACAATGACGCCATGATCTACTACGTTGAAGACGACACCAACATCCGCGAGCTGGCTCTTTACGCCCTGCGCCAAGCGGGGCTCGAGGCAGAGGGCTTTGCGGATGCGCGCTCCTTCCGCGAGGCCTGTGCCGAGCGGCTGCCCGAGCTCGTCCTGCTCGACATCATGCTCCCGGAGACAGACGGCCTTGCCCTCCTGCAGGAGCTGAGGCAGGGTGCCAAGACCAAGGACCTGCCAGTGATGATGCTCACCGCCAAGGGCACCGAGTACGACAAGGTCGTCGGGCTCGACGCCGGCGCGGACGACTACCTGGCAAAGCCCTTTGGGATGATGGAGCTTGTGAGCAGATGCAACGCGCTGTTGAGGCGCGCCACGCGCAGCGGCGGCTCATCCGGTGCCAAGGAGGATATCCTCGAGTGCGGCTGTATCCGCCTCAACACCGCCACGCACGATGCATGGGCCGCAGGCACCCACCTCGCTCTCACCCTCAAGGAGTTCGAGCTCCTGCGCAAGCTGATGGAGGAGGGCGGCCGCGCCCTGACGCGCGCCCAGCTCCTCGAGGACGTGTGGGAGATCACCTTCATCGGCGAGACCCGTACGGTCGACACCCATGTGCAGACCCTGCGCCGCAAGCTCAACGAGGCGAGCCCCGGTGCGGGCGAGCTCGTGCAGACCGTGCGCGGCGTGGGCTACCGCATCAAGCCTGCGTCCTAGGGGGCGGCTGTGACAGCCTCTGCAGCCGAAGGCGCTGCTCGCAAGACACTCGCGGGCCGGATCTTCGCCGTGCTCTTCTTGTTCTCCCTGGCAGTGACCTTCGCCGCTACGGTCGCGGCGACCGCCCTGAGCTTCACGGTGTACGAGCGCGAGGCCGAAGAGCTCCTGCTCTCGCAGGCTACCAGCTACGCCGAGGGCATGCGCGGGCTCGATGGCGAGGAGGCCATGGTCGACGCCTTGGAGTCCATCCCCTTCGTCGACACGCGCTGCACGCTCGTCGCCGCAGACGGCACCGTCCTCTTCGACAACTACGCCGAGGCATCGACCATGGACAACCACGCCAGGCGCGAGGAGATCGCCGCCGCCAAGGAGTCTGGCAAGGTGGCGGTCCTGCGCCGCAGCGACACCATGGGGAGCGACACCCTCTACGCAGCGGCTCTGGTAGGCGACGGCGTCGTCTTGCGCCTTGCAGAGACGCGCACCTCGCTCGCCTCCTTCCTCGGGGGGCTGATCTGGCAGCTCGGCGCCACCCTCGTGATCATCTTCCTGCTCTCCCTGCTGGTGGCGCGCGTGCTCACGGCGCTCATCACGCGGCCCCTGCGCGAGCTCGACCTTCAGCATCCCCTCGAAAACGACGCTTACCTGGAGCTCCAGCCCTTGCTGCAGCGCGTCGACGCGCAGCGCAGCGAGCTCGAGGCGCAGAACCGCGAGCTGGAGCGCGCGGTGGTCCTGCGCCGCGAGTTCACGGGCAATGTGAGCCATGAGATGAAATCGCCCCTGCAGGTGATCGGCGGCTACGCGGAGCTCATCGAGAGCGGCCTGGTGGCGCCCGAGGACATCCCGCGCTTTGCGGGGCTCATCCGCAGCGAGTCGCAGACCATGAGGGAGCTCATCGACGACGTGCTCTCGCTCTCGAGGCTCGACGAGCATGTACAAGGCAGCTGCGTGCCCGTCGACCTGGCAGCGCTGTGCAGCCGCTCGGTGCAGCGGCTCGAGGCGGCTGCGGAGGAGCGCGGCGAGAGCATCAAGACGCTGTTGCAACCCGGCTTGGAGGTGCCGGCAGACCCGGCCATGGCCGAGCAGATGGTCTACAACCTGGTGAGCAACGCCATCAAGTACAACCGCGAGGGTGGCATGGTCCTGGTCCAGCTCTCCAGCGAGGGCGAGAGTGCCGTCATCTCTGTTGCCGACGAGGGGCCGGGCGTCCCTGAGGACCAGCGGGAGCGCGTCTTCGAGCGCTTCTACCGCATCGACGCCAGCCGCTCGAGAGAGACCGGTGGCACGGGCCTGGGGCTGGCGATTGTCAAGCACGCGGCGGAGTCGCTGGGCGGCAGTGTCTGCGTCAAGGACTCCAAACTGGGTGGCGCCGAGTTCCTCGTAACGCTCCCCTTGAAGCACTGACAGGCCTTTGACCTGGGGCTTTTCCTTCCCGTTACAAAACCTTGTCTGCCTCGTGACAGCTGCTTTTCACTTCCTTTGCACAAGGGTCTTTGAATAGTTGGTGCGCAAATACGGCGCGCAAACCGCAAGTTCACCTGTGAAAGGAACAAGATGAAGCTCAAGAACATCCTCAAGGCAACCGTCGGCGTCGCTGCCGCAGCTGCCCTCGCCCTGAGCCTTGCCGGCTGTGGCGGCTCTTCCAACAGCGGCAGCAGCGACCAGCAGCAGCCCGCCGAGCTCAGCGGCACCATCTCCACCAACGGCTCCACCTCCATGGAGAAGGTCATCGGCTCCCTCTCCGAAGAGTTCATGGCCCAGAACAGCGGAGTCACCGTCACCTACGACGCCACCGGCTCCGGCACCGGCATCGAGAGCGCTTCCAACGGCTCCGCCGATATCGGCCTGGCCTCCCGCAACCTCAAGGACGAGGAGACCGGCCTCAGGACCGTCACCGTCGCCCTTGATGGCATCGCCGTCGTCGTCAACGAGAAGTGCGGTGTCGACGACCTGAGCCTCGAGCAGATCACCAAGATCTTCACCGGCAAGATCAAGAACTGGTCTGAGCTGGGCGGCGCCGACAAGGAGATCGCCTGCATCGGCCGCGAGAGCGGATCCGGCACCCGCGACGGCTTCGAATCCATCACCGGCACCGAGGATGCCTGCAAGCTGGCTCAGGAGCTGACCTCCACCGGCGCTGTCATCACTGCCGTTGCCAGCTCCGAGAACGCCATCGGCTACGCCTCCCTCTCCGCAGTTGAGGGCCAGGCCGGCATCAAGGCCGTCACCGTCGACGGTGTGGAGTGCTCCGAGGAGACCGTCCTCGACGGCTCCTACAAGATCCAGCGCCCCTTCAACCTGGTGCTCTCCGAGTCCAACGCGCCCAGCGACCTCGTCCAGGCCTTCATCGACTTCTGCACCAGCGCCGAGGCTGCCGACCTCATCCGCTCTGCGGGTGCCGTGCCCCTGGCCTAAGCACGCACATCCCTCTCCCGCTGGGAGCGCCCACACGGGTGCTCCCAGCACGTCTTTCTAGGAGCGTTTCTCTATGAACCCAAAGACCAAGCCGGTTGAGGCCGTGTTCCACGGCGTCTTCCTCAGCTGCGGCCTGCTCTCCGTCGCCTTCGTGGTGGGCATCACTGTCTACCTGGTCGTCTCGGGCATGCCGGCGATCATGCAGGTGGGCCCGGTCGACTTCCTGCTCGGCAAGATCTGGAACCCCGGCCAGAACCAGTTCGGCATCCTGCCCTTCATCCTCACTAGCGTCTACGGCACCCTGGGCGCCATGGTGCTCGGCCTTCCCCTGGGCCTGCTCACCGCGCTGTACCTGTCCAAGTACGCGGGCAAGCGCTCGGGGCGCCTCATCCGCTCGGCGGTCGAGCTGCTGGCGGGCATCCCCTCGGTCGTCTACGGCCTGGTGGGCATGATCGTGCTGGTGCCTGCCATCCAGCACGCGTTCGGCCTCTCCTCCGGCGCCACTCTCCTGGCGGCAATCCTGGTCCTCACCATCATGATCCTGCCCTACATCGTCAACGTCTCCGCCACGGCGCTCGACGCGGTGCCGCAGGAGTACGAGGAGGGCTCGCTGGCCTTGGGCGCCACAGAGACCGAGACCTACTTCAAGGTCTCCATGCACGCCGCCCGCAGCGGCGTGGCGGCCGCGATCATCCAGGGCGTGGGACGCGCGCTGGGCGAGGCCATGGCCATCATCATGGTGGCCGGCAACGTGGCCAACATGCCAGAGCTCTTCGGCTCGGTGCGCTTCCTCACCACGGCCATCGTGAGCGAGATGTCCTACGCGCCTTACGGCAGCCTGCAGCGCGACGCGCTCTTCTCGATCGGCCTGATCCTCTTCGTGTTCATCATCCTCGTGAACGTCGTCCTCAACATCATCGCCCGAAGGGAGGAGAAGTAGATGACCGCTCCCAACGCAGACATCCCCATGGAGCCCGTGCTGGGGCAGAGCCTGTCCGGCTCCGAGGAGCTCCAGCAGGCGGCTGTGAACCTCCAGGCCAAGATGCCTGCCGGCCGCAAGCTCAAGGACAAGGTCCTCAAGGGCCTGGTCTACGCCGCTGGCATCGTGGTGTGCCTGGTCCTGCTCTTCATCATCGGCTACATCTTCTTCCGCGGGATGCCCGGCATCACGCGGGAGTTCCTCACCACCCAGAGCAGCTACGTGCACAACACCATCGGCATCCTGCCCAACATCCTCAACACGCTCTACATCGTGCTCATCGCCATGGCCATCGTCATCCCCTTGGGCGTGTGCGCGGCCGTGTACCTCAACGAGTACGCCACCAACAGGCGCGTGGTGAAGCTCATCAGCTTCGCGGTCGAGACCCTCACGGGCATCCCGTCCGTCATCTTCGGCCTGGTGGGCATGTTGTTCTTCATCCAGATGCTGGGCCTCAAGGCCGGCATCCTGGCAGGCGGCCTCACCCTGGTGGTCATGGTCCTGCCCACCATCATCTCCAACACGCTCGAGAGCCTCAAGACGGTGCCCACGTCCTACCGCGAGGGCTCTCTGGCCCTGGGCAGCGGCAAGTGGCACATGATCCGCACCGTGGTGCTGCCCAACTCCATCGACGGCATCGTCACCGGCTGCATCTTGGCCGTGGGCCGTATCGTGGGCGAGTCCGCCGCGCTGCTCTACACAGCAGGCTTCGGCTTGATCCTCAACAGCTTCATGACTGCGCTGCAGACCTCGAGCGCCACCTTGACCGTGGCCCTCTACGTGTACGCAACCGAGCGCGGCCAGCTCAACGTGGCGTTCTCCGTCGCCACCATCCTCATGCTGCTCACCCTGCTGCTCAATATCGCTGCCAACCTCTCTGCCACCAAGCTCAACCGCAAGGAGAACTAGATGAACCCGAACGCATTCGAGATAAGCAAGCTCAACCTGTGGTACGGCAGCCATCACGCACTGCACGATGTCGACATCAATATCCCCGCGCGCCGCGTCACCGCCCTCATCGGGCCCTCGGGCTGCGGCAAGTCGACCTTCCTCAAGACGCTCAACCGCATGAACGACCTGGTTGAGGGCATCCGCATCGAAGGCGAGCTGCTCTTTGAGGGCCAGGACATCTACTCGCCCCAGTGCGATGTGACCGAGCTGCGCAAGAACGTGGGTATGGTGTTCCAGAAGCCCAACCCGTTCCCCATGAGCGTCTACGACAATGTGGCCTACGGGCCCAAGGTGCACGGTGTGCGCAAGAAGGAGGAGCTCGACGCGGTTGTCGAGGAGTCCCTGCGCGGTGCCGCCTTGTGGGACGAGGTCAAGGACCGCTTGAAGAAGAGCGCCCTGGGCCTCTCCGGCGGCCAGCAGCAGCGCCTGTGCATTGCCCGTGCACTGGCGGTGAAGCCCCAGGTGCTGTTGATGGACGAGTCGACGAGCGCGCTCGACCCCATCTCCACCGGCCAGATCGAGGAGCTGGTGGGCGAGCTCAAGCGCGATTACACGGTGGTCATGGTCACCCACAACATGCAGCAGGCGGTGCGCGTTTCCGACTACGCAGCCTTCTTCCTGTTAGGCGACCTGGTGGAGTTCGCCCCCACTGACGAGCTGTTCAACAGCCCCAAGGACTCCCGCACCGCAGACTACGTCTCCGGCCGCTTCGGTTAGGAGGTCGCCCCGCAGGGGTGCACACAGTGCGAAAGCAAGCAGGCCAGCGGCTCTCGAGCCCTGGCCTGCGCGTGTTTGATGGTGGGCGATACTGGGTTCGAACCAGTGGCCTTCAGTGTGTAAGACTGCTGCGCTCCCGCTGCGCCAATCGCCCGCGAGCTGCCATTCTACCGTATGGAAGCGCCTGTGACGCGCGAGACGTGTGGGCGGGGGCTCGAGCGGGGCTCGGTCTTCCCGCTGCCCTGCGGCCCTTAGGCGGGCGGTGGGGCGCACTTGGGGGCATTGTTGGCAAGCGGTTGTTCCAGCGTGGCCGCAAGGGCTGCATAATCGCGGCTCGAGACCGAAGGAAAGGCACGCCCCCATGAAAAACCAGATGGACCTGCTCATAGAGTTCACCAAGGACGAGGACCCGCGCACCCGCGCCACCGCCATCGCCGGTTTGGCGAAGGTGGCCGACCAGCGCGGCTTCGCGCCCGTTTTGGTGGCGCTCTTCGACCCCGTCGACGAGGTGCGCGTCACCGCGGCGACCGCCCTGGGCGTGTTCCGCGACCCGCGCGCTCTCGAGCCCCTGGCCGCCTGCCTCGACGACCCCTGCGAGCAAGTCGCCGTCAATTGCGTATGGGCCCTGGGCCAGATCAGCGGGCGGGGCGGCATCGAGCAGCTCGTGGCCCTGCTCTCCAACGGTGGCGCCCCTGTTGCGCTGCGCACCGCAGCTGCAACGGCGCTCGGCGAGCGCGCCGGCTCCCAGGACCCCCAGCTCGCCGCAGACCTTCTCGGCGCGCCTGAGCTCGTCGACGCCGCCCGTGGTGCGCTGCTGCAGCTGCTGGGCAGCGACGACGACGAGCTGCGTGCCACCGCTGCTTGGGCGTTGGGCCACCTTCCCCGCAGCACCGCGGCCGTCGACGCGCTCGTCGCCGCGCTCAAAGACCCCTACGAATGGACTGTTCGCTATGCAATCGAGGCCCTTGGCAATGCTGGCGACCCGCGCGCGGTGGAGCCCCTGCAGCTCCTGCTCGCAGGCGAGCGCCCGGAGCTGGTTGATTTGGCGAAGCAGGCTTTGGCCCTCCTAGCCGAGTGCTAGACTTACACGGTTAGACTCTCACAACTCGTTCCGGGCCGCTGCCCTGCTGGGCACGCGGACGACCAAGGAGCACGTTTGCCAGACACCGCTACAAGCGCACCCCGCGAAGACCTGCTCGCAGCCGCCCCCTCGGGCGGGGAGCAGACCGCTGCCGCCTGCGCCCCGGCTGCTGCCGAGGAGGCACCCGTCGTCATCGAGTTCAAGCACGTTTCGAAGAGCTACCGGCTCTACTCCAGCGACCGCAAGCGCCTCCTGGGCATGTTCTGCAAGAAAGTGCGCTACAAGCACATCAACGCCAGCAACGACCTGAGCTTCACCATCCGCAAAGGGGAGCGCGTGGCGCTCTTCGGCGCCAACGGTGCGGGCAAGTCGACAGTTCTCAAGATGATCACCGGCGTCTCGGCGCCCTCGTCGGGCGAGATCGTCATCAACGGCAGGGTGAGCGCCCTGCTCGAGCTCAAGGCGGGCTTCGACCGCAACCTCACCGGGCGCGAGAACATCCGCCTGCGCGGCCAGATCATGGGCCTCAGCAAGGATGAGATACGCAAGCTCGAGCCCAAAGTGGTCAAGTTCGCCGCCCTGGGAGATTACATCGACCAGCCCATGCGCACCTACTCGAGCGGCATGAAGTCGCGCCTGGGCTTCGCCTTTGCCAGCAGCGTGCAGCCGGACATCCTCATCGTTGACGAGGCACTCTCTGTGGGCGACCGCCGCTTCCGCGCCAAGTGCCGCCGCCGCGTCACCCGCATGGCAGAGGATTCCGGCACCACGCTCCTCTTTGTCACGCACTCTACCTCGTCTGCGCGCAAGTTCTGCGAGCGCGCGCTTGTGCTGGAGAAGGGCCGCATCGTCTTCGATGGGCCCATCGACGATGCCATCGCCTTCTACGAGGGCGACGAGGAGGCTAAGGAGGCCGTCGACGCTGCGGAGGAGGCTGCCGCCGCAGCTGCCGCTGGCCAGCCTGCCGCGTCCACCGCGCCCGAGCCTGCTGCCGCACAGCCCGATGAGCCCGCACCCGCGCAGGAGGTGAGCTAGCCCATGACATACGCAGACGAGCTCAAGCTCACGCTCACCGAGCTTGCCCAAGGCTTCACCGCCTGGCGCTCGCAGGTCCTCGCGCTGGCTCGCAACGAGCTGGGAAAGAGCACCAAGAAGACGGCCCTGGGCTGGTTCTGGCTGTTCTTCCAGCCTGCGGTCTACATCTTCTGCTTCTGGTTCGCATTGTACGTGGGCATCAAGAGCGCGAAGGCCGGCCTCGATGGCATCGACTACCTGCTGTGGCTTGCCGCGGGTGTCATCCCCTGGTGGTTCATGCGGCAGTCGCTCAACACGGCGCCGAGCATGTTCACCTCGCATGCCTTCCTGGTGAACAAGCTCAAGTTCCCCGTCGCGCTGATCCCGGTGTTCGCGGAGCTCTCACCGTTCATGCTGCACCTGATGCTCATGGCCTGCCTGATAGCGGGCTACTTCCTCAACGGGGGAGCGCTCACCGTCTACTTCCTGCAGCTGCCGCTGCTGATGCTGCTCATGCTCGTGTTCTTCACGGGTTACTCCATGCTGGTGGGCGTGCTGTGCGCATTCAGCAAGGACCTGGCCCAGCTGCTGAAGGCGCTGACCACACCCATCTTCTGGCTGAGCGGCATCATCTTCGACGTCACCAGCGTTGACAACAGCCTCGTCCAGACGGCGCTGCTCTTCGACCCTGTCTCGTTCTTCACAGTGGGCTTCCGCAAAGCGCTTTCCGGGGTCGACCCGGGCTGGATCTGGGATGACCCGCTGTCCTTTGGGATCGGAATCGCAATCATCGTGCTCACCTGCGCGTTGGGGGTACTGGTCTTTGCAAAGTTGAGAAGGGATCTGCCAGATGTCCTCTGACGAGCAGCACCGCAACCAAGACGGCGGCACGGGGGAGGCAGCGCCCCTGGGCCAGCGCATCGACATGGCGGCCTTCGCCTCGATGGAGACCTCTCAGTTCGTTGCCGTGGCGATGGGTTCGTCCTCCGCTGGCGAGCCCGAGCCGCGCGACCCCTTGGAGCCCCTTCCGCAGGAAGCATACGGCTCTTGCGAGCCCGCGGCTCCCGAGCTCCCGGTGATCACCCCCGAGCAGGCCGCCTCTGCCGAGCTCGAGCCTCTTGAGGGCGACGGGGAGCCTGCTGGGGAGGGCTGCGCAGCTGCGATAGAGCCGCCAGCCGGAGAGGGGGAGCCCGCGCTCGGGGGGCCGCCTGCTCTGGAGGATGAGACTCCGAGCCCCGATCAGCCTGTCGAGTCCGCTTCTGCCTACTCGCGGGAGAGCGTCAGCTACGAGCACCGCCGCGGCTGGGCGGGGCTTTCCACCGGCAAGAGGGTGGCTGTCGTCGTCGCGGTGGTCCTGGCCCTTGCGCTCGGCATCGGCGGGGCGGCATTGGCGATGTTCTGGAACAACACGAGAGAGGCCGCCATGGTCGACAACTCGATCCAGGATGTCCTCACTCCCGTCGACGTCGTCGACCCCTACTGGGTCCTCGTCCTGGGCAGCGACTCCAGGGCAGAGAGCAGCGACCGCGCCCGCAGCGACGTCTTGATGATGGCGCGCGTCGACCCCAACACCCCCTCCATCACCCTCGTGAGCATCCCGCGCGACACCAAAGTCCACATCGAGGGCTACGGCACCCAGAAGATCAACGCGGCCTTCGCGCTGGGCGGTGCCGAGCTCGCCATCAGCACGGTCGAGGACTACGCGGGCATCAAGATCTCCCATTACGCCGAGATCTACTTCAGCGGTCTCACGGACCTCGTCGACCAGCTGGGCGGCGTCACCGTGGACGTCCCCGAGTACTGCAGCTACAAGGGCGTGACCCTCTACCCCGGCGAGCAGGAGCTCGACGGCACGCAGGCCCTGACCTTCGCACGCTGCCGCAAGACCTACGCCATGGGCGACTTCACCCGCACCCAGTGCCAGCGCATCCTCCTGCAGGCGCTGGTGGAGAAGGTGCTCTCCCAGCCCGTGAGCGCGCTGCCGGGCGTCATCGAGAGCGCGACCAAGTGCTTCAGCACCGACATCCCCCTCGAGGACCTCGTCGCGCTTGCGATGCGGCTGCAGGGCAGCGGCGGCGCCGCCTTCTACAGCGCCATGTGCCCCAGCACCACAGGCATGGTCGACGGCGTGAGCTACACCTTCACCTACATCAACCAGTGGAAGCTCCTCATGGAGCGCGCCGATGCGGGCGAGAACCCCAAGCTCACAAAGAAGGAGCAGGAGATCTGCGGCTACACCTCCACGCAGTACGAGGAGATCGACATGAGCGAGCCGCTCTCCGAGGAGGCCCAGTCCGAGCTGCAGGAGTACTGGGACTCGAGGGCGGCCCGCGCGGCGGCCAAGCAGCAAAAGGAGCTCGAGGCGCAGGCAGCCGCCCCAGGCGATGGGGGCGGGGACGGCGGCCAGAGCGCAGAATCGCCTCAAAGCTGAGAAATTTCCCTTGACCGCAGTTCGAGGAATGGTAATATAGCCTCCGCTGCTTAACGCAGACCCGGTCGAGTAGCTCAGTCGGTAGAGCAGGGGATTGAAAATCCCTGTGTCGGGGGTTCAAGTCCCTCTTCGACCACCATCGAACGCAAGGCCCCTCCCCGGAGGGGCTTTTGTTTTCCCGAAGGTCTGGGCATCGTGCTCATCCTGTGGAGGCGCTGCTCTGTGTCGCAGCAGAGCGCTAAACTACTCGCATCCAAAACGTACTCTGCCCTCGGAGGAGGACCCCATGGATATGAGCACAGACACCCGGCGCATCCTGCTGGTTGAAGACGAGACCGCGATCAGGGACGCAGTGGCGGCCTATCTCGAGCGCGAGAACTACTGGGTCACCGGCGTGGGAGACGGCACCACCGCCGTCGAGGAATTCGAGAAGCACCACTTCGACCTCGTGATCCTCGACCTCATGCTCCCCGGCATCCCGGGCGAGCAGGTCTGCCGCATCATCCGCGACTCCAGCGACATCCCCATCATCATGCTCACTGCCAAGGGCGAGGTGGAGGACCGCATCATCGGCCTGGAGCTGGGCGCTGACGACTACCTGGTCAAGCCCTTCTCCCCACGCGAGCTCGTTGCGCGCGTCAGGGCCCTGCTGCGCCGCGTGCACATCGACAGCGAGCCCCAGCGCGAGGTCTTGAGCTTTGGCGACCTGGAGATCGACCTCGCCGGCCACAAGTGCCTGGTCAAGGGCGAGGAAGTCGACCTCACGGCAAGCGAGTTCAAGCTGCTCACCACCCTCAGCCGCTATCCGGGCCGCGTCTACACCCGCATGGAGCTGGTGGAGAAGGTCCTGGGCTACGACTTCGAGGGCTACGAGCGCACCATAGACAGCCATGTCAAGAACCTCAGGGCCAAAATCGGAGACGACCCCCGCAACCCCACCTGGCTTTACACGGTCCACGGTGTGGGCTACCGTTTCGAGGCACCCAAGGAGTAGGGGGCGCTCATGGGAGAAGAGCCGGGCAAGGACGCACAGTCGATCATCACCCAGGAGAACAAGAGCAAGTCGTTTGCCTTCCAGGTGACGGTGGCCTTCATCCTCACAGCGGCCATGACGGCCGTGCTCATGGCGGGCGTTGCCTTCCTGGTGTGGAACGCTGGCAGGGGCCACTTCTTCGGCGAGCAGGACCTCTTCACTGCCATGCTCATCGCGGCCTTCATCAGCGTGCTCATCGCCGTCATCGTGGGCATCTACTTCGCCAACGGCATCGTGGCTCCCGTGCAGCGCATCTCCAACACGGTCCAGGCCATCAAGAACGGCGACTACTCCGCCCGCACCCGCCTCAGCAGCGACGATGAGATAGGCCGCCTTGGCCAGGCCTTCGACGAGATGGCAGACGCCATGGAGCGCGACCGCGAGCTCGAGCGCCAGCTCATCGGCGACGTCGCCCACGAGCTGCGCACGCCCCTCATGGCGGTGCAGGCAACGGTCGAGGCCATCCAAGACGGCGTCTTCCCTGCAGACGAGATCCGCCTCTCCACCATCAACGCCGAGACGCGCCGCCTGGGCCGCCTGGTGGATGCTCTGCTGCACCTCAACCGCTTGGAGAACGGCACCATCGTGGCCAAGATCGCGCCCATGAACCTGAGCGACGTCCTGGCCGACCTCGCCTTGAACCACCAGGCGCTCATCGAGAGCGCGGAGCTCTCCTTCGACGCCAAGATCGACCCGGAGATCCGCATCGGCGGCGACCGCGACCTCATCAGCCAGGCGACGGCTAACCTGCTCTCCAACGCCGTGCGCTACACGCCGGAAGGCGGCAGCGTCACCCTCGTCGTCACGCGCAACCACGGCAACGCCTGCATCTCCGTGTGCGACACGGGCATAGGCATCTCGGAGGAAGACCAGCGCAAGGTGTTCAACCGCTTCTGGCGCGCAGACGCCGCGCGCGAGCGCACGAGCGGCGGATTGGGAATCGGATTGGCGATGGTCAAGGAGGTTGCAGACCAGCACCACGGCAAGGTGACGCTCGAGAGCGAGGCCGGCGTGGGCAGCACCTTCACCATCCAGATCCCCTTGGCCTCGGACGACCCGGTGGTCCTGGCCAGCATGGACAAGAACGACCTGCGCCGTTTGGAGCGCGCGGCCCGCAAGGAGGCCGAGCGCCAGCGCAAGGAGGCCGAGCGCCAGCGCCGCGCCGCCAGCAAGGGCTCTGGCAAGATGTCGACCGGCCAGCTCAAGCTCGCATGGCCTGTCATCCAGACCTCCAAGAAGAAGAGCAGGGACAAGCAGGAGCAAGGCTAGGCCGCTGTTGGCGGTGCGCCGCGCCCCTCCGGGCTCCCGCCAGGTTGCCATTCGGAAAACATGCCCCGAGCAGGGGCCGCTAGGCAATACAATGGCGGTGACTGTACGCATCAACCCAAGGAGCGTTCCCTATGGCTGAAATGGCACTGCGCCCGGATTCCCAGGGCAAGGTCCGCGACCTCTACGATCTGGGAGACCAACTGCTCATCGTGGCCTCAGACCGCATCTCCGCCTTCGACTACATCCTCGAGGACGAGATTCCCTACAAGGGCGAGGTCCTCACCCGCATCTCGCTGTTCTGGTTCGATCTGCTCGAGAAGGCAGGCATAGAGAACCACCTCGTCTCTGCAGACGTCAAGGACCTCCCGGAGCAGTTCCAGCCCTACGCCGAGTACCTGGCGGGCCGCTTCATGCTGGTAAGGAAGGCACAGATGTTCCCGGCCGAGTGCATCGTCCGCGGCTATCTGGCGGGCTCCGGCCTCAAGGAGTACAACGCCCAGGGCACCGTCTGCGGCATCGAGCTGCCGGAGGGCCTGGTGAACTCCTCCAAGCTCCCTGAGCCCATCTACACCCCCTCCACCAAGGCAGAGATCGGCGACCACGACGAGAACGTCTCGTTCGAGCGCACCTGCGAGATCATGGGTGTCGAGGACGCGACTGCCCTGCGCGACGCCTCCATCAAGGTCTACACCACCGCTGCCGACTACGCCGCCACCAAGGGCATCATCATCGCAGACACTAAGTTCGAGTGGGGCAGCGTCGATGGCAAGCTCATCCTGGCCGACGAGGTCCTGACTCCGGACTCCTCGCGCTTCTGGCCGGCAGACGAGTACGAGCCCGGCCGCAGCCAGGCCAGCTTCGACAAGCAGTTCGTACGCGACTGGCTCGACGCCAACTGGGACCGCACCGGCAACCCGCCGCGTCTCCCGCAGGAGATCATCGACGCCACCAGCGCCAAGTACATCCAGGCGTACGAGCTCATCACCGGGGAGAAGTTCGTCCCCGCAGGCAAGTAGGCTTGCCAGAGAGCTGCCCCGGGAAGCACCCGGGGCAGCGCTTCGAGGCCGCGTCTTGACGGGCTGCCCTTGCTCACCAGGCGTGGCCCCTTTGTTTTAGGAGAAGTGATACATGACCACACGCAGCCAGAACAACGCCCGCTATAAGGAAGGCGGCAAGAAGAACGTCACCCGCTCCTCTGCCAGCAGCGCCAAGCCTAAGTCTGCGGCAGCCTCGTCCGTCTACGTGAGGACCAAGGACGCCAAGGCAAAGCGCAAGGAAGAGGAGGCCCGCGCCCAGGAGAAGGCCAACAAGGAGAAGGCCCGCGCCGCCGGCAAGGCCAGCGGCAAGGACGCCGAGGTCATCTCCAAGGGCGTCAAGGCCATGGCTGACTACCAGCACTTCCGCCGCAACTGGATCGTCTTGATCGTCATCGCCATCGTCGGCGTGGTCGTGAGCTTCGCTGCGCCCAGGGTGATGTGCGAGGGCGGCGCTCTCGAGAGCCTTGCCGAGTACCGCTACATCACGCAGGTTGTGGGCTTGGTAGCGGGCTATGCGGGCCTCATCGCGGCCTTCGTGCTCGACTGGCGCAAGATGCGCCCCATCCGCAAGGCCCAAAAGCTCATGACCGGCACCGCCAAGGAGAGCAAGAAGGAGCGCGCCCATCGCGAAAGGGCGGAGGCCAACAAGGCTGCCAAGAAGGCCGAGCGCAAGCTCCCCTTCTTCGGCAAGAAGGACAAGTAGGAGGCTGACATGCTGCTCACCGCCAAGTACGTGATGCCCATCACCGGCCCCTTCATCGAGAACGGCGCCGTCGTGGTCCAGGGTGACAAGATCGCCGCCGTGGGCCCCGCAGCCAAGCTCAAGGCCGAGTACCCGGACGAGGAGGTCAGGGACTTCGGCATGGCGGCGCTGTGCCCGGGCTTCGTAGACCTGCACACCCACATGCGCTACACCGCCCTGCGCGGCCTCTTCGAGGACATGCCCTATGCAGACTGGAAGAGGGCCGTGCTGCGCTGTGAGCCCTTCCTTTCCCACGCTGATTGGGAGAACTCCGCGCGCCTGGGCGCCCTCGAGGCCATCGCCTCCGGCATCACCACCCTGGCCGACATCACCATCCCCGGCTCCCCGGTGAAAGCCATCCACGAGTCCGGACTGCGCGGCGTGGTCTACCGCGAGGTGATCACCATGCGCCCGGAGAATGTCGACGACGCCATGGCAGACGCCCTGGCAGACATCAAGCGCTGGCAGGGCCTCACCGCAGAGACCGACCGCATCACCTACGGCCTGGCCGGAGGCCCCATCTACTCCACCCACCCCAGGGTGTACAAGGCCATCGCCGAGTACGTGGGCAGCTCGGACATGCCCGTTGCCATGCACCTTGCAGGCAGCCGCGAGGAAGCGGAGTTCATCCGCTACGGCAGCTCGTCGTTCTCTGTCCATGCTAGCCAGGGCTCCAACTTCGACATGGAGATGCCGCCTTGGCTCCCTGCGGGCGTGAGTTCGGTGCGCTATGTCTACAACTGGGACATCCTCGACGTGCCCAACATGCTCGTGGTGCATGCCGTGCAGGTTGACGAGACGGACATCAAGATCCTGGCTCAGCAGAACGTCTCCGTGGCGCACTGCCCCCGCATCAACGCCAAGCTCGGCATGGGCTTCGCACCTGTCAACTGCATGCTCGAGGTCGGCATCACCGTGGGCATCGGCACCGACAGCCCCGCCGCCGTCGACACCACGGACATGCTCGACGAGATGCGCGTGGGCCTGATGATCAACCGCGCTGTCAACGCCGGCAAGCACCGCGGCATGACGGGCGAGAAGATGCTGCGCATGGGCACCATCGACGCCGCCAAGGCGCTGCGCATGGAGCACCTCATCGGTAGCCTCGAGCCCGGCAAGAAGGCAGACATCATCGCCGTCGACCTGCACAACAGCCACCAGAACCCCACCAGCGACCCGGCCTCCGCCGTCATCTACACGGCCAACCAGGACAACGTCATGTGGACCATGGTCGACGGCAGGGTCCTGTACGACAACTTCGTGCACGTCAGCGGCCTGCCGCGCGACGAGATCGTCGAGTCTGCGCGCGATATCCGCAGCCGCATCCGCCACGGCATGAACGACGAGACCCTTTACCGCCAGATCCTCAAGCGTCTTGAAGAGGACGCTTCCGACCGCCTCAAGAGATAAGGAGCGCCCATGGGTGCAAAGGTCATCAACGAGAAGCATCGCAAGGAGAGGGAAGAGCGGGAGCTAGAGGAGTTTATCGTCGCCCAGCGCGAGAAGCGCAAGGCCATGGTCAAGGGCGCGCTCGTTGTCATCGTCTGCCTGGGCCTGGTAGTCGCCTTCTGCCTGCCCAGCAGCGGCCTGCTCTTCTAGCAAGCGGCTCTTCAGCAACGCGTGCGGCCCGTGTCTCACCCCTGGGGTACCCTTGTCCCATGAGTGCTGATACGGGCCGCACATACATCTGCATCGACTTGAAGTCCTTCTATGCCAGCGTCGAGTGCGCTGAGAGGGGCCTCGACCCGTTTACCACCAACCTCGTGGTGGCAGACCCAGAGCGCACGGACAAGACCATCTGCCTGGCCATCACCCCCGCCATGAAGGAGCTGGGCATACGCAACCGCTGCAGGGTCTTCGAGATACCCGACGACCTGGATTACCTCGTCATCAAGCCGCGCATGCGCCACTACATGGAGGTCAGCGCCCAGATATACAGCATCTACCTGCGCTTCATCGCCCCAGAGGACATACACGTCTACTCGATTGACGAGTGCTTCATCGACGCCACCCCCTACCTGGAGCTCTACGGCATGCAGGCCCGCGAGCTGGCGCGCATGCTCATGGACGAGGTCTTTGCAGAGACGCGCATCACGGCCACGGCGGGTATCGGTACCAACCTCTTCCTGTGCAAGCTGGCGCTCGACATCACGGCCAAGCACGTGGAAGACGGCATAGGCTACCTGGACGATGCGGAGTTCCACCGCAGCATCTGGAACCACCGTCCCATCACAGACATCTGGAACATCGGCCCCGGCATAGCCAACCGCCTGCTCAAGTACGGGGTCAGGGACCTCGAGGGTGTGGCGAGGATGCCACCCTCGGTGCTCTACAGGGAGTTCGGGGTCAACGCAGAGTTCCTCATCGACCACGCCCACGGCATCGAACCCTGCACCATCGCAGACATCCACGCCTACGAGCCCCAGGGCTCGAGCCTCACCAACGGCCAGGTGCTCATGTGCGACTACAGCTTCGAGGAGGGGCTCATGGTGCTGCGCGAGATGACGGAGGCGAGCGTGCTCGAGCTGGTGGAGAAGCACCTGGTGACAGACCACATCTCGCTCTACGTGGGCTACGCCCGCGATGCGTCCGGGCCGAGCCGGGAGGAGCGGAGCCAATGGTTCGAGGGCGGGCATGGCAAGCGCCAGGTGGGGCCGGGGAGTGCAGGCATGCACGGCGGGGGCTCGCGCCGTATCTCGGAGAAGACCAACTCGCTTGCCAAGCTCTGGCCGCGCATGGAGGAGCTCTACCGCCAGACCGTCGACCCTGCTAGGCCCCTGCGCAGGGTGAACCTGGGCTTCGGCAACCTGCTCGACGAGGACTGCGCCACACTCGACCTCTTCACAGACCAGGAGGAGCAGGCGCGCGAGCGCTCGCTAGCCCAGGCCCAGATCGCCATAAAGGAGAAGTTCGGCAAGAACGCCGTGTTCAAGGCGGCCAGCCTGCAGGAAAAAGCTACTGGCAGACAACGGAACGACCAAGTGGGCGGCCATAGCGCGTAGTATGTACGCCAATACCTAAGAGAAGGAGCAACCGTGGCAATCGACGAAGAGACCCTCCGCGAGCACTTGGACGACCCCCAGGTGCGCCGCGCCTGGAACATCCCCGCAGCCAACCGCTATGCCAAGATCTGCGCAGTGGTGCACATCGTGGCGTTGGTAGCCATGGTGGCCGGGCTGATCGCCTACTTCGCCCTGGCAGACCGCGCCTTCGTGGCCAACCGGCCTTCAGGCCTGGTCATCGTGGTGGTGCTGGCCTTTGCCGTGAGCGTCATGCGCTTCCCCCAGCTCAAGGCCGAGATTCGCGACCTAGCTGACTTCAAGCGCGGGCTCGCCAAAGTGCTCAACGGCCAAGACGCGCATGACGTCGAGGCCCAGGAACGCTACGAGGCGGGCTACCTGTGGCCCTCTCGCCACTTCAGCGTCGTCGCCAAGATGGCGGGCGTCACCGCCTTCATCGTCTTGATCATCAACACCTATCAGGTGGCCAACCTCGACCTCTTCCGCACCATCGTCTTCGACCTGGCCATCGTGTCCTACCTGGCCGGCGCCCTGTGGAACAACTTCGCCTTCAAGGCCGAGCTGCTCGAAGCCGAGCTCGAAGTCCGCATGCGCGCCTCGCTCGAGTACCGCGAGCGCGACCCGGAGGGCTTCGATGCCCAGTACAACGAGCCCGACGGCTACACGGACGAAGACATCGACTACTCCGCCGCCCCGCGCGACCCCCGCGGCGGGCGCGGCGATCGCTAGCCGCCCGTGGCCAAGCGGGGAGACACCGCCTTCAGCGCCGCCTCGCCCCGCGTGCAGCGCGCGCGCCAGTTCATGCCCTTCATGGCGCTCAAGGGCTACTACGAGCTCTGCCGCCAGCAGGAGCGCTGCCCCTCGCCGCGCCGCGAGCTCACCGAGGAGGAGGCCCAACGCCTCTCTCGGGTGGCGGTGTCGCTGTCCAAGGGCGACATGGTGCGCGTCACCTTCTACGACCAAGATGCCTATGTCACCCGCCAGGGCGTGCTGGCCGAGCTTGTGCCAGAGCTGCGCTACCTGCGCTTGGTGCGCCAGCGCATCGACTTCGGCGACATCCTGTCGATCGAGCCGGTGGGGGAGGACCCGCAGCGCCTGCGCTAGCAGACGGCTCGTTTGCAAAATAACTGGAAAAAACTGTTCGCAAGGCCTTGGGCAGACGTATACTCAGCATTTGTACGCAGATCTGTGTTGATGGGTACCGGTGGGAGCCAATCCGTTGCTACGCCATTCGCGGCAACGGACGATCCGCATCAAGCCCGGAGCAGTCTGGTTGGGGCTGGCCCCGCATGCGGACGATCTCCGCTGCGCAGGTCGGCTGGACGCCGGATCGGTTGGGTAACCGCAATCTGTCGCGTGCACACGTTCGGTGCTCATGCGGCTCATCCTTACTCGCCTTCCGGCTTTGAGAGAAAGGATGGGCTTTTTTATGAGAAGCGACCAGATAAAGAAAGGCCTGGCCCGCGCACCTCACCGCAGCCTGCTCAAGGCAGACGGCCTCACTGACGAGGAGCTCGAGCGCCCCCTCGTGGCGATCATCAGCTCCGCCAACGACATCATCCCCGGCCACCTGCACCTGCAGCGCATCGTCGACGATGTGAAGGCAGGCATCCGCATGGCAGGCGGCACCCCCTTCTGCATGACCACCATCGGCGTGTGCGACGGCATCGCCATGAACCACGAGGGCATGCACTACTCGCTCACCAGCCGTGAGGTCATTGCGGACTCGGTCGAGTGCGCCGTGCAGGGTCACGCCTTCGATGCCGTGGTGCTCGTGCCCGCCTGCGACAAGATCGTCCCCGGCATGATCATGGGCGCCCTGCGCCTCAACCTCCCCACGGTGCTCGTCTCCGGCGGCCCGATGCTGGCCGGCCGCTCGCGCGACCGCAAGCACCAGACGGACCTCAACTCCCTCTTCGACGCCGTGGGCCAGGTCACTGCCGGCACCATGACCGAGGAAGAGTGCAAGTGGATCGAGGAGACCGCCTGCCCCACCTGCGGCAGCTGCTCCGGCATGTTCACCGCCAACTCCATCTGCTGCCTCTCTGAGGCGCTGGGCATCGCCTTGCCGGGCAACGGTACCATCCCTGCCGTCTACTCGGCGCGCGACCGCCTGGCCAAGGAGGCCGGCATGAAGGTCATGGAGCTCATCGAGAAGGACATCCGCATCAAGGACGTCATCACCCCGGCGGCCATCCGCAACGGCATGGCGCTCGACATGGCCTTCGGCGGCTCCACCAACACCATGCTGCACCTCACCGCCATCGCCGCCACCGCGGGTTGCCCCGTCACGCTCGAGACTTGGGACGAGGTCTGCGCCGCAACGCCCAACATCACCCGCATCGCGCCCGCTGGTCCGCTGCACATCGAGGACCTCAACGCCGTGGGCGGCGTCTCCGCCATCATCGGCGAGCTGGGCCGCAACGGCGTGCTCGACCGCAGCGCTCTCACCATTCACGGCACCATGGGCGAGTGGATCGACTCCTGCCCGCCCGTCGATGGCGAGATCGTCCGCAGCTGCGCAGACGCCTACTCGCCCGACGGCGGCCTCAAGGTCATGCGCGGCAACCTTGCTCCGGACGGCGCGGTTGTGAAGAAGTCCGCTGTTGCGCCCGAGATGATGCAGTTCACGGGTACCGCCCGCGTGTTCGAGTGCGAGCAGGACGCCTGCGAGGCCATCCTGGGCGGGCAGATCAAGCCCGGCAACGTCATCGTGATCCGCTACGAGGGTCCTGCCGGCGGCCCCGGTATGCGCGAGATGCTGGCGCCCACCAGCCACGTATGCGGCATGGGCTTGGACAAGTCGGTCGCGCTGATCACAGACGGCCGCTTCTCCGGCGCCACCAAGGGGCCCGCCATCGGCCATGTCTCCCCGGAGGCTGCCGCGGGCGGCGCCATCGCGCTCGTCCAGGAGGGCGACCGCATCATCATCGACATCGAGAAGGGCGAGCTCACCTTGGACGTTGCCGAAGACGAGCTGGCAGCCCGCCGCGCGGCCTGGGTCAAACCCGAGCCCCGCTACACCACTGGCGTGCTCGGCCGTTATGCCAAGCTCGTCACATCCGCTGACAAGGGGGCGATTCTGCAGTGAGTGAGCACAACGGACAGATGATGCAGGGCAACCGCGCCCTCATCACAGCGCTCGAGGACGCCGGCGTGGAGACCATCTTCGGCTACCCCGGCGGCCAGGCCATCCTCATCTACGACGCGCTGTACGACAGCACCAAGCTGCACCACATCCTGGTGCGCCACGAGCAGGGCGCGACCCATGCGGCAGACGGCTACGCGCGCGCAACCGGCAAGACCGGCACCGTCATCGTAACCTCCGGCCCCGGCGCCACCAACACAGTCACCGGCATCGCCACCGCCTACATGGACTCCGTTCCCATGGTGGTCATCTGCGGCCAGGTGCCCCTGAGCGCTCTGGGCAGCGACGCCTTCCAGGAAAGCGACATCACCGGCATCACCATGCCCATCGTCAAGCACAGCTACCTGATCCGCAAGGCCGAGGACATCCCCCGCATCGTGGCCGAGGCCTACCACATCGCCAGCACCGGCCGCCCCGGCCCCGTGGTCATCGACATGCCCAGCAACCTGCTGCGCGAGACCATCGAGTACCAGTATCCCGACGAGGTCAAGCTCCCCAGCTACAAGCCCACCTACAAGGGCAACAACAAGCAGGTCAAGCAGGCTGTCAAGGCCCTGCTCGACGCCGAGCAGCCCGTCATCTACTGCGGCGGCGGTGTCCTGTGGAGCCACGCCTGCCAAGACATCATGAAGCTCTCCGACACCCTGCAGATCCCCGCGGTGGTGAGCCTCATGGGCAAGGGCGTCTTCCACGAGGACAAGGAGCTCTGCCTGGGCCTGCCCGGCATGCACGGCTCCAAGGCGGCCAACATGGCTCTCTACGAGAGCGACCTCATCTTCGCCGTGGGCACGCGCTTTGCAGACCGCGTTACCGGCGCCTTGGACAAGTTCGCCCCCAACGCCTCCGTGGTCCACATCGACATCGACCCGGCAGAGATTGGCAAGAACCGCAACGCCGACATCCCCATCGTGGGCGACGCAAAGATCGTGTTGAGCGCCATCAACGAGGAGCTCGACAAGCTCGCGCCCGAGTCTCGCACGGCCGCCTGGGTCGAGAAGGTCCTGCAGTGGAAGCGCGAGAGCCCCTTCTACTACGAGCCGCGAGAGGACGCCATCCTGCCCGAGCAGGTGCTCGACCTGCTCAACACCCTGGCAAAGGACCGCGACACCGTCTTTGCCACTGAGGTGGGCCAGCATCAGATGTGGGCCGCCCAGTACCTCAAGTGCACGCGCAGCCGCACCTTCCTCAGCAGCGGTGGCGCAGGCACGATGGGCTTCGGCCTGCCTGCGGCGATGGGCGCCCAGGCCGGCAAGCCGGAGAGCCGCGTGGTGTGCATCGCCGGCGACGGCTCCGTGCAGATGAACATCCAGGAGCTCGCCACCATGCGCGAGAACAACCTCCCGGTCAAGCTGCTCATCCTCAACAACAACTGCCTGGGCATGGTTCACCAGTGGCAGCAGCTGCTCTACAACCAGCGCTACTCCAACACCATCTTCAGCGCCAACCCGGATTTCGTGAAGCTGGCAGAGGCCTACGGCTGGGAAGGCGCGCGCGTCACCAAGCCGGCAGAGCTCGAGGCTGCCATGCGCGCCTGGCTCGACAGCGACCAGCCCTCGGTCCTCGAGGTCAAGATCCCTGCCTCCGAGAACGTCTACCCCATGATCCCCGCCGGCAAGGCCGTGACGGACATGATCGGCGTGGTGACGCTGGACGAGAACGGCAACAAGATCGAGAAGGGGGAGTAGGCATGTCACGCACGCTTTCCATCCTGGTGGACAACGAGCCCGGCGTCCTGACCCGCGTTGCCGGACTCGTCGCACGCCGCGGCTTCAACATCGACAGCCTGGCCGTGGGCCGCACCGAGGACCCCACCCGCTCGCGCATCACCCTGGTCGTCGACGCGGACGAGACCGCGGTCGAGCAGGTCACCAAGCAGCTGCACAAGCTGGTGAACGTCTACAAGATCAACGACCTCACGGAAGAGGCGCACATCGACCGCGAGCTCGTGCTCTTCAAGGTCAACGTCGACCCAGCGCGCCGCCACGAGGTCATCGAGATCTGCAACGTCTTCCGCGCCAACATCGTCGACGTGGCGCCTGCCAGCCTCACGGTCGAGGCGACCGGCACCGACGACAAGCTCGTGGCGATGGAGGACATGTTCCGCGCCTACGGCATCAAGGAGATCGTCCGCACGGGCAAGATCGCGCTCAGCCGCGGCAACTAGCGGTGTGAAGGGGGAGGGTGCGGGGCGCTTTCTCCTTCTGAGCATCCCGGCAGGTAACCTCAGGGAAACGCTGAGGGCAACGCCTGTCGAGAAGCGTACAATAGCGCCCATTACCGTTGATTAGACCTCCCGGCACAGGGCTGGGAGCGCTGATAGATGAAAGGAAGCTTCGTAATGGCAATCACGATCCTTTACGAACAGGACGTCAACCCCGAGGTCATCAAGGGCAAGAAGGTGGCCATCATCGGCTACGGCTCCCAGGGCCATGCACACGCACTCAACTTGCACGACTCCGGCGTCGACGTGCGCGTCGGCCTGCGCGAGGGCTCCAAGAACTGGGCTGTCGCCGAGGAGGCCGGCCTCAAGGTCATGACCATGGACGACGCAGCCGAGGAAGCCGACGTCATCATGATGCTCGTCCCCGACGAGATGCAGCCCAAGGTCTACAAGGAGCACATCGAGGCCCATCTGCACGAGGGCGACACCCTGGCATTCGGCCACGGCTTCAACATCCACTACGGCTACATCAAGGCCCCCGAGAACGTCAACGTGATCATGTGCGCCCCCAAGGGCCCCGGCCACATCGTGCGCCGTCAGTTCACCGAGGGCTCCGGTGTGCCCGACCTCATCTGCGTGTACCAGGACGCCACCGGTGACGCCTGGGAGATCGCCCGCTCCTACGCTTGGGGCGTGGGCGGCGCCCGCACCGGCATCATGGAGGGCACCTTCGCCCAGGAGACCGAGGAGGACCTCTTCGGCGAGCAGGCCGTCCTGTGCGGCGGCTGCGTCGAGCTGGTCAAGGCCGGCTTCGACACCCTGGTCAACTACGGCGGCTACCCGCCCGAACTCGCCTACTTCGAGGTCTACCACGAGCTCAAGATGATCGTGGACCTGATGTACGAGAAGGGCATCGGCTTCATGAACTACTCCATCTCCAACACCGCGGAGTACGGCGAGTACTACGCCGGCCCCAAGGTCATCAACGAGCAGTCCCGCGAGGCCATGAAGCTCATCCTCGACCGCATCAAGAACGGCGAGTTTGCCAAGGAGTTCGTCGCCGACTGTGAGAACGACCACAAGTGGCTGCTCGAGCAGCGCGCCGCTTGCGACGACCTGCTGATCGAGAAGACCGGCAAGGAAGTCCGCAAGATGTTCTCCTGGCTGTAGGCCTGCGCTTGCGCGTTTGATTAGAGCAGGGGGAGTCCCGGGCCGCAGGGCCCGGGGCCCTCTGTTGGGAGGGGGCTGGACGAGCCCCCTCCCAACAGAGCAGCAACAGCTCTGCGGAAGATGAAGTGAGCGGCCCCGGCCGCGAGCGAGCCTGCGTGCAAGTAGTTCCGACAAACGCCCAGGCAAGCCCATTGACTGAAAGGAAGTTGCACTATGAAGGTTCTCATCCCCGAGAAGCTTGCCAAGGAAGGCATCGCCGTGCTGGAGGATGCCGGTTGCCAGGTCACGTTCAAGCCCGACACCACCCCCGAGGAGCTCGTCGAGCTCATTCCCGACTACGACGGCCTCATCGTCCGCTCCGCCACCACCGTGACCCGCGAGGTCATCGAGGCCGGCAAGAACCTCAAGGTCATCGGCCGCGCCGGCGTGGGCGTCGACAACATCGACTCCGAGGCCGCAACCGAGCGCGGCGTCATCGTCTGCAACGCCCCCACCTCCAACGTGGTCTCCGCTGCGGAGCAGACCATGGCCCTGATGCTCGCCGTGGCCCGCAAGACCGCCGTGGCAGACGCCTCCATGAAGGCCGGCAACTGGAACCGCTCCAAGTTCACCGGCGTCGAGCTGCAGGACAAGACGCTCGCCGTCTTCGGTCTGGGCCGCGTGGGCATGCTCGTTGCCGAGCGCGCCAGGGCCTTCGGCATGAAGATCGCCGGCTACGACCCCTACGTCACCCCCGAGCGCGCCGCCTCCCTGGGCGTCGAGCTCTACACAGACGTTAACGAGCTCTGCAAGGTGGGCGACGTCATCACCGTCCACATGCCCAAGACCAAGGAGACCACGGGCATGTTCGGTGCCGACCAGTACGCCCTCATGAAGGACGGCGTCATCCTCGTCAACTGCGCCCGCGGCGGCATCATGGACATCGAGGCCATGGCCGGCTTCCTCGAGAGCGGCAAGATCGGCGGCGCCGGCATCGACGTCTGGGAGCACGAGCCTGTCTCCAGCAGCCCCATCCACGGCTTTGACAACGTCGTCCTCACCCCGCACCTGGGCGCCTCTACTAAGGAGGCCCAGATCCGCGCCGCTACGCAGATCGCCGAGTTCGTCATCGCCGGCATGCAGGGAAAGGCGGTCCCCACCGTGGTGAACTCCGCCCGCATCCCCGAGCAGGTCATGGAGCACCTGCGCCCCTACATCGGCGCCGCCCAGACCGCGGCCGACATGGCGGCCCAGATCTCCAGCGCCGCCATCTCCGGCGTGGCCGTCAAGGCCTGCGGCCGCATCGCCTCCGAGGACCCGAGCGTGCTCGGCACCGCCGCCCTGGCCGGCATCGTGCAGTTCGGCTCCGAGGTTCCCGTCAACGTCATCAACGCCCGCTACCTGGCCGAGCAGCGCGGCATCGCCGTCGAGACCTCCGTCGACCCCGTCTCCGAGGGCTACCCCTCCTACGTGGAGGTGACCGCCCGCTCCGCAGAAGGCGACGTCGTCATCACCGCCTCCACCGCCCCTGCCGAAAAGGTGCGCATCACATCCATCCTGGGCTACGATGTCGACTTCATTCCCGGCAAGAACGTCATCATTTTGCAGTACGTCGACGGCCCGGGCCGCATGGGCAAGCTGGGCACCGTCTTGGGCAACGCCGGCGTAAACATCGAGACCATGCAGATCTCCGTGCGCCCAGACAGCAACATCGCGACCATCTTCCTCAACGTCGACCGTGCTGTCTCCGGCCGCATCCAGACCGATCTCAAGAACGTCGTCGACGCCCAGAACGCCTGGTTCTTGGAGCTGTAGGCAGGCTTTTCGTGTGCGCGTTGAGCGGGGTTGGGGCTTTGCTCCCGCCCCGCTTTCTTTTCTGTGCGGGCCGAGTGCGTTTTTTTGCGGGGAATCAGGGGCCATAGGCGGGCAAACGGCTTTTGTTACCGC
>JBJEHN010000001.1:0-2374 GCA_051876105.1 Coriobacteriales bacterium | reverse complement strand
ATATCCATTGCCGTGCGCAGGCTGTGGAGCTGGCGGTCGAGCCACATGCGGGCCCGGCGCCCCAGCGTGGGCCGCACGAAGGAATGCGTTTGCTCAGTCATAAACGCCAGTCTAGCCCTTGCCACAGCGCGCTCTGCACGCGGAGTGCTACCCTTTCGACAAAAGAGGCGCACTGTCAGACCAGTATGGGGCTGGAGCTCCCCCTCCCCGCGTCATCCTGAGCGGAGGCGCGAAGCGCCGGAGTCGAAGGATGACGTGAAGGGGAGCGGCTCCATAGCGGTTTGACGGCACCGCATAATGACACTGCATGGCAAGAACGGACACGACTCTCATGACTGCTGCACACCTGCTTGATGCGCCCTTCGTCCGCGAGATGGCGCTTACCTGCTCGAACATGTACCGCCTGGGCTGGGACGAGCGCAACGGAGGCAACATCTCGCTGCTGCTCGACGACGTAGAGCTGGCCCCTTACGCCGGCGAGCTGAGCGTGAAGCGCACCCTTGCAACCGGCTTTTGTGAGCCCAGCCTGGCCGGGCGCTCCTTCTTGGTGACGGGCACCGGCAAATACTTCAAGAACGTAGAGCGCGCTCCACAGGACAACCTGGGGCTCATCCGCATCGCGCAAAGCGGCAGTGAGGCTGAGCTGCTCTGGGGCTTTGAGAGCGGCGGCACCTTCACCAGCGAGCTGCCCGCCCACCTCATGACGCACGCAGCGCGCCTGCAAGCAGACCCGCTGCACCGCGTGGTCACCCACTGCCACCCCACCAACCTGCTGGCGATGACCTTCGTCCACACGCTCGACGAGCGCGCCTTCACGCGCAGCCTGTGGCAGATGTGCACGGAGTGCCTGATGGTCTTCCCGGATGGGGTGGGTGTGTTGCCCTGGATGGTCTGCGGCACCAACGAGATAGGCCGCGCCACGGCCGAGAAGATGCGCACCCACCGCCTGGTGGTGTGGGCCCAGCACGGCCTCTACGGCACCGGATCCAGCCTGGACGATGCCTTCGGCCTCATCGAGACGGCAGAGAAGGCAGCCGAGGTCTACCTGAAGATCGCCCACCTCCCCCGCCTCAACACCATCACAGACGAGCAGATGCACCAGATCGAGCAGCGCTTTGGCGTCACCGCCCGCGAAGGCTACCTCAACTAAATGGGACAGTGGGGACAGTCCCCACTGTCCCATTTTAGGCGCTCGTCTACCGCGAAAGCTACGGCGTGCAGGTGGACTTCGAGGTGCCGGAAGAGATGGAGCGCATGGAGCCCGCGTACGAAACCCAGATCTACCGCATCATCCAGGAGGCCCTGCTCAACTCCTGCAAGTACTCCGGCGCAGACCGCGCGCTGGTGCAGATCAACGACGCCGGCAGCTCGTTTTGGCAGACGACCACGAGATGGTGCGCGCCGGCTTCAGGATGATCCTGGAGCAGACCGGGCAGTTCAAGGTCGTGGGAGAGGCGGCAGACGGCGCGCAGGCATACGCCGCAGTCTCGCGAGAGCGGCCGGACGTGCTGCTGCTTGACATCAGCATGCCGCCGGGCAAGAGCGGGCTGGCCGCCTGCGAGGACATCACGCGCGACTTCCCGCAGACCAAGGTGATCATCCTCACCATGTATGCAGATCTGGAGTATCTTCGCTACACGCTGCGCGGCGGGGCGCAGGGCTACATGCTCAAGAACTCGTCTGCTGCGGAGCTTGTCGACTGCGTCAACAGCGTGCTGGGCGGCACCCTCTACATCCATCCCAAGATGCGTGAGCTCATGGGCCGCGAACTGAGCTCGACAGAGATGGAGGAGCTGGCCCGCGCGCAAAAGCTCACCACGCGCGAGCTCGAGATCATCCGCCTGCTGGCGCACGGCTACACCAACCGCGAGATCGCGGACATGCTCTTCCTGTGCGTGAAGACCATCGAGGCGCACCGCTCGAAGATCTACACCAAGCTCAAGCTGAAGAGCCGCGCCGAGCTCGTCGACTACGCCCTAGCCCACAAACTCATGCAGCTTTGAGTGCACGCGTGCGGGCGCTGCTGCCGCATATCGTGGCCACTGGGTCTGGAGAGACTGCTACCATCTAGAGCCTATGTGAAAGCCGCTTGAGGAGAGGGGTCCATGAAGACAAGCGCAACCGCGATGGGGGCCGCAGCGATACTGCTGTGGAGCCTCATGGTGGGCCTCATGCGCCTGACGACCGAGGCACTCGGCGCGCAGCTCGGCCCGGTGCTCGTGTACGCAGCCGGCGCAAGGGCGGCAGAACCTGGAAGAGGCTGGTGAAGATGAGCAGCGATGCCACGGCAAAGGAGAACAGCGCCAGGCCGTTATAGTAGGATGCCGGGGCCGTTGTGGTCCTTGATGGCGGTGCCCAGGGCGATGAGGCCCCA